>DATBUS010000105.1:0-2501 GCA_036515815.1 Luteimonas sp.
CGGGTGGTAGCCGGGCTCGTGGCGGCCCTGCAGCGGCTGCAGCGCGGGGGCGTTGGCGGCTTCCGGCGGCGCGGGCGGCGGAGGCGACGGCTGCAGGCCGCGCAGATGGAGGGCGGAGGTCGAGTCGTTGTCCAGGCGCGCGTGCAGCATGGGAGCGGTCCCGCAGGAGTCTGCGGCCAGTGGACCGCTCCCGCCGCCGCGGTTCAATCGGGGGCGCACCCTAGGTGGGCTTGCTAAGGTCGCGCTTCCGCCATCCCCGGTCCGCTTGCGAATGTCCCTGCAGCCACGCCTCCTCCTCGCCGCCCTGCTGTTGGCCACGGTGCCGGCCACCCATGCCGCCGACCGCATCACCGGCCAGCCCTTCGCCACCCGCAGCGAGGTGCATGCCCCGCACGCGATGGCCGCGACCTCCCACCCGCTGGCGACCCAGGTCGCGCTGGACGTGATGAAGGCCGGCGGCTCCGCTGTGGACGCGGCGATCGCCGCCAATGCCGCGTTGGGCCTGATGGAGCCGACCGGCAACGGCATCGGCGGCGACCTGTTCGCCATCGTCTGGGACCCGAAGACCGGCAGGCTGCATGGCTACAACGGCTCGGGCCGCTCGCCGATGTCGCTGACCGCGGCCGAATTCGAGCGTCGCGGACTGGTCGACATCCCCGCCCACGGGCCATTGCCGGTCACCGTCCCGGGCACGGTGGATGCCTGGTTCGCGCTGCATGGGCGCTTCGGCCGCCGCCCGATGGCCGACAACCTGGCGCCGGCGATCCGCTACGCGCGCGAAGGCCATCCGGTGCACGAGACCATCGCCTACTACTGGGCGCGCTCCGTGCCGCGGCTGTCGAAGTGGCCGGGCTTCAGCGAGCAGTTCACGGTGGCCGGCGCCGACGGCACCCGCCGCGCGCCCCGCCACGGCGAGACCTGGAAGAACCCGAACTTGGCCGACACCCTGCAGGCGATCGCCGATGGCGGTCGCGATGCCTTCTACAACGGCGACATCGCGCGCACGATCGATGCCTACTTCGCGGCCAACGATGGCTTCCTGTCCTATGCCGACCTCGCCGCGCACCAGGGCGAATGGGTCGAGCCGGTCTCGACCACCTATCGCGGCGTCGAGCTGTGGGAGCTGCCACCCAATGGCCAGGGCATCTCCGCGCTGCAGATGCTCAACCTGCTGGAACCCTACGACCTGGCGTCCCATGGCTTCGGCAGCCCCGAGCACGTGCACCTGTTCGTGGAAGCCAAGAAGCTGGCCTTTGCCGACCGCGCGCGCTGGTATGCCGACCCAGCCTTCCATCCGGCACCGGTCGCGAAGCTGGTGTCGAAGGAGTACGCGCGCGAACGCGGCCGGCTGATGTCGACCGGGCGCGTGCTGCGCGAGGTGCAGCCGGCCACCCCGGCCGAGCTCGACCAGGGCGACACCATCTACCTGACCACCGCCGACGCCGACGGCATGATGGTCTCGCTGATCCAGTCCAACTACCGCGGCATGGGCAGCGGCATGGTCCCGCCCGGGCTCGGTTTCATCCTGCAGGACCGCGGCGAGCAGTTCGTGCTCGGCGACGCCTCGCATCCCAATGCCTACGCGCCGGGCAAGCGCCCGTTCCACACCATCATCCCGGCCTTCGCGACCCGCGACGGCAAGCCCTGGCTGTCCTTCGGGCTCATGGGCGGCGCGATGCAGCCCCAGGGCCACGTGCAGATCCTCATCAACATGATCGATTTCGGCATGAACCTGCAGGAGGCCGGCGACGCGCCACGCATCCACCACGATGGCTCGACCGAGCCGGCGGGCCGCGCCACGGTGATGTCCGATGGCGGCTGGATCGAGCTCGAGTCCGGCTTCCCGCAGGCCACCGTGCGCGCACTGATGGACCGCGGACATTCCGTGCGCTCGGCGCTGGGCCCGTTTGGCGGTTACCAGGCGATCATGGTGAATCCGCATGGCGGCTGGACCGGCGCCAGCGAGTCGCGCAAGGACGGGCAGGCCGCCGGTTACTGAGGCGGGCAGGGACCGGAGGGCTTCAGGCCGGCGCGACGCCGCGGCCGCTATGCTGCCGCGGCTGCCAGGGCCCGAGGAGCCACGCATGTCCGTCCGCATCCTGCTTCCACTGCTGCTTGTCGCGTTCGGCGCGCCCGTGTTCGCCCAGGCGCCGCAGGAACGCGAACCCTCGGCCGCCGAGCTGGAACAGGCACGCGCGGCGGCGGATGCCTGGCAGGACTATGCGACGCGGGTGGCGCGGGCGCTGGGACGATCGGACGGCGCACGCGACCTGGCCCTGGCCACGGTGCTGGAGGCGACCGCGCGGCCCGCGGAAGGGGCCGGCATCGCGCCCCCGGCCGCGGAAGCGACCGCCTGGAGCGAGGCGGCCGCAAGCCGCGGTGCCGGTGACGCCATCACGCAGCAGCTGTTGCTGGCCGCAGCCATTGCCGGCGGTGACCCGGACGCCGCCGAAGCGGCGGCACGACGCTGGCAGGCCCTGTCCCCGGGCAACCTCGCGCCG
>DATBUS010000106.1:0-22419 GCA_036515815.1 Luteimonas sp.
CGGACCAGCCCCGCGGATGCCGGTCGACGGCTGCGGTGGCGAGGTCCTGGCGGAGCTCGAGGCCGCCGCGCGGGACGGCACGCTGCCTGCGCCGACGCGCCGGTTGATGGCGCGCGCGGCCGAGGCCCTGCGCGCGGCCAGTGCCACGGTGCAGGACGCCAAGAGGCGCTATCGCGCCCTGTTCCATGCAGTCCCGGACCCCGTCAGCGTGATCGCCGCCGACGGCACCGTGCTCGACCTCAACCGCGCCGGCATGGCCGCGTACCGCCGGCCGCGGCAGGAGGTGGTGGGCAAGCCGATCCACGTGCTGAATCCGGACCTGCCCCGGGACCACATGGCGCCCGTTCTGGAAGCGCTCGATCGCGGCGAGACCTATGTGATCGAGGTCAGCAACATGCGCGCCGACGGCACGCGCTTCCCGGTGGAGGTGCATTCGGCCGGCTTCGAGCATGACGGCGAGCGCTGCGTGGTGGCGGTGGCGCGCGACCTCAGCCGTCGCCGCGAGGCCGAGGTGCGCTACCACGACCTGATCGAGCAGATCGACAAGGCCATCGTCATCCAGTCGGCCAATGGCGACGTGCTGCACGCCAATCCCGCCGCCCTGCGCATGTTCGGCGTGCGCGAGAGTGCGCCCATCCCGCGCGACGGCAGCCTGCCTGCCGAGTGGATGGCGCTGCGCCCCGATGGCAGCGAGATGCCGATGTCGGAATACCCGGCCGTGCGGGCGCTGCGCGAGCAGCGGGTGGTGCGCAGTGCGCTGCTGGGCCTGCACCACCGCACGCGCCGGCGCCTGCTGTGGTTGTCGGTGACCTCGATCCCGCACTACTCCGCCGGTGCCGACCGCCCGGACCAGGTGCTGTCGATGGTGTCCGACGTCACCGCGCTCAAGCGCGACAGCAGCCTGTTCGACCGCGTGCAGGCGCTGGCGAGCATCGGTGGCTGGGAATGGGACCGCGCCAGCGACCAGCTCTATCTGACGCGCGAGGCGGCGCGCATCCTCGGCCGCACCCAGCATCCCGGTGCGATGGACGCGATGCTTGCCTGCCTGCTGCCGCCCGACGCGGAGCGCCTGCGCAAGGCGCTGGGCGGCGCACGCAGCGGTGCCGGATTCGAACTCGACCTGCAGGGCCAGCGCGGCGACGGCCATGGCTTCTGGGTGCGCGTGATCGGCGAACGCGGCCGTGGCGTGGCCGGCGCGTCCCTGGTCACCGGCACGCTGCAGGACATCACCGTCAGCAAGCACGGCGAACAGAACCTGCGGGTGCTCGCGCGGAGCGACCCGCTGACGGGCCTGCTCAACCGCGACGCCATGCTGGCCGAGATCGCCACCCGGCTCGCCGAGGCACGCCCGGTGGCCGTGCTTTACATCGACCTCGACCGCTTCAAGCTGGTCAACGACGTCTTCGGCCATGCCGCCGGCGACGAGCTGCTCACCGCGGCCGCCGAGCGCCTGCGCCGCGCGGTGGGCGAGGAAGGCCTGATCGCGCGCTTCGGCGGCGACGAGTTCCTGGTGGTCTGCGGCTGCGGCGATGATCCCGGCCGTCCGGAGCGCCTGGCCGATGCCATCCTCGCCGCCTTCGGGGTCGGCTTCGGCTTCGGCAAGGACGAGTTCGTGGTCACCGCCAGCATCGGCCTGGCATGTTCGCCGCAGGACGGCAGCGACGCGCAGACCCTGATCCAGCACGCCGATGCCGCGATGTACGAAAGCAAGCGCCGCACGCGCAACGGCCGCCTGGCCTACAACCCGGCGCTGGCGCAGTCCCAGCGCGACCGTCTGCAGTTCGAGACGCAACTGCGCCAGGCCACCGACAACCAGGAATTCCACCTGGTGTACCAGCCGCAGGTCGAGCTCGACAGCGGGCGCATGGTCGGCGTGGAAGCACTCATCCGCTGGCGCAACGAGCGCCTGGGCGAGACCCGCCCGGACCATTTCATCACCCAGGCCGAGGGCACCGGCGACATCGTGCGCATCGGCCACTGGGTGCTGCGCGAGGCCTGCGAGCAGGTCGCCGCCTGGCGCGACCAGGGCCTGGGCATCGTGCGCGTCGCGGTGAACGTGTCGTACCGGCAGTTGCTGGGCAGCGACCTCACCGCGTCGGTGCGCGAGCTGCTGGCCGCGTACGACCTGCCCGGGGAGGCGCTGGAACTGGAATTCACCGAGCGCGTGCTGATCGAGGATGCCCCGGAGACCGTGCGCAATTTCGCGGTGCTGCGTGCGCTGGGCGTGGGCCTGGCGATCGACGACTTCGGCGAGGGCTACAGCGCGCTCAACTACCTGCGCCGCCTGCCGATCCAGGGCCTCAAGCTCAGCCAGCTGTTCGTGTCCGGCGTGCCGGGCAACCAGTCCGACGTGGCGGTGTGCCAGGCCGTGGCCGGCATCGCGCGCAGCCTCGGGCTGGGGCTGGTGGCCGAGGGCATCGAGAACGAGGCGCAACGGCGCTTCCTGCTGCAGCTGGGCGTGCCGGTGGGCCAGGGCTTCCTGTTCGCGCCCGGATTGCCACCGGCCGGACTGGCGGACTTCCTGCGCAGGTCACCGACGTCGGGCCGGTAGCGGCGGGCACGCGCCCGACTCTTGTAAAATCGCCGGCTTCCGTCATCCCCGGGACCGCCATGCAAGCTGATTCCATCCGCGCCGTCGTCACCGGCGGCGTCTCCGGCCTCGGCCTCGCCGTCGCCAACCGCATCGTCGCCGACGGCGGCAGGGTCGCGCTGTTCGACGTCAACGAAGACAAGGGCGCCGAAGCGGTGGCCGCGCTGGGCGAAGCGAAGGCGCGCTACTTCGCTACCGATGTCACCGACGAGACCGCCGTCGCCGCCAATGTCGCCGCGGCGAAGGACTTCCTCGGCGGGCTCAACATGGTGGTCAACTGCGCCGGCATCCTCGGCGCGGGCCGCGTGCTCGGCCGCGACGGCGCGATGCCGCTGGGCCGCTTCCAGACCACGGTGATGGTGAACCTGGTCGGCAGCTTCAACGTCGCCAAGGCCGGCGCGGAGCTGATGCAGCACAACGACACCGGCGAGGATGGCGAGCGTGGCCTGATCATCAATACCGCCTCGGTCGCGGCCTACGAGGGCCAGATCGGCCAGGCGGCGTACTCGGCCTCCAAGGGCGGCGTGGTCGGCATGACCCTGCCGATGGCGCGCGAGCTCGCCCGCTTCGGCATCCGCGTCAACACCATCGCACCGGGCATCTTCTGGACGCCGATGGTCGACGGCATGCCCGACGAGGTGCAGCAGTCGCTGTCGGCATCGATCCCGTTCCCGTCGCGCCTGGGCCGCCCGGAGGAATTCGCCGACGTGGTGGCGTACATCGCCGGCAACCGCTACATCAACGGCGAGACCATCCGCCTCGACGGCGCCGTGCGCCTGGCCCCGAAGTAAGGACACTGCGATGAAGGCTTACGACGTCAAGAAAGGCAACGTGGTCGAACACAACGGCACCGTCTACCAGGTGCGCGATATCGAGCGCAGCTCGCCGCAGGGCCGCGGCGGCAACGTGCGCTTCCGCTTCACCATGTACAGCGTGCCGGGCGGCAACAAGGCCGACGCCTCGTTCGACGGCGACGACGAACTGAGGGAAGTCGAGCTGCTGCGCCGCCAGGCCAGCTTCTCGTACAAGGATGGCGAGGCCTTCGTGTTCATGGACGACGAGGACTACACCCCCTACACCCTCGACGCCGATGTCGTGGGCGAGTCCGCCGGCTACATCACCGACGGCCTGACCGGCTGCTACGTGCAGATCATCGACGACATGCCGGTGGCGGTGCAGTTGCCGCAGACCGTGGCGCTGGAAGTGGTCGAGACCCCGCCGGAGCTCAAGGGCGGTACGGCGACCAAGCGCCCCAAGCCCGCGCGCCTGTCCACCGGCATCGAGATCCAGGTGCCCGAGTACATCGTCAACGGCGAACGCGTGCTGGTGAACACGACCAGCGGCGAGTTCTCCGGCCGCGCCGACTGAGCGCACGCGGGACGCGCGCTCCCGCGGCACCCTGCTGCCCGGGGAGCACGCCGCGCAGGAATGCCTACAGCACGAAGCCGCCGGCGGCTTCGTGCAGCGTGCGCAGCCTGCGGCCCAGCCGGGCGATATTGGCTTCGGTCTGCTCGAGCGCGACCCGGTGTTCCCGCGGCAGGGCCGCGCGTGCCGCGGCGTGCAGGCGTTCGTCCAGCACGCGCAGTCGCTGTGCGCGGGCCGACGCATCCTCGCCCGCCTGCGCGCGCTCGGCGGCCTGCGGGATCCCGTAGCCCGGCAGGGACACCAGTTGCGCGGGGCTGGCGAAGATGCCGCCCTCGCGCAGGGCATCGGCCAGGATCGCGGGCAGGCTGTCGCCGCCCTCCTGCGCGCCACTGCCACGGTGCGCGCGGGCCAGCAGCCGCTTCAGCATGTCGCGGGCCCGATGCTCGGCGCGTCGTAGCGCCGCCTCTTCCAGCAGCAGCAATGCCGCCGCGGCCCGCATGTCGGCGCGTTCCAGCGCGGGCGCACGCGCCGCCGGCGGCAGGCGGAGCCAGGCGTCGACGTCGCCGGGCCAATCGCCCGGCTGCGTCCGCGCCACGTCGTAAAGCGCCCGGTAGTGCGCATCCATGGGCTCGAAGCGGTAGCCCAGGCGCAGGGCTTCGGCAGGATCCGCGGGCACCTGCGCATCGTCCACCAGTCCGGCATGCCGCAGGCGGCGCAACAACCCTTTCGGTGTGATGCTGTCGAGCCGTGCGGAGGCCGCGCCCGGGACGCCTTCGTGCAGCAGCTTCCAGGTCTCGACCGCGCAGTTGTTGCCGATGAAGCGGTAGCGGCCGTCGTAACTCCAGTGCACGCGTGCGGCGCGCTGCAGCAGCGCGGCCACGTCGGCCCGCGCCAGCCGCAGCGGGATCGACTCCAGTGGCCGCGATTCCACCCGGGTGTATTCGTCGATCACCTGCTGCAGCGGCAGCACAAACAGCCGCGATGGATAGCCGCCGGTCAGGCCACGCCAGCTCGAGAGCTGCAGGTCGTCGACGAAGGCGCGGAAGGACAGCACGCGGTGGTGGTCGAGGTCGAGCCTGCAGTCCGGGCCCGGCAGCCGGCCCGGTGCACAGACCACCAGGCGCAGCATGGTGTGGCCCCAGCGGCTCACCATCGCCTCGCCCGTGCCCGCCAGCAGGTAGTCGACGGCGTACACGCGCGCCGGATCCAGTTCCAGCAGCGGCGCGGCCTCGGCATCGGCGAGCGCGCCAGCATCGACCCAGGGGATGGCCGAGGCACAGGGCGCGGACGCCGGCGCCCAGCCGAAGTGGTCGGCGAACCATGCGTGCAGCATCGGCCGGCGGCAGGCATAGCCGGGATCGAGCAGGAAATACTCCAGGTTCACGGCCACGAACTCGGCCGGCGAGTGCAGTTCGTAGCGGTCCGGGCTGCGGGCGGAGAACGCGTTGCTCCGCGACCGGCCGGGCCAGGGCGCCCGCGCCTGCCAACCGGCGAGGTCGAGCAGCCCGGGATCGCGCGAAAGTCCATGCTCGCGGTCCCACGCATGCGCGAGCTCGTGGATCAGCGCGGCGGCGGCGGCGTCGCCGTGCGCGGGGTCCTGGTGGGCGGGGTCCTGGCGCAGGCCACCAGCCGGACCCACCGACGCCGGAAGCAGCGCTCGCGACAGCGCGATGCGCTGCCCACGGATGCGACCATGCACCCCGTCGGGAAGATCGTCGCGCCAGGCGAGGACGAAGCGGCTCCCGTGTGCCCGCCAGCGCGGCGGAAGCCTGGCGAGGGTGCCGTCGACAAGCGCACGCGTGGCCGCCGACTCTGCCCCGGAAATCGACGGCTCCGGCTCCACCTGCAGTGCCGCCCCGGCGCACGGAGCCATGCCGATCGCAGACAGCAGCAGCGCAGCCGACAGCACTGCGCGCAGCCGCCGTCGCACCCGGGCGGATCCACGCATCGTCAGGTCCGGCGGCGCGCGGGAGGCGTCCTCACCGCGCCAGGATGGCCCGTGCCAACTCCAGGTCGCTAGCCGCGCGCGCTTCGACGGAACCGGCACGCAGGTGCCGGAGCGCCGCTTCCAGGCGCGCACCACGGATGCGGCCATCGCTGGCGACGAACCCCGCCGCGTCCGCGCGCGCCTGCAGCACCACCTTGTCATTGCCCGAGGTCGAGCCGGAACTCGCCCCGCTGGAAGCCGAGCCTGCCCCGGCGCTGGTGCCGGCGAAGCTGGAGGCGTGGGCGGGGATGGCGATGGCCAGCGCGAAGGCGCAGCCGAGGGCGATGCGGATCATGGACGGGCCTGCGGGGTCGGGGGATCGAACAGCTTTCCGGGGTTCAGGATACCCGCCGGATCGAGCGCGGCGCGAACCGCGCGCAAGACCGCGATCTCCGCCTCGCTGCGGGTGCAGCCGAGATACGCCTTCTTGACCAGGCCGATCCCGTGCTCGGCCGAGATCGTGCCGCCGTGCCTCTGCACCAGTCCGGCCAGGTGCGCGGTCACGGCGCCGCAGCGGTCGACGAACACGTCCTGCCCCAGCGCATGCGGCTTCAACACGTTGATATGCAGGTTGCCGTCGCCGATATGGCCGAACCAGGCCACCTCGAATTCCGGATACTCGGTGGCCAGCAGCGCCTGCGCCTCCGCGAGGAAGGCGGGCATCGCGGACACCCGTACGGCGACATCGTTCTTGTACGGCAGGTGCGGTGCCAGCGCCTCGGTGATGCCCTCGCGCAGCCGCCACAGCTGCAGGGCCTGGGTCTCCGACTGTGCCACCACGCCGTCCTCCACCCAGCCCTGCTCCGCACAGTGCGCGAACGCCTCGAGCAGGCTCGCGTCGTCCGGGCCGGCGGCTGCGGCATCCACGAGCACGTAGTAGGGATGGGCCGCCTCGAACGGCGCCTGGGCGCCATGCGCGAGGACGTGGCGCAGGGCGATATCGGTGAAGAATTCGAACGCCTCCAGCGCTAGGCGTTCGCGCAGTGCCTGGAACACGCGCAGCAGCACTTCGAACGAAGGCAGTGCGAGCAGCAGCGTGGCCACCGGCGGGGGCGGCGGCGCCAGCCGCAGCGTGGCCTCGACCACGACACCCAGCGTGCCCTCGGAGGCGATGGCGAGGTGGCGCAGGTCGTAGCCGCTGGAGTTCTTGACCAGGCCGCGGTTGAGCTCGAGCAGCTCGCCCGTGGCGGTGACCAGCTTCAGCCCGGCGACCCATTCGCGGGTGTTGCCATAGCGCAGCACGCGGATGCCGCCGGCATTGGTGGCGATATTGCCGCCAATGGTGCAGGAGCCACGCGCGGCGAAGTCGACCGGGTATTGCAGGCCGTGGCTGCGTGCCGCGTCCTGCGCCGCTTCGAGGGGCACGCCCGCCTCGACGGTCAGGGTGCGGTCGACGGGATCGAAGGCCAGCACCCGGCGCATGCGCTCCAGGCTCAGCACCAGCTCGCCATTGGCGGCCACCGCGCCACCGGAAAGCCCGGTGCGCCCGCCCGAGGGCACCACCGGCACGGCTTCGGCACTCGCCCAGCGCAGCACCGCCTGCACCTCGCCGGCATCGGCCGGCAGCGCGATCGCCAGCGGCGCCGGCGTCCAGCGCCGGGTCCAGTCGCGGCCGTAATGCAGCAGGTCCTCGGGCGCGGTGGACAGGCGCAGGCCGGGAGCCGCGGCACGCAGGGATTCGAGTCGGGGATCGGACATATGGGGGCCAGCCGTGCCGGGCGCCCAGCCTGCCAGCGGCGGTGTCCAGCGTCCACCGCTGCGGTGCAACAGGGCGGCACCGCTGGCACACTGCGGCCATCCCCCCGGGCCACTGCCGATGAAGACCTCCTATCCGCGCAAGGACATCCACGTGCTGCTGCTGGAGGGCGTCAGCCAGAGCGCTGTCGATGTCTTCCGCGATGCCGGCTATTCCAGCATCGAGACCCATGCCGGCTCGCTCGCCGGTGATGCGCTGCGCGAGCGCATCGCCGAGGCGCATATCGTCGGCATCCGCTCGCGCACCCAGCTCACCGCCGACGTCCTGGCCGAAGCCCGCCGCCTGATGGCCGTCGGCTGCTTCTGCATCGGCACCAACCAGGTCGACCTGGGTGCCGCGGCCCGCGCCGGCGTGCCGGTGTTCAACGCGCCCTATTCCAATACCCGCAGCGTGGCCGAGCTGGTCATCGCCGAGACCATCATGCTGATGCGCGGCGTGCCGGCGCGCCATGCCGCCTGCCTGCGTGGCGGCTGGCTGAAGTCGGCCGCGGGCAGCCGCGAGGTGCGCGGCAAGACCCTGGGCATCGTCGGCTACGGGCATATCGGCACCCAGGTCGGCCTGCTCGCCGAAGGCCTGGGCATGCGCGTGCTGTTCCACGACATCGAGTCCAAGCTCTCGCTCGGCAATGCCCGCGCCGCCGCCAGCCTGGACGACGTGCTGGCGCGTGCCGACGTGGTCACCCTGCACGTGCCCGAGACCCCGGCGACACAGCTGATGATCGGTGCGACCGAACTCGCCGCGATGAAACGCGGTGCGCACCTGGTCAATGCCTCGCGTGGCACCGTGGTCGATATCGACGCGCTGGCCGCGGCCCTGGACAGCGGCCACCTGGGCGGCGCGGCCGTCGACGTGTTCCCGGTCGAGCCCAAGGGCAATGACGAGGCCTTCGAGTCCCCGCTGACCCGCTTCGACAACGTCATCCTGACCCCGCACGTCGGCGGCAGTACGCTGGAGGCGCAGGACAATATCGGCACCGAGGTGGCGTCCAAACTGGTGCGCTACAGCGACAACGGCAGCACGCTGTCGGCGGTCAACTTCCCCGAGGTCACCCTCCCGGGCCACGAGGGCAGCCAGCGCATCCTGCACATCCACCGCAACGTGCCCGGCGTGCTGTCGCAGGTGAACGAGGTCTTCTCCGAAGCCGGCCTCAACATCGACGGCCAGTACCTGCGCACCGACGCCGACGTCGGCTACGTGGTGATCGACGTCAGCGCCACCCCCGACCAGGCCGCCACCCTCCGCACCCGCCTCGCCGCCGTCCCGGGCACGCTCCGCACCCGGGTGCTGTACTAGACCTGGGCGGAGCGAAAGGCGAAGAGCTTTTGCCACGGATCACGCGGATGGACGCGGATCTACACGGATAGAGCAGAAGCGGTCTGCTTGAAGGGCCTGGAGCATGTCCGGCGCGGGCGGCACTGCCTCGCGCGTAACGCGGCTGCATCTTTTTCCCTGGCTTTGCTTGATCCGTGTAGATCCGCGTTCATCCGCGTTGACCCGTGGCTAAGCGTTGCTTTCCCCGCAGCCCAGCCATTTGTGGGCCATGCGGCGGAGGGAGGGGTCCATGGCGGGGTCGGTGGCGACGGTGTGGATGTCGAGCCAGGCGAGGTCGTTGGATTCTTCGCCCACCACGTAGGCCTCGTCGGTGCCGGCGCGGACGATGTAGCGGACGTCGTGGTGCCAGTGGCCGGGGACGTCCCTGCGTTCGGGGATCCAGTGGCGGTCGAGGTCGAAGATGCCGCCTTCCACGCGCAGGCCGGGCAGTCCGCTTTCCTCGCTGGCCTCGGTCAGGGCCACGCGCGCGAGGTCGGTATCGCCGTCGGCGTGCCCGCCCGGCTGCAGCCAGCGGCCGAGCTTGCGGTGGTGGGTCAGCAGGGTGCGCTGGCCATCGGCGCTGACCAGGAAGGCCGAGGCGGTGAAGTGGCCTTCCAGCCGCTCGCGCAGGAAGGCGTGCACGCCTTCGGCGAGGAGCTCGATGAACAGCCGCGCCTCTTCGGCTTCGCCCGGCCACGCCGTGGCATGGGCGGCGAACGCGGCTTCGAGTGCGGCGAGTCGGTCCTGGTGCATGGGTCCCGCCGCGCATGCGGCCGTCCGGAAGGGCGGCCATTATCGCCGCGCATCGCGCTGCACTGCCGCTTGTGCAGGCGCAGGCGCTTTGGCAAGGTACGGCGGCCGTGGCGCGCAGCGCCATCCAATCGCGGCACGGCTCAAGGGATGGCCGTGCCGCGGCAACAGAACGCAACCAGGGGAGAAGCCGCGGATGCTGAAAACGCTGATGAGGGTCAAGCCGGTCGAACCGGCTCCGCACGTCGATGCCGGCGAGCCCGTCGAGGGCAGCCTGCAGGGCGAAGCCACCCTCCGGCGTACGCTGACCGCCCGCCACCTGGTCCTGCTGGGCGTGGGCGCGGTGATCGGCGCGGGCATCTTCGTCCTCACCGGACAGGCCGCGGCCAACCACGCCGGTCCGGCCATCATGCTGAGCTTCGTGCTCGCTGGCCTGGCCTGTGCCTTCGCCGGCCTGTGCTATGCCGAATTCGCCGCGATGATGCCGGTATCGGGCAGCGCGTATTCCTATTCGTACGCCACGCTCGGCGAGTACGTCGCCTGGTTCATCGGCTGGTGCCTGGTACTGGAATACCTGTTCGCATCCAGCACGGTGGCGGTGGGCTGGTCGGGCTACCTGGTGAGCTTCCTCACCGGCACGCTGGGGCTGCCGTTCCCGGCGGAGCTCGCCTCGGCGCCGATCACCTGGGACGGCACCGGCTTCGTGCGCACCGCGGGCATCATCAACCTGCCGGCGGTGGCCATCGTCGCCGCGGTCAGCGGCCTCTGCTACGTCGGCATCACCCAGTCGGCCTACGTCAACGCGATCGTGGTGGCGATCAAGGTGGCGGTGATCGCGGCCTTCCTCGGCTTCGGCATGCAGTACATCGATCCCGCCAACTTCACGCCGTTCATCCCGGCGAACGAAGGCCCCGGACGCTTCGGCATGGAAGGCGTGTTCCGCGCCGCGACCATCGTGTTCTTCGCCTACATCGGCTTCGACGCGGTCTCGACCGCGGCCGGCGAAGCGAAGAATCCCCAGCGCGACATGCCGATCGGCATCCTCGGCTCGCTGGCGGTCTGCACCCTGGTCTATATCGCCGTCTGCGCCGTCCTCGTCGGCATGGCGCCCTACCGTGAACTCGACACCGCCAAGCCGGTCGCCACGGCGCTGGAACTGGCCATGCGTGCCGACCCGACGGCCAACCTCGGCTGGCTCAAGACGGCGGTGGAGATCGGCGCGATCGCCGGCCTGTCCTCGGTGATCCTGGTGATGCTGATGGCGCAGCCGCGCATCTTCTACTCGATGTCGCGCGACGGACTGATGCCGAAGATGTTCGGGAAGATCCACCCGAAGCACCAGACGCCCTACGTCGGCACGATCCTCGTCGGCGCGGCCGCCTGCCTGCTGGCCGGCTTCATGCCGCTGAGCGTGCTCGGCGAACTGGTCTCGATGGGCACCCTGATCGCCTTCGCCACCGTCTGCCTGGGCGTGCTCGTGCTGCGCTACACGCGGCCCGACCTGACACGCCCGTTCCGGGTGCCGATGTTCTGGCTGGTCTGCCCGCTGGGCGTGATCGCCTGCCTGTTCCTGTTCCTGCAGTCGTTCATGGAGCACTGGCTCATCTTCGTGCTGTGGACGCTGCTGGGCCAGGTGATCTATTTCGGCTACGGCTACCGCAACAGCAAGCTCAACAAGGCGCGCTGACGCCGCCGCCCGGGAACGCGAACACGCATGTCCACGCCCACTGCCGTCAAGAAGATCGGCCCGGTGCTGGCGACCTTCATGGTCGCCAACAACATGATCGGCTCCGGCTTCTTCCTGCTGCCGGCAACCCTCGCCAAGTCCGGCACCGTGACCGCGCTGTCGTGGCTGCTCGGCACGCTGCTGGCGGTGGCGCTGGGCGCGGCCTTCGCGCGCATCGCCCGCCAGCATCCGGACCTCACCTCGCCCGATGACTATGTACGCCCCTCGCTCGGTCGCGACATGGGCTTCCTGGCCTCGACCCTGTACTGGCTCTCGTCGTGGATCGGCAACAACGCGATCGCGGTGGCCGCGTTCGGCTATCTCATCATCCTGCTGCCGATCGAAGACTCCATGGGCGTGCGCCTGGTCGGCCAGGTGCTGCTGATCTGGGCGATGTTCGGGCTCAACCTGCTGGGACCCCGCAGCACCGCGCGCTTCCAGTCGTTCTGCGTGGTCTTCGGCCTGCTGCCGGTGGCGGCGATCCTCGTCGCCGGCTGGACGCACTTCAACCCGGACCTGTTCAGTGCCGGCTGGAACGTCAGCGGCGAGTCGGATGCGATGGTGGCCTTCGGTTCGGTCGCGATCGTGTTCTGGGCCTTCATCGGCCTCGAGACGGGCGCCATGGTGGCCGGCGTGGTGCGCGATCCGGACCGCAACGTGCCGATCGCGACCCTTGCGGGCATCGTGCTGGCCGGGGTGGTCTACCTGACCTCGTCGGTGCTGATGATGGGCATCGTGCCCGTACAGGAACTGGCCGGTTCCAGCGCGCCGTTCGCGCTGGTGGCCGGGCGGATGTTCGGCGAATGGGCGATCCCAATCATCGCGGCCGCGGCGGCGCTCAAGGCCACCGGGACCCTGGGCGGCTGGATGCTGGTCACCGGCGAATCCGGCGCGCGTGCGGCCCAGCGGGGCTTCCTGCCGGCAGTCTTCGGCCGGGTGCGCCGCAATGGTGCCGCGTCCACGGGCCTGCTGCTGGTCGTGCTGGTGATGACCCTGATCGCGCTGACCACCCTGTCGGACTCGGTGTCGTCGCAGTTCGAGGTCATCATCAACATGGCCGTGACCCTGGTGGTGATGGCCTATATCGCCGCCGGCCTGAGCCTCCTCCTCGGCGCCCCCGGGCGCCCGGCGACGACGTCCGATCGCCTGCTCGGCATGGGCGCCCTCATCGCCTGCGGCCTGCTGGTCTGGTCGACCCCGATCGACACCCTGATCGGCGCCGTCATCATCGCCCTCCTCGCCCTGGCCGCCTACCGCGGCTTCAGCCGCCGCCGTCCGCCAGAATTCCCGGCCAGGCGATAGACTTGCGGGATGAACGAGACACTGCCCTATGACGTGCACCGGCTGCGGGAGCTGGCCGGGGAGATCATCGTCAATGTGCGCGAGCTGGCGGGCCTGGGGTGGACGCCGGCGACGAGCAGCAATTTCTCGCATCGGCTGGACGACGCCCATGCAGCGATCACCGTGTCCGGGCGCGACAAGGGCCGGCTGCGCGAGGACGACATCATGGTCGTCGACATGGCCGGCCGTGCCGTGGGCAGTGACCACCGGCCGTCGGCCGAGACCCTGCTGCATACCCAGCTCTATGCGCGCTTTCCCGAGGTCGGCTGCGTGCTGCATACGCACTCGCGCGCCCAGACCGTGGCATCGCGGCTGTTCGCCGGCGCCGGGCACGTGCGCCTGGAAGGCTATGAGCTGCTGAAGGCCTTCCGCGGCAACGCCACGCACGAAACCGCCATCGACGTGCCGGTGCTGCCCAACTCGCAGGACATGCCGACGCTCGCCGCCCAGGTCGACGCCCTGCTCGACCGGCAGCCGATGTGGGGCTACCTGATCGATGGCCACGGCCTCTACGCCTGGGGTCGCGACATGGCCGAGGCGCGCCGCCACCTCGACGCCTTTGAATTCCTGCTCGACTGCGAACTCGAGCTGCGCCGGCTCACCGCCGGCCACTGATCCGACTGGAGGTCCACCATGAGCCGCCTGCGCATCTTCGCCGACGACGCCCCCGACACCGCCCTGCTGGAGACCCGCGACGGCGACGAGATCGCGCGCGAGCTCGCGGCGATCGGCGTGACGTTCGAACGCTGGCAGGCCAGCCAGCCGGTGGCCGCGGGTGCCTCGCAGGATGAAGTCCTCGCCGCCTACGCCGACGACATCGCGCGCATCAGCGCCGAGCGTGGCTTCACCACGGTCGACGTGGTCAGCATCGCGCCGGACAACCCGAAGCGCGAGGACATGCGCCGCACCTTCCTCGACGAGCATTTCCACAAGGAGGACGAGGTGCGCTTCTTCGTCGCCGGCTCGGGCCTGTTCACCCTGCACGTGGGCGAGCGCGTGTACGAGATCGAGTGCGTCAAGGACGACCTGATCGCGGTGCCCGATGGCACCACGCACTGGTTCGACATGGGCCCCGAACCCGAGTTCGTCGCCATCCGCTTCTTCCAGCAGCCCGACGGCTGGGTCGGCCACTTCACCGGCACCGACATCGCCCAACGCTTCCCGCGCTACGAGAAGCCATCGCGTCCATGACCACCATCCTGACCGACATCGAAGGCACCGCCGGCAGCATTTCGTTCGTGCGCGAGGTGCTGTTTCCGTATGCGCGGCGGGAGCTGCCGCGGTTCGTGCGCGAGCGCGGACAGGAGCCGGAGGTGCGGCGGTGGCTGGACCAGGTGGCCACGGAGCACGGGGCGATGTGCGATGACGCCATGGTGGTCGAGGTGCTGCAGGGCTGGATCGACGAGGACCGCAAGCACACCGCGCTCAAGGCGCTGCAGGGCATGATCTGGACCGATGGCTACCGGCGCGCGGACTTCACCGCGCACGTCTATCCGGATGCGGTCGATGCGCTGCGTCGCTGGCACGCCGATGGCCATCGCCTGGCGGTGTATTCGTCCGGATCGGTCCCGGCGCAGAAGATGTTCTTCGGCCATTCCGATGCCGGCGACATGCTGCCCCTGTTCGATGCGTTCTTCGATACCGAGGTCGGTGGCAAGCGCGAGGCCGGGAGCTATGCGCGCATTGCCGGCGCGATGGACATCGAGCCCGGTTGCATCGTGTTCCTCTCCGACGTGGTCGCCGAGCTGGACGCTGCGCGCGAGGCCGGCCTGCGCACGGTGCTGGTGGACCGGCTGGAGGACTATCCGGAGCCGCGCCTGGGCGACGCCTGCAACGGCCACCCGCGCGTGACGACCTTCACGGAGATCAACCCCCGGGCCTGAGCGCCAGTGCCGCGGGATCCGCGCCGCCCCCCTTCCTCCTCTGTAGGAGCCGCTATAGCGGCTCCTACAGTTTGGCCGGGAGCTAGCGCGCGTACTCCTCCAGGCGGTAGCGGGTCGACGCACGCTGCTCGCCATGCCAACGGTCGAAGACACGGACCTCGACGGAATGCTCGCCAGCGTCCAGGTCGGTCGGCAGCGCGCCACGCCACAGGTGCGGCGATGGCTCGGCCTCGGGCGAACGGTCGTAGCCGCGGAGCGTATCAGCGGCATCGTCGCGGGCGTTCTCGGCCATGAGCCATGGATCGGGCCGCTCCACGCGTTGCATCGGCTTCCAGTCCGCATCACCGACCCTGTATTCGACCCGCGTGTCGGCTTCGCCCATGTAGACGTTTGCGTACACCGCCCAGGCCGGGTACGCGCCGCGTCGCAGCACCCGTGGCGCATGCAGGTGCATGGCCCGGGTACGCGCGGGGTCGTTCGCGGGCAGGCGCGCGGGATGCCAGGACAGGCGGTAGTCGCCATCGGCCGCGACCTCGAGCAGCGCATGCCCGTTGGGCGTGCCATCGGCCATGGTCGCATCGGGGATGCCCTCGGCATCCGGCGCGCCGGACCAGAAGGCGCCGCTGGCCGCACCGACATTGAATTCGTGCAGCGCCACTTCGCCATGCCAGCCGGTGTCCGGGCCATGCCGGTAATGGCGCTGCGTATGGCGGTGCCCGCTCAGCACCAGCAGCTTCGGGAAGCCGGCGAGCATCGCGAACAGGCGTTCGCGGTCGGCGCGGCGGAAGGTTTCCGCGCGGCCCGGTGCGGCGGCATCGAACAGCGGGATGTGCACGCCCAGCACCAGCAGCCGGTCGCGCGGCACGGTGGGTAGCCAGGCCTCCAGGAAGGCGAACTGGTCCTCGCGCAGGCCGCCCACGTAGGCCGGCCGCTGGCCGGGCTGCAGCACCACGTCGTCGAGCATCAGGAAGCTCGCGCCGTGCTCCTCCCACGCGAAGGTGTCGGGGCCGTAACGGGTGCCGAATGCGCCAAGCGAGCCCTCGTCGGCCGTCGCGTCCGGGTCGAAATCATGGTTGCCCGGGACGTGCAGCCACGGCACGCCCAGCCGCGTGGTCACGGCGTTGATGTCCGGGTAGAGCCCGACGACGTCGTCGACGATGTCGCCGAGGCTGATGCCGAGGTCGGCGGCGCCCACGCCGGGGGCTGCCAGCGGCGCGACGATGTCACGGGCGTAGTAATCGACGTCGGCCGGCGACTTCACCTGCGGGTCGGCGAACACCAGCACCGACAGCGCCCCGTCGCCGCGGGAGGCCTCCACCAGCGCGAAGTCGCCACGCTGCGTCGCCTGCCCCGCGACCGGCGCGTGCCAGGTCGCAGGCAGGCCGTCGGCGCGCGGCCGCGGCTGCCAGCCCGCCGGCTTGACCACGAAGACGGTGGCGCCGTCGCGCGCATCCAGCCGGTAATGGCCGTCGGCATCGGTCCAGGCCACTGCCCGGCCGTCGGACACGCCGACGCCGGCGATGCCCGGCTCGCCGGCATCGGCCACGCCATCGGCATCCCGGTCGTGGAAGACGCGCCCTTCCCAGTGCGCGGCATCGGCCAGGCCGGCCGTGGCCAGCAGGCAGAGCAGGGTCAGGATTCGCAGTGGCTGGTGCATCGGCCCTCCGGGCCCGGCGAGTGGCCTGCTATCGTGCCGCATTGCGTATACCCATTCGTTGCCGCGGGGAATAACATCGGCCACGGGCCGCGGTCCGGCCGGGTGCCATGGACGTGTACGCGTCTGGAGGGACGTCAGGATGAACGTCGCGAAGGCCTGGATGGCCTGGCTCGCCGCCGTGCTCGCATGGCTGGCGACAGGGCCTGCGGCATCTACGCCGATCGAGCTCACGCCGGGCAGCGGCGAGCTTGCGCTCTCGCCGCATGTCACCTACCACCACGACATCGATGCCCGCCTCGCGCTGGACGATGCCTGGCGCCTGGCGGCCACCGAAGCCTTCGCACCCCTGCCACACGGCGACCCGGCCTTCGGTTTCCAGAGCGGTGCGTTCTGGATCCATGCCCGCCTGGTCAACCATGATCCGGACCAGCCCCGCTGGCTGCTGGTACAGACCTATCCGCTGAGCGACCGGCTGGACCTCTATGTGCGCCATGCCGATGGCCGCGTGCTGCACCAGGCTGGCGGCGACCACCTGCCCTTCGCCCACCGCGCGATCCGCTACCGGCATCCCAACTTCATGCTCGACCTGCCGCTGGACGAGCCGGTCGACATCCTGTTCCGGGTGGAGAGCCAGAGTTCAATGCAGGTGCCGCTGGTGCTGTACACGCCGGCCGCGTTCACCGAAGTCTCGCGCGACGCGCAGTTCGCGATCGGCGCGTACTACGGCATCCTGCTGGCGTTGTTCTTCTACAACCTGGTGCTGTGGCTGGTGCTGCGCGATGCCAGCTACTTCTGGTACCTGTTCCATATCGGCGCCTTCGGCCTGGTGCTGTTCTGCCTCAACGGCCTCGGCTTCGAATACCTCTGGCCGGACAACACCTGGCTGGCCGACAGGTCGGTGCCGCTGTCGATCAGCCTCGCGCTGATCGGGATGCACCAGTTCGCGCGCATCTTCCTCGGGCTCGGTGCACGCTGGCCGGCCGGCAACCGCGTCAGCATGGTCGCGATCGCGATCTTCATCGGCTTCGGCATCGCCTCCTTCTTCGTGCCCTACCGCCTGATCACGCCGGCGGTGTCGGTGGCGGTGCTGGCCAGCATCGTGTGGATGGCCGTGGTCGGCATGGTGGCGCTGGCCCGCGGTTATGCGCCGGCGCGGATGTTCCTGCTGTCATGGGGCATGTTCCTCGTCGGGACCGCGGTGTACACGCTGGTGGCCTTCGGCCTGATCCCCAAAACCTTCATCACCGAGTACGGGGTGCAGCTCGGCTCGGCGCTGGAGATGCTGTTCCTGTCGATCGCGCTCAGCTACCGCTACGCTTCGCTGCGCAACGAGAACGAGCGCATCGTCAACGAGGCCAACGCGGAACTGGAACGCAAGGTCGCCGCACGCACGCGCGAAGTCCGCAGCACGCTCGAGCAGCTGGAACAGGCGCATGCGCGCCTGCGCGAGTCGAGCAAGCTCGACGGCCTGACCGGGCTCTACAACCGGTCGCACTTCCACGACGCCTTCGAGCGCCTGCTGGCGGAGTGCAACCGGGCGCGCGAACCCTTGTCGCTGCTGATGGTCGACCTGGACTACTTCAAGTCGATCAACGACGAGCACGGCCACCTGGTGGGCGACGACGTGCTGCGCGCGGCCGCCCGGCGCATCGGGCGTGCGCTGGAACGGCGCGAGGCCCTGCTTGCGCGGTTCGGCGGCGAGGAATTCGTGATCGTGCTGCCGCGCACCGGCCTGCGCGCGGCCGTGGCGGTGGCCGAGGACGTGCGCCGCGCGATCGCGGCCTCGCCCTGTCTCTCCCAGCACGGGCCGCCGGTCGGACTCTCGGCCAGCGTGGGCGTGCACACCGTCGTCCCGGGCACGGTCGACGACATCGAGGATGCCCTGCAGGTCGCCGACCAGGCGCTGTACTCGGCCAAGGCGAACGGACGCGACTGCGTGCGGACCTCGATTTCGGCGGTCTGAACCGCCGCCACGGACTCAGCCCGCGCGCGACGCCAGCACGCGTTCGACATCGGCCAGGCCCAGGCCCCGTGCACGCAGCAGCACCAGCAGGTGGTAGGCCAGGTCCGCGGCCTCGCCCAGCAGCGCCGCGTCGTCCTCGGCCACGGCCGCCAGCGCGGTTTCCACGCCTTCCTCGCCCACCTTCTGCGCCACGCGGCGCACGCCGGCCGAGAGCAGCTTCGTCGTGTAGTGGCCTTCGGGCATCGCCGCCGCGCGCCGGGCCACCAGCGCATCCAGCGCGCCCAGGCCGCTGCCGCGCGCGTCGGCAAAGCAGCTGGTGCGCCCCAGGTGGCAGGTCGGGCCTTCGGGTTCCACCCGCAGCAGCAGCGCGTCGGCATCGCAATCGGCGTCGAGCGCGACCACGCGCAGCCGGTTGCCGCTGGTCCCGCCCTTGGTCCAGAGGCACTGGCGGCTACGGCTGTAGAAGGTGGCAAGCCCGCTGTCCACGGTCGCCCGCAGGGATTCGCGGCTCATATAGCCCAGCATCAGCACGCGGTGGCTGTGCGCGTCCTGGACCACGGCCGGCACCAGTCCGCCCTGCTTTTCCCAGTCCAGCGCCGGCAGCGAAAGGGGGTCAGGCATCACGCACCTCGATTCCGCGGGCACGCAGCCCGCGCTTCAGTTCCGGGATGCGCACGTCCCCGGAGTGGAAGACGCTGGCGGCCAGCGCCGCGTCGACATCGGCCTGCTCGAACACGTCGGCGAAGTGACCGGCGGCGCCGGCACCACCGGAGGCCACCAGCGGCACGCTGCAGCGCGCGCGCGCCGCACGCAACTGTTCGATGTCGTAGCCGGCGCGCACGCCGTCGCTGCCCATGCAGTTGAGCACGATCTCGCCCGCGCCCAGGGCCTGCAGCTCGTCGATCCACGCGAGCGTGAGCCGGCCGCTGGTGCGCATGGCGGCGATGTCGCCGGTGTGGCTGCGCACGCGCCACTGGCCGTCGGCGTCGCGCAGCGAGTCGACCCCCGCGACCACGCACTGGCGCCCGAAGGCATCGGCCAGTTCGGACACCAGCGCCGGCCGCTCCAGCGCGGGCGTATTGACCGAGATCTTGTCGGCCCCGGCATGCAGCACGCGGCGCGCGTCGGCCACGCTGCGGATGCCGCCGGCGACGCAGAACGGGATATCGAGCAGGCGGCCGAGCCGCTCGACCCAGGCCACGTCGACCACGCGGCCGCCGGGGCTGGCGGTGATGTCATAGAACACCAGCTCGTCGGCCCCTTCGCGCGCATAGGCCGTGGCCAGTTCCACGATATCGCCGGCATCGACGTGGTCGCGGAAGCGCACGCCCTTGACCACGCGGCCGTCGCGTACGTCCAGGCAGGGAATGATGCGACGGCTCAGCATGCGCGCTGCCCGAAGCCGGCATCGCGGCCGACGGCCGGCGGGGCGCCCGCGGCCAGGGCCTCGGCCAGTTCCACGCGGCCTTCCAGCAGCGCCTTGCCGAGCACGATGCCGGCGCAGCCTGTGCGGCGCGCCGCGGCCACGTCGGCGGCATCGCGTGCGCCGCCGCTGGCCTGCAGCTGCAGGCCAGATGCCCGTGCGCGCACGCGGGCATAGAGATCCAGGTTCGGACCGGCGAGCATGCCGTCGCGCCCGATGTCGGTGCAGAGCAGGTGCACCAGGCCGGCGGCGGCGTAGAACTCCAGCAACGAGTCGAGGGTCTCCTGTCCCTCTTCCGTCCAGCCGTGTACGCCCGGGCGCCATTGGCCGTCGGCGCCCTGGCGGACATCGAGCGCAACGACGATCGCATCGGCACCGAAGCGCTCGAGCCAGCCGGCCACGCGCTCGCGGTCACGCACGGCCAGCGAGCCCACCACCACGCGCGCGGCGCCCGCCGCCAGGATCGCGGCGACATCCTCCTCGCCACGCACCCCGCCGCCGGTCTGCACCTGCAGCGTGGTCGTTCCGCGGATCGCGCGCAGCAGCGGCGCAAGCGTGTAGCCGCCTTCGCGCGCCGCGTCGAGGTCGACCAGGTGCAGCCAGCGCGCGCCGGCGGCGGAGCAGCGGCCGGCGAGCGCCAGTGGATCGTCCGGATAGCGCGATTCGCGCGCGTAGTCGCCCTGGGCCAGCCGCACCACGCGGCCCTCGCGCACGTCGATGGCGGGATAGACGGTGAAGCTCATGCGGCCTCCAGGAAGTTCTGCAACAGCCGCGCGCCGGCGGCCGCGGAGCGTTCGGGGTGGAATTGCGCGCCGGCGACGCGGCCCTGCTCGACCACGGCCGCGAACGCTGAACCGTGGATGGCCTCGGCCACGCAGGCCTCGCCCGGCTCCACCGCGTAGCCGTGCACGAAGTAGGCCCAGGCGCCATCGCCGAGCCCCTCCAGGAGCGGCGTGGCCCGCCGCTGGCGCAGCCGGTTCCAGCCCATGTGCGGCACCCGCAGGCCGGGCGCGGGTCGCAGCCGGCGCACGACACCGGGCAGCAGGCCGAGGCAGGCCACGTCGCCCTCCTCCGAGTGCTCGAACAGCAGTTGCATGCCCAGGCAGATGCCGAGCAGCGGCACCTGCAGGCGCGGCAGGACATCGACGAAGCCACCTTCGCGCAACAGTCGCATGGCCGGCGCCGCGGCGCCGACGCCGGGCAGGATCACCCGCGATGCGCCACGCAGCCCATCGGCATCGCGCGCGATGCGGGGCCGTGCGCCCAGGCGCTCGAGCGCATAGCGGACCGAACCGAGGTTGGCGCCGCCGGCATCGATCACCACGACATCGGCGCTCACAGTGCCCCCTTGGTGCTGGGCAGCGCGCGCCCGGTGCGGGCGACGGCCTGGCGCAGCGCGCGCGCGAACGCCTTGAAGCAGGCTTCGACCTTGTGGTGGTCGTTGTCGCCCCGTACCTCGATGTGCAGGTTGAGCGCGGCGGCGTCGCACAGCGAGCGGAAGAAGTGCGGCACCAGCTCGGTGGGCAGGTCGCCCACGCGCTCGCGCAGGAACGTGCCCTTGAACTCCAGCCAGGGCCGGCCGCCGAAGTCGAGCGCGGCACTTGCCAGGGTGTCGTCCATCGGCAGGGTGAAGCCGTAGCGCCCGATGCCGCGCTTGTCGCCCAGGGCCTCGCGCAAAGCCTGGCCCAGGGCCAGTGCGGTGTCCTCGACGGTGTGGTGTTCGTCGATGTGCAGGTCGCCCTCGGCTTCGATCGCAAGCGCGATGCCACCGTGGGTCCCGATCTGCTCGAGCATGTGGTCGAAGAACGGGAGCCCGGTGCCGATGCGCGGCGGGGTGGCCGCGTCGAGGTCGATGTCGATGCGGATGCGGGTCTCGCGCGTCTCGCGCAGCACGCGTGCCTGGCGCGGCGCCTCGACCAGCGCGTGGGCGATGGCCGGCCAGTCCCAGTGGCCGCCGAAGCGCCCGCGCAGCTTGAAGCCGCGGATGCCGAGGTTGTCGGCGAATTCGATGTCGGTATCGCGGTCGCCGACCATGGCCGAACGCGCCCAGTCGATGCCGCGGTCGCGCAGCAGCGGCACCACGAGACCGAGCCCGGGCTTGCGGGTCGGGGCGTTGTCTTCCGGGACGCTGCGGTCGACCAGCACCTCGCGGAAGGTGATGCCCTGGCTCTCGAACACCTGCAGCATCAGGGCCTGCGGCCCATCGAAGGCCTCCTGCGGATAGGCCGGCGTGCCCAGCCCGTCCTGGTTGGTCACGATGACGAACTCATAGCCGGCATCGCGCAGCCGCAGCAGCGCGGGAATCACGTCCCTGCAGAACCGCAGCTTGTCGAGGGCATCGACCTGGAAGTCGTCCGGCTCCTCGATCAGGGTGCCGTCGCGGTCGACGAAGAGGACGGGCTTCATGCGGCGATCTCCATGGCCGACAGCGCGGACAGCACGCGGGCGTTCTCGTCGGACGTACCGATGGTGATGCGCAGCGCATCCCCGAGCCCCAGCGCGGCGCGCTGGTCGCGCACCACGACGCCGGCGGCCTCGAGGGCGGCCAGCGCACCCGCGGCATCCTCGAACCGCACCAGCAGGAAGTTGCCCTCCGAGGCGTACACGCCGCGCACCCCGGGCAGCGCGGCCAGCGCCGTGCGCATCGGCGCGCGCGCGGCGACGGTG
>DATBUS010000107.1:0-1579 GCA_036515815.1 Luteimonas sp.
TCGCAGTCGCCGCAGTGCGCCCCCGGCGGCGTCGGCCCCGGCGAGCTCTCGGCGCTGGCCGGCGGCCAGCAGGCGCAGGAATTCGACGTCGTGCTGTCGCAGCTCGCCACCGCGGTCTACGGCACCCGTGGCGCGCCGCCGGCCGGCTGGACCGAAGTCACCGACGCCGACCTGGCCGCCCGCGGCATCGACGATCCCGCCGCCTGGCGCGCCCAGTACCTCGACGGCGGCGACCAGCTCACCGCCCAGCACTTCAAGGCCGAGATCTACCAGGACTGCAACGGCAACTTCGTCCTCGCCTACCGCGGCACCGACGGCAGCGGCACCGACTGGATGAACAACTTCCGCCAGGGCGCGGGCTTCACCACCAGCGACGAGATCGACAAGTTCAGCGGCCTGGCCACGCGCACCGCGGTCGAGTTCGAGCGCCGCTTCGGCACGCCCGACGCCGACGGCAACGCCACCAACCTCGCCATCACCGGGCACTCGCAGGGCGGCGGCCTGGCCTCGGTGGCCTCGCTGGCCTCCGGCGTGCCGGCGGTCACCTTCGACGCCTCCGGCATCCATCCCAACACCTTCGACCGCCTCGGCATCGATCCGCAGGCCGCGCGCGACCTGGCCGAAGGCGGCCTGATCCGCCGCTACTCGATGGGCGACGACCTGCTGACCAACTTCCAGGAGAACAGCCCGTTCGCGCTGGCCGCGCCGGACGCGCTGGGCACGCAGATTGTGGTCGATCCCGAAGGCGTGCAGGACCTGACCCTGGTGCCGCGCGGACTCGACGCCGAGACCCCCCTGCCGAGGCCCGCTGCTGTTCTCCTGGGCGCCGGGCTCGAGGCGCTGGACCGGCTGAACGTGCCGGTGCTGGGCGGCGTCGCCGGCCTGGTGCGCGGCATGGTCAGCCACAGCCCCGAGCTGCTGACCGAGGCCATGATCCAGCAGCAGCCCTGGCAGCCCGGCTACCAGAATCCGCCGCAAGGCACCGCCGGCAGCCTGATCGATGCGGTGCCGGACGTGCTGCAGGACGACTTCGCGCGCAACACGCATGACCTGGTCGACGACATCACCGGCGAATGGGAGACCAACATCGCCAGCGGCAACGTGGTCGAGGGCGGGATCCGCATCGCCGGCGACGTGGTCGAGGGCGTGTTCAACTCCACCGGCGACACCGTGCGCACCGGCACCGACGCGCTGGCCGAGCGCATCGACAACAGCGTGGGCGGTCCGGTCGGCGACGTCGCCGCGGGCCTGGTCTCCGGCGGCGGCCGCGTGGTCGAGGGCGTGGCCGACTTCGGCGGCAACGTGCTGGAGACGGGGTTCGACCTGGTCGGCAGCCTGTTCCGTCGATAACACGCGCCTGTGGCACCATCGGGCTCCATGCGCAGCGGTGTCCTGATCCTCCTCTTGGCGGCGAGCGCGGCCGCGTGCAGCCGAGCCCCCACCTTGGACCATCCCTTCACTGATCCGCAGCTTGCCCCGCTCGCCGACGCCGTCGCGCGCGGCGATGCCGACGCCCTGCGCGCCGGCCTGGCCGGCGGCGTCCACCCCGACACCCCGGGCAGCGACGGCAGCAGCCTGC
>DATBUS010000108.1:0-38102 GCA_036515815.1 Luteimonas sp.
ACCGGCGCCGCCGAAGCGGCCGGTGCGCCGGGCGATGGCGCTGCCACGGGCGACGTGCCTGCGGGCGGCGCGGCCAGCGGCAACCAGGACTGACGCCGATGCCCCGTTTCTTCATCGACCATCC
Organism: Luteimonas sp.; assembly: GCA_036515815.1. GTDB lineage: Bacteria > Pseudomonadota > Gammaproteobacteria > Xanthomonadales > Xanthomonadaceae > Luteimonas. Next base: position 125 of record DATBUS010000108.1, read on the forward strand.
GGTCTTCGCCTGGGTCATCTCGATCCTGATCGCGCTCTCGGGCGTGATCGCCGTGCTCAACATGGGCGTGGAGTCCTACCCGAACGTGGCGCCGCCACAGGTCACCGTGGGCGCGAGCTATCCCGGCGCGGACGCTGCCACCACCGAGCGCGCGGTGACCCAGGTCATCGAGCAGCAGCTCACCGGCATCGACAACCTGCTGTATTTCAGCTCGAGCTCGAGTTCGTCGGGACGCGCCAGCATCACCCTGACCTTCCAGACCGGCACCGACCCGGACATCGCCCAGGTGCAGGTGCAGAACAAGGTGGCCCTGGCCACGCCGCGGCTGCCGAGCGAAGTCACCCAGCAGGGCGTGGTGGTGGCCAAGGCCAATGCCGGATTCCTGATGGTGGTGGCGCTGCGTTCGTCGAATCCCGCGATCGACCGCAATGCGCTCAACAACCTGATCGGCGCCAGCGTGCTTGAGCAGATCTCGCGCGTGCCCGGCGTCGGCAGCACCCAGCAGTTCGGGTCCGAGTACGCCATGAACATCTGGCTCAACCCGGACCGCATGCAGGGCTACGGGCTGTCGGCGACCCAGGTGCTACAGGCGGTGCGTGGCCAGAACGTGCAGTTCGCGGCCGGCTCCATCGGCGCCGACCCGGCGCCGCGCGGCCAAGGCTTCACCGCCACGGTATCGGCCGAAGGCCGGTTCGCCACGCCCGAGCAGTTCGGCGACATCATCCTGCGCGCCGATGCCGACGGCAGCACGGTGCGCCTGAAGGACGTCGCGCGCATCGAGATCGGTGCCTCGGGCTATGGCTTCGACACCCGCTTCAATGGCGTGCCCACCGGTGCGTTTGCGGTGCAGCTGCTGCCGGGCGCCAATGCGCTGACCGTGGCCGAGGGCGTGAGCTCGCGCATGGACGAGCTCCAGGCCAGCTTCCCGCAGGGCGTGGAGTGGTTCTCGCCCTTCGACAGCACCACCTTCGTGACCATCTCCATCAAGGAAGTCGTCAAGACCCTGATGGAGGCCATGGTGCTGGTGTTCCTGGTGATGCTGATCTTCCTGCAGAACCTGCGCGCCACGATCATCCCGACGCTGGTGATCCCGATCGCGCTGCTGGGCACCTTCCTGGGCCTGAGCATCATCGGATTCACGGTCAACCAGCTGACGCTGTTCGCGATGGTGCTGGCGATCGGCATCGTGGTGGACGACGCGATCGTGGTGATCGAGAACGTCGAGCGCATCATGACCGAGGAGGGGCTGCCACCACGCGAGGCCACCATCAAGGCCATGGACCAGATCACCGGCGCGGTGGTGGCGATCACCGTGGTGCTGGCGGCGGTGTTCATCCCGAGTGCGCTGCAGGGCGGTGCATCGGGAGAGATCTACAAGCAGTTTGCGATCACGATCGCGGTGGCGATGGCGTTCTCCGCCTTCCTCGCGCTGGGCTTCACGCCGGCGCTGTGCGCGAGCTTCCTGAAGGCCTCGGACGTGCACCACGGCGAAGGCGAGGGCGGCAAGCGCCAGAACGTCGTGTACCGCACCTTCAACCGCCATTACGAGCGGGTCTCGGCCGTGTACGTCCGCCATATCGGCAGCGCGATCAGCCATGCGCCGCGCTGGATGCTGGTGTTCGCGGTGCTGGTGGTGGCGACCGGCCTGCTGTTCACTCGCCTGCCGGGCAGCTTCCTGCCCGAGGAGGACCAGGGTTATGCGATGGCCATCGTGCAGCTGCCGCCCGGCGCGACCCTGCAGCGCACGCAGGCCGTGTTCGAGGACGTGCGGACCACGCTGGAGCAGGTCGACGGCTACGAAAGCATGATGCAGGTGGCCGGCTTCAGCTTCGTCGGCCAGGGCGAGAACGTGGGCATGGCCTTCATCAAGCTCAAGGACTGGGACGATCGCGAAGGCACCGTGCAGGACTTCCTGCAGGCCGCCAACGGTGCGCTGTACGGCATCCGCGATGCACAGATCTTCGTGGTCAACCTGCCGACGGTGCAGGGCCTGGGCCAGTTCGGCGGCTTCGACATGTACCTGCAGGATCGCGCGGGGCTCGGCCGCGAGGCGCTGACGGCCGCCCGCAACCAGTTGCTGGGTGCCGCCTCGCAGGATCCGGCGCTGACCGCGGTGCGTCCGAATACGCTCGAGGACGCGCCGCAGCTCAAGCTCACCGTCGACCGCGTCCAAGCGCAGGCGATGGGCCTGTCGGTGAGCGACATCTACAACGCGATCCAGCTGATGTTGGCCCCGGTGTACGTCAACGACTATTTCGCCGATGGCCGCGTGAAGCGCGTCAACATGCGCGCCGATGCGCCCTACCGCACCGACCCGGGCTCGCTTGCGCGTTACCACACGCCCGGCCCGGTCGGCGCCGATGGCGAGCGCAGCATGATCCCGCTCTCGAACGTGGTCGACATGGAATGGGCCACGAGCACGCCGTCGCTCACCCGATACAACGGCTATTCGGCGGTGAACATCGTCGGTTCGCAGGCCCCCGGCCACAGCTCGGGCGAGGCGATGGGCGCGATGGAACGCATCGTGACCGAGGAGCTGCCGGCGGGCTTCGGCTACGACTGGGCGGGCATGTCCTACCAGGAGATCATCGCCGGCAATACCGCCACGCTGCTGCTGGTGCTGTCGGTGGTGGTCGTGTTCCTCTGCCTGGCGGCCCTCTACGAGAGCTGGTCGATCCCGGTGGCGGTGCTGCTGATCGTTCCGCTGGGCATCCTGGGTGCGGTGGTGTTCACCATGCTGCGCCCGGGGCTTTCGAACGACATCTTCTTCAAGATCGGCATGATCACGGTGATCGGCCTGGCGGCGAAGAACGCCATCCTGATCGTGGAATTCGCCGTGCTGGAGCGCGCGCAGGGCAAACCGCTGCGCGAAGCCGTGGTCGAGGCGGCACGCATGCGCTTCCGCCCGATCCTCATGACCTCGTTCGCCTTCATCATGGGCGTGCTGCCAATGGCGCTGTCCACCGGCGCCGGTGCCAATGCACGCCACGCGCTTGGCACGGGCGTGATCGGTGGAATGCTGTTCGCGACCTTCCTCGGCCTGCTGCTGATCCCGGTGTTCTTCGTCAGCGTACGCCGGGTGCTGGGCGAGCGCCTCGATGACCCGGCGCCCGCGGCGAAGGGGGGCGGGGGAAGCCTGCCGCCGGCAGCCAGCTGATTGCATGCAACGCGGGCGGGTTTTTCCGGCCCGCTTCTTTTCGTGCCGCCGATGGCGCAGCGGAAGGGGCGCGCGGTTCCGGCGCCGGCGGCCGATGATCGCCGCCCCTACCGGCCGCGACTCGCCGCTGCCAACGCTGCACCGGGCGGCGCTGTCCGGCAACGCGGACATCGTGCGCATCCTGCTCGCGCACCGCACCGCACCGCGCCGACCCGGCGCAGCGGGAGAGCGGGGCGGGCAAGGATCCGATCGACTTCACGCTCGACCACGCCTTCCACGTGCGCATGACCCACCTGCCGGCGCTGGTCAGGCCAGCCGAACGCGCCCGGCATCATCCAGACGCTGCTGGAACGCGGTGCGCCCCTGCCCTGGTCCTGGATGGCGTCGCTCCCGGGCGGCACCCGCGGCGACGGGCGGCCGATGGCGGACCACCTGCTCTGGCCCAGGCTGGCCGTGCTCACCGAGGGCGGCGCGGTGATGCAGGCGCTGGCCGATGCCGGTACCCGGCCCGCCGACACCGCCGACCAGGCCAGTGCACTGGCGCACGCAGTGCGCGCCGGCAACCGGGGCGGCGCGCTGTGGCTGCTGGACCATGCTCCGCGCTACGTCGCCAAGGGCCTCTACGGCGGGCAGGCCACCACCGACTCCTGGACCGATGCGGCCATGTGGGCCATCCATGAACCCGATCCGGCGCTGCGCGAAGCGCTGCTGGACCGCCTGCTCCGGGCGGACCTGGACTGGGAGGCGCGCGGCCCGCAGGACGCCGCGGAGCCGATCGACGGCGCGCCGGCGCGCGCCCACCACGAGCACATGCCCGCCAATCCACCCTGCTCGGCCACGCCGTGCACCGCGGCGACGGCGCCCTGGTGGAGCGTCTGATCGCGCTGGGCGACAGCCACCGGGCGCTGCGTGACTGGTTGGCCGCGCACGCGCGCAGCGACCTGTCGCGCTACTGCCCCGACCCGGCGGCGCCAGGGGCCGGCGGGCTGATGGCCTGGCTGCTGACCGTCGACGACATGAGCTGGCGGCGGATGCGCGCGGCGGGGCTGGCCAGCGACGCCGCGGCGTGCGAGGCGCTGGGCACCAGCTGGCGCGCGCTCGCGGTGACGGGCGTACGTGCGCTGGAGTTTCCGCTCGGTGGCTGGATGGCCGACAGCGTGGCCGCCCGCATCTCGATGCTGCCTGCCTCACCGCGCGACCCGTCTTCCGTGGACTCTGAAGAGGCGCTCGCGGCGCTCTTCCGCGTGGCGAATGCCGGGGCGGACACCCTGGCGCCGCTGGGCGGCCGCGTCGATCCGGCGCGCGCGGGCCACTACGTCCGCGCGGGTACGTCCGGCACGGACCCCGAACTGCGCCTGCAGGCCGACGGTCGCTTCGAATACGGGCCCTACGGGGGCAACGCGGCCGCGACGACGGGGGAGTGGTGGGTGGTCGGCGATCGCGTACTGCTGCGCGGCGATCCGGCACCGATGCCGGCCGCGCCGTACCGGCTCCGCGTCGTGCCCGCGACCGCGCAGCGTCCCGACGCGGGGTTCACGGTGGAACTGAGCCTTGGAGGGCAGCCGGTCCAGGACGGCCGCATTGCCGCCTTCGGTGACCCCGGGCGCGTGGCGGTGCACCGGTACGGGAGCATCGTCGAAGCAGAGCCCCTGGAAGGACCGGTCCGCCACATCGCGGTGCAGCACGATGGCGTCGCCAACGGCCGCAGCATGGTGCTCGAACCCGCGGCGGACGCGCGGCAGGAGCCGCACTTCGTGATCGAGATCGACGAGGCCGCGGTGGGTCCGGAGTTCCGTCGTGAACTGCACGTCCGCGGCGACATCCTGGACGATCCCTCCGGCGGCCCCGGCTTCCGCCGCCGCTAGGGCCGTCAGGCAGTGGGTGGCGGCGCGGCAAGTGCGCCGCTCTCCGGAAAAAAAAAAAAAAGAACCGGCAGCCAGGGGCTGCCGGATCAGGGGTGCGCACCGCGGGGGAGGGGATGCGGTGCCCGGAGTCCGTTGCCGGACGCCGGTCGAGCGGGCCGGACTTACTTGCCGTTCTTGCCGGTGGCCGCGCGGGCGGCGTCCTGCACGGCGTCCTGCGCCTGGGCAGTGGCCGACTCGACCTGGCCCTTGGCGATGCGGGCGATGGCTTCGTTGGTCGCCACCGTCTGGCCGAAGATCTCCTGGCCGGCACTGACCGAGCGCTCGATGCTCTCGCGTGCAACCTGTGCGCCCTTCGGCAGCACGGCCTTCAGGCCGTCGACGTCGCGCACTTCGGCCAGCTGGCCCCAGAAGGCGAACGCGGCGTTCGTGTTCTGCTCGATGGTCGCCAGCTGCAGGCCGAACGCCTTCTCGGCGCTGGACAGCGTCAGCCGGTTGATCTGGGCGGCGGTGTCGACGAACTGGCGGGCGGTGGAGGCGAACTGCTCGTTGATGTTCTGGTACATGGCGGGCTCCTGCGATGTCCGGCAGGGATTGCCGGTTTGTGCGGTGCAGCATAGACCAGGCCTATGGTGCATCGCAACAACCGTTTGTCGGAGCGTTCAGCCGGGGCTGCGGGCGATCGCGGCTTTAGCCGCTCCTACAGCGGCCTGGGGCCGCGGTAGCGGCAGCCGGAGGTGCAGGTCTCGTGGACCACCACTTCCGACAGCAGGGGCAGCACAGGCTTCAGCCGGTCCCAGATCCACATCGCCAGACGCTCGCTGGTGGGGTTCTCTAGCCCCGGGATGTCGTTGAGGTAGTGGTGGTCGAGCTGGTCGTACAGCGGCTGGAAGGCCGCCTTGATGTCTGCGAAATCCATGATCCAGCCGGTGTCCGCGCCCGGGTCGCCCGAGACATGCAGCTCGACGCGGAACGAATGGCCGTGGACGCGTGCGCACTTGTGGCCCTGGGGCACGTTGGGCAGCCGGTGCGCGGACTCGAGGGTGAAGACCTTGAAGATGTCCATCGCTCAGCCCTCCACCGGCACGCGCACGGTGCCTTCCATCAGCACGCGCGCGCTGCGGCTCATGACCGCCTTGGTGGCGGTCCAGCGGCCGTCCACCTCGGCCGCCTCGGCGCCCACGCGCAGCGTCCCCGAAGGATGGCCGAAGCGCACCGAATCGCGGGCGCCGCCGCCGGCCGCCAGGTTCGCCAGGGTGCCGGGGATCGCCGCGGCAGTGCCGATGGCGACCGCGCAGGTGCCCATCATCGCGTGGTGCAGCTTGCCCATCGAGAGCGCGCGCACGTTGAGGTCGATGTCGGCGGCGGCCACCGCCTTGCCGCTCGAGGCCACGTAATCGCGCGGGGGCGCGACGAAGGCGACCTTGGGCGTGTGCTGGCGCGTCGCGGCCTCGGCGGCGGACCCGATCAGTCCCATGCGCAGCGCGCCGGCCACGCGGATCGCTTCGAGGGTGGCCAGCGCGGCACGGTCCTCGTTGATCGCGGGCTGCAGCTCGGTGCCGTCGTAGCCGACGTCGGCGGCATTGACGAAGACCGTCGGGATACCGGCAGCGATCATGGTGGCCGGCAGCGTGCCGATGCCCGGAACCTCCAGCTCATCGACCAGGTTGCCGGTGGGGAACATCGCGCCGCCATCGCCATCGTCGTCGGAGGGGTCCATGAACTCCAGCACGATCTCGGCGGCCGGGAAGGTCACGCCATCGAGCTCGAAATCGCCGGTCTCCTGCACCTCGCCATTGGCGATGGGCACGTGCACCACGATGGTCTTGCCGATATTGGCCTGCCAGACGCGCACCGCCACGGTGCCGTTCGCGGGGATGCGATCGGGCGCGATGAAGCCGTTGGCCACCGCGAACGGGCCCACGGCGGTGCTGAGGTTGCCGCAGTTTCCGGACCAGTCGACGAAGGCGCTATCGATCGAGACCTGTCCGTAGAGGTAGTCCACGTCGTGCCCGGGCCGCGTCGACTTCGAGATGATCACGCACTTGCTGGTGGACGAGGTCGCGCCGCCCATGCCGTCGGTGTGCTTGCCATAGGGATCGGGCGAGCCGATCACGCGCATCAGCAGCGCGTCGCGTGCAGGGCCGGGCACGCGCGCGGATTCCGGCAGGTCGTCGAGGCAGAAGAACACGCCCTTGGACGTGCCGCCACGCATGTAGGTGGCGGGGATGCGCAGCTGCGGGGCGTGGCGTGTGGTCTGGTCCATTGCGATCTCAGGCGGTGCGTGCGGTGGCGGTGTCGTCGCTGGCGGCGGCGAGGAAATCCTGTGCGAAACGCTGCAGCACGCCGCCGGCGGCGTAGACCTCGACGTCCTCGTCGGAATCCAGGCGGCAGGTGACCGGCACTTCGATGCGTTCGCCGCTGCGGCGATGGACGACGAGCGTCAGCGTGGCGCCCGGCGCCGGGGTGCCTTCGACGTCGAAGGTCTCGGTGCCATCGATGCCCAGTGTTTCGCGCGTGGTGCCCGGCTTGAACTCCAGCGGGAGCACGCCCATGCCCACCAGGTTGGTGCGGTGGATGCGTTCGAAGCCCTCGGCCACGATCGCCTCCACGCCGGCCAGGCGCACGCCCTTGGCCGCCCAGTCGCGGCTGGAGCCCTGGCCGTAATCGGCACCGGCGATGATCACCAGCGGCTGGCGGCGCTGCATATAGGTCTCGATCGCCTCCCACATGCGCGTGACCGTGCCTTCCGGCTCGATCCGCGCCAGCGAACCCTGGCGCACGCTGCCGTCGTCGTTGCGCACCATCTCGTTCTGCAGCTTCGGGTTGGCGAAGGTCGCGCGCTGCGCGGTGAGGTGGTCGCCGCGGTGGGTGGCGTAGGAATTGAAGTCCTCTTCCGGCACGCCCATCTTCGCCAGGTATTCGCCGGCCGCGCTCGAGGCCATGATCGCGTTCGACGGCGACAGGTGGTCGGTGGTGATGTTGTCGCCCAGCACCGCCAGCGGGCGCATGCCCTTCAGCGTGCGGTCGCCGGCCAGCGCGCCCTCCCAGTAGGGCGGGCGGCGGATGTAGGTCGACATCGGGCGCCAGTCGTACAGCGGGCTGACGCGGTCGCCGGTGTCGACGTGCAGGCGGAACATCGGCTCGTAGACGCGGCGGAACTGCTCCGGCCTGACGCTGGCCTTGACCACCGCGTCGATCTCCTCGTCGCTGGGCCAGATGTCCTTCAGCGTGACCGGATTGCCCGCGGGATCGGTGCCCAGCACGTCCTTCTCGATGTCGAAGCGCACGGTGCCGGCGATGGCATAGGCGATCACCAGCGGCGGCGAGGCCAGGAAGGCCTGCTTGGCATAGGGATGGATGCGGCCATCGAAATTGCGGTTGCCCGAGAGCACCGCCACCGCGTACAGGTCGCGGTCGATCACTTCCTGCTGGATCTTCGGGTCCAGCGCGCCGGACATGCCATTGCAGGTGGTGCAGGCGAAGCCGACGATCCCGAAGCCGAGCTGCTCGAGCTCTGGCAGCAGCTTTGCTTCTTCCAGGTACAGCTGCACCGCGCGCGAGCCGGGCGCCAGCGAGGTCTTGACCCACGGCTTGCGCACCAGGCCGCGCGCGTTGGCATTGCGCGCGAGGAGGCCCGCCGCGATCACGTTGCGCGGGTTGGAGGTGTTGGTGCAGCTGGTGATGGCGGCGATGATCACCGCGCCGTCGGGCAGGAGGCCCGCGGCTTCCTGGGCACGCGCGGCCTCGAGGTCGGCGGCGATGCCACGCTCCTCCAGCGCGCTGGTGGGCAGGCGACGGTGCGGGTTGGACGGGCCAGCCATGTTGCGCACCACGCTCGACAGATCGAAGTGCAGCGTGCGTTCGTACTGCGCATCGACCAGGTCCGAGGCCCACAGGCCTGCGGTCTTCGCATAGGTCTCCACCAGCGCCACCTGCTCGTCGGTGCGGCCGGTAAGGCGCAGGTAGTCGAGCGTGTTGTCGTCGATGAAGAACATCGCCGCGGTGGCACCGTATTCCGGGGCCATGTTGGAAATCGTCGCGCGGTCGCCGATGGTCAGCGCCGCGGCGCCTTCGCCACGGAACTCGAGATAGGCGCCCACCACCTTCTGCTGGCGCAGGAATTCGGTCAGGGCGAGCACCACGTCGGTGGCGGTGATGCCGGGGCCGGGGCGGCCTGAAAGTTCCACGGCCACCATCTCGGGCGTGCGCATCCACGACGCGCGGCCCAGCATCACGTTCTCCGCCTCGAGGCCACCGACGCCGATCGCGATCACGCCCAGGGCGTCCACGTGCGGGGTGTGGCTGTCGGTGCCGACGCAGGTATCCGGGAAGGCGACGCCATCCTGGGTGTAGACCACCGGCGACATCTTCTCCAGGTTGATCTGGTGCATGATCCCGTTGCCCGGCGGGATCACGTCGACGTTGCGGAAGGCCTTCTTCGTCCAGTCGATGAAGTGGAAACGGTCGGCATTGCGACGATCCTCGATCTCCCGGTTGCGGTTGAAGGCTTCGGGATCGAAGCCGCCGCACTCCACCGCCAGCGAGTGGTCGACGATCAGCTGCACCGGCACCACCGGGTTCACCTGGGCGGGGTCGCCACCACCGGCCGCGATCGCATCGCGCAGGCCCGCCAGGTCCACCAGAGCGGTCTGGCCCAGGATGTCGTGGCAGACCACGCGAGCGGGAAACCACGGGAAATCCAGGTCGCGGCGGCGCTCGACCAGCTGCAGCAGGTAGTCTTCGACGTGCGCGGCGTCGGCGCGGCGCACGATGTTCTCGGCATGCACGCGCGCGGTGTAGGGGAGCGTTGCCCAGGCGCCGGGACGCAGGGCCTCCACGGCCTCGCGGGCGTCGAACCAGTCGAGCGAGGTTCCAGGCAGGGGCTTGCGGTGCTTGCTGTTGGTCATGGCTGGCACAGGGCGATACGGGGACCGCCCATTGTATCGCCGCGCCGCGACCCGCCCCGGACCGACCGGCGCCCGGGTCATCGCCCAGCATGGTTCATCGCCTTGCCTGCGCCCCGGGTGCGGCGTCAGTCCGCGGGTCCGCCCGGATGCCCGGGCGCGGGTGGGGGCGGGGCCTCGTGGCGCCTGGGGCCGTACCAGAGTGGCAGTGCATCGCGGGTGCGCGAGACGCGCCGCGGCGACAGCAGGAAGCGCAGGGTGAAACGCAGCTTTTCGCCCAGCGAATAGGTGCGCAGCTTGCGAGCCGAGGTCACCACCGGCTCACGGAGGATCGCCAGCCGCCCGCGCTTCGCGAGTGCGCGGCCGAACGCCACGTCCTCGGCCACGTACAGGCCCTGGTCGAATCCCCCGATGGCGTCGAAGGCCCGGCGCGTACAGTAGATGAAGCACCCCGGCGTCACGCCGAACAGGCGGAACAGGGCGATCGACGAGGATTCGAGCGCGCGGACGTGCAGGGGCAGGGGGCGCATGAAGCGCACTGCCGTACTGCCGCCGATGGCTCCAGCGTCCAGGGTCTGCATCGCCGCATCGATCGCCGCGCGGCCGACGAGTGTGTCGGCATCCACGAACAACAGGCGGTCGCCGCTGGCCGCGGCCGCCCCGGCATTGCGCGCCGCCGCGATATGGCGCACGTCCACGGGCACGACGCGGGCGCCGCGCCCACGGGCGATCGCGGCGGTGGCATCGGTGGACGAGTCGTCGACCACGATGATCTCCACCCCGTCCTGGCGTCCCGTGGTGGCGATGGCCAGGGCATCGAGGGTGGCACCGATCACCGGGGCCTCGTCATGCGCGGGAATGATGATCGACAGCACCTCGGTCCGTTCCGTTCGGCGGAGTCCACGCCCGAGTCTGCCGCCGCGCCGCGAGGACCGGCGTGATGGCGATCGGCGATAATGCCGGCATGAGCAGCAAAGCCGACCGCATCCGCGAGGCCCTGGGCGCACTCGCACCCACGCACCTCGAAGTGCTTGACGAAAGCCATATGCACAGCCGTGGGCTGGAGACGCATTACAAGGTGGTCATCGCCAGCGAGGCCTTTGAAAGCCGCCCGGCGGTGCGCCGCCACCAAGCCGTCTATGCCGCCGTGGGACCCCTGATGGGCGAGATCCATGCGCTCGCGCTGCATACCTATACGCCGGCGGAATGGGCCGCGCAGGGCACGGCACCCGACTCGCCGCGCTGCATGGGTGGAAGCCGGCACGATCCTGCCTGAGCGCAGATGGCGGCGGCGTTGCCGCCATCACGGCCAACGGGCGACCATCCGGGCTTTCCCGGTGGAGTGAACGATGGCCATGCGTGGCGCGCGGACGTGGTGGATCGTGGCGGCGGCCGTCGTCGGCCTGGCCGCGGTCGCGCTCGGGATCCTGCGCCTGCGCGGCCCGGTGTTGCCGGGCTACGCGGTGCAGTCGGGTCCGCTGGTGCAGAACGTCGTGGCCACCGGCCGCGCCGCAGCGCTGTCGCGCGTGCAGGTGGGTGCCGAGATCGCGGGGCTGGTGCTCGAGCGGCGGGTGATGGAGGGCGACCGGGTCGGGGAGGGCGATGTGCTGGTGGTGCTGCGTGCGCGCGAACTGGAAGCGCGTCGCGACGAGGCCCGCGCCGCACTGGAGGCATTGCAGCAGGCCGAACGTCCGGATGCCGAGGCGCGGCTGCAGCAGGCACGCGCAACGCTGGCCCAGGCGACGCGCGAACACGCGCGCCGCCGTGACCTCGGGCGCGAACAGCTGGTGTCGCGCGAGAGCGTGGAGCAGGCCGCCCAGGCCGAGGTCGCAGCCCGGGCGGCAGAGCGCCAGGCGCGCGTGGCGCTCGATGCCCTGGCCGGCGGCGCCCGCGAGGCCCAGGCGCGCGAGCGCCTGCAGGCGGCAGAGGCCGAACTCGAGCGCGCCGTGGTGCGCGCAACCGTGTCGGGGACCGTGCTGGTGCGCTATGTCGAGCCGGGCGACACCGTCCGCGCGGGCGACGTGATGCTGGAGATCGCCCGCGACGCGCCCGGAGAGATCCTGCTGCCGCTGGACGAGAAGAACCTGGGCCTGCTCGAGGTCGGCCAGTCCGCGACCTGCATCGCGGACGCGTATCCGGGGCGTCCGTTCGAGGCGATCGTGCACCACGTCGCCCCGGGCATCGATCCCGCGCGCGGCACGGTCGACGTGCGCCTGCGCATCGATCCCGGGGTGGACTTCGTGCGTGCCGACATGACGGTCACCGCGACCATCGCCACCGGCCGCCGCGACCGCGCGCTGGTGGTGCCCAACGATGCGCTCATCGATGACAGCGATGGGTCGGGCAGGGCCTCGGTGCTTCGCGTACGCGGCGGCCGGGTCGAACGCGTGCCGGTGCGCCTGGGCCTGCGCGGCCTGGCAGCGAGTGAAGTGGTCGAAGGCCTCGAGGCCGGTGACGAGGTGGTGGCGGCAGGCGCGCTCGAAACCGATGCGCTCCCGGCGGATGGCGACCGCGTGCGCATCGAAGACCAGCCACGACCGGACCCCACGGGCAACGACACCCGGGGCGAATTGCCGGTGGCCTTCGACTGAACCATGTGGATCGAGTCCACCATCGCGATGCGTTTCCTGCGCCATGGGCGCTCGCAGACGCTGTTGATCCTGTTCGGGACCGCGGTCGGCGTGGCGGTGATCGTGTTCGTCACCGCGCTGATCTCCGGGCTGCAGGACAACATCATCGAACGGACCCTGGGCACGCAGGCACACGTCCGCGTCGAGGCACCGCGCGAGGTCAACCGGGTCGCGGCGCCGCCGCCGGGCACCCTGCAGCTGGTCATGGAGGATCCGCGGCCGCAGGCGCTGCGGCCCATCGACAACTGGCTGCAGGTGCGCGACGTGCTGGACCGGCTGCCGGGCGTGGCCGCCGTCTCGCCGGTGGTGTCGGGCCCGGCCTTCGGGCGCCGCGGCGATGCCGCGGAGTCGGTGGCGCTGGTCGGTGTCGACATGCCGCGCTACCTGCGCGTGATCCCGCTGGACGACAACATGGTCGAAGGCCGGCTCGAAGTGGGGTCCGGCAATGCGGTGGTGGGCCGCCAGCTCGCCGAAGACCTTGGCCTGCGCCTGGGCGGCAAGCTGCGGCTGGACGCGGGCGAGGGTCGCGAGGCGATCGTCAATGTCGCGGGCATCTTCGAGCTTGGCGTCCGCGAGCTCGATGCGCGCTATGTCTACCTCGACCTGAAGCAGGCGCAATCGCTGCTGGCCCTGCCCGGTGGCGTCACCGTGATCGACCTGACCGTGCAGGACCTGTTCGGCGCCGATCGCGTGGCCGCACGCGTGGCCGGCCTGACCGGCCTGCAGGCCGAAAGCTGGATGCAGACCAACGCCCAGCTCATGAACGCCCTGAGTTCGCAGAGCATGTCGACGCGCATGATCAGCTTCTTCGTGGCGGTGTCGGTCGCGCTCGGCATCGCCAGCGTGCTCGCGGTCAGCGTGGCCCAGCGCACGCGCGAGATCGGGATCCTGCGCGCGATGGGCACGCGGCGCCGGCAGATGCTGCAGGTCTTCCTGGTGCAGGGTGCGGTGCTCGGGCTCGCAGGCTCGCTGCTCGGCGCACTGGCCGGCTGGGGCCTGGTGTGGGCCTTCAATTCGTTCGGCCCGGGCCTGTTCGACGTGGCGATGCCCCCGGCGCTGGTGCCGGCCGCGATGGCGCTGGCCACGCTCGCCGGCATCGGCGCGGCGCTGGTGCCGGCATCGCGCGCGTCGCGCCTCGACCCGGTGGAGGCGATCCGTGGCTGAGGCGAGCGAGGTGCTGCGCCTGGACGGGCTGCGCAAGTCCTACAACATCGGCCAGCCGAACGAGGTCGAGGTGCTGCATGGCATCGACCTGCGCCTGGACGGCGCCGACTTCGCCGCGCTCGTCGGGCCGTCGGGTTCGGGCAAGAGCACCCTGCTCAACCTCATCGGCCTGCTCGATTCACCGACGGACGGGGAGCTCTACCTGGACGGCCAGCCCACGCGCGACATGGACGACGAGGGCCGCACCGCGCTGCGCGGGCGCCACATCGGCTTCGTGTTCCAGTTCCATCACCTGATCGGCGCCTTCACCGCGCTGGAGAACGTGCTGATGCCATGGATGGTCGCGCATGGCCGGCCGACGCCGGAGATTCGCGACACCGCGTGCGGCCTGCTGGCCGATGTAGGCCTGGAGAAGTACACCGACCGTCGCCCCGACCAGCTCTCCGGCGGCCAGCAGCAGCGTGTCGCGATCGCGCGCGCGCTGGTGACGAAGCCGTCGTTGCTGCTGGCCGACGAACCCACCGGGAACCTGGACACCAAGACGGCCGCCGACGTGTTCGGGTTGCTGCGACGCTTCAACGAGCAGTTCGGCTGCGCGGTGCTGGTGGTGACGCACGACCCGCGGCTGTCGGAACGCTGCGACCGCACGATCACCCTGGTGGATGGAGAGATCGTGTCCGACGAGCGCCACGCAGCGCGCGCTGGTCCTGCCGACTGATCGGGCCGGCGTCGCCATCCCCACGCGGGATGCACGCCTGCCGTGCAACCTTGCGCGCGGAGACACGGGAGGCGGCGATGTACAGACCAAGTGCGAACACGCTGTACGCCGCCAGCACGCCGGCGGCCCCGATGCGGTTCTCGAAGCCGGGGCTGAGCCGCCGGCGCACGACGTGGTAATCGACGACGTAGGCGCCCAGGGCAACCGCCGAGGCACGGACCGCACGTCCCGGAGCGGTGGCCTCGCGCGGGCGCAGCGCCTCGAACGCGGTGCCCCAGAGCAGCGAGCTCGCGTGGTGGACGCCATAGCCAACAGCGGTGTAGCGCAGCGAGGGGCGATCGACATGGCGGGCGCGCGGATACCAGAACCACTGGCTGGCGGCGTTGGTCCCGGCCGCCGTGGCACCGGAGCGGCTGCGGCTGAAGGCGGACACCACGAGGGTGGAGAGCACGCTGGCGAGACTGCCCGATTCGACCGCCCTGCGCGCGAAGATGGCCAACGGCAGGTGCTGGTGCTCGGTGCGGGGTTGATTGGCGGTGCCCTGGCCGACCGCCTGGTGCTGCGTGGTCATCGCGTGACCCTCGCGACGCGCAGTGGCCGCGCCCGGCCGGGCATGCACGGGATGGCGCTCGACCTCACCGCGCTGCCCGGGGATGCGGAACTGCAGGACGCACTCGCGCGCGTGGACATGGTCGTCAACACCGTCGGGATTTTCGTGGCGGCAGGACAGCAGAGCTTCGATGCAGTGCACGTGAATGGTCCGCGCCGCGTGTTCGAGGCCGCGCGCCGCGCTGGGAGCACGCGCTGGATCCAGCTCTCGGCCCTCGGCGCGGATGCCACGTCCCCGGTCCCGTATTTCGCGAGCAAGGGGCGGATGGACGCGGTTCTCCTCGCGGCCGACGACACGCAGGTGGCGGTCGTCCGTCCCTCGCTGGTGTTCGCGCCGGAGGGCACCAGTACGCGCCTGTTCGCGCAGCTCGCCAGCCTGCCGGTCACGCCGTTGCCCCGCGGTGGCCGCCAGGAGGTGCAGCCCCTGCACCTCGATGACCTGGTCGATGCGCTGGTCAGGCTCGTCGAAGCCAAGGACGTGCCGCGCGTCCTCGATGCCGTGGGCCCACGTGCGCTCCCATTGCGCGACTACCTGCAGGTGTTCAAGCGGGCGGCCGGGATCGGCAACGTCTTCATGGCGTTGCCGATGGCCCCGATGCGCTGGATGGCGGCACTGGCGCCACGGCTGCACCTGCCGTTCGACGCCGACGCAATTGCGATGCTGGATGCGGGAAGCACTGCGGGTCCGCACGGGTTCCGGCACTGGCTGGGTCGGCCGGCGCGCGAGCCGGAGACCTTCATCGGGTCACGCGCCGCCGGGCCGCTGCGGCACCAGGCCGTGCTTGCCTGGTGCGTACCCCTGATGCGCTTCGCGCTGGCACTCATGTGGCTTGCGACCGCCGTCGTCTCGCTCTGGATCTACCCGCGCGAGGACAGCCTGGCGCTGGTGGCGCAGCTGGGCCTGCATGGAACGGTGGCCATCGCGGCACTGTGGGCGGGCGCGCTGTGCGACCTCGCGCTCGGCCTCGGCATCCTCTGGCGACCCACCCGCACGCTGGCCTACGCGCTGCAGATCGCACTCGTCGCGGGCTACACCGTGATCATCAGCCTCTGGCTGCCGGAGCAGTGGGCGCATCCGTTCGGCCCGGTGCTGAAGAACCTGCCACTGCTCGCGATGACCCTCGCCCTCCTCATGCTGGACCGGACCCATGGACCTGATCCTCGTCAAGTACATCCACGTACTCTCGTCGACGCTGCTGTTCGGTACCGGCATCGGCACGGCGTTCTACCTGCTCTTCGTCAGCCTCACCCGCGACGTGCACGCGATCGCGGTGGTCGCGCGCTGGGTGGTGATTGCTGACTGGTTCTTCACGGCCACCACCATCATCATCCAGCCGGCAAGTGGCTTCTACCTCGCCCACCTCATCGGCTGGCCGCTCTCCGAACCCTGGCTGCTGTGGTCGACCGTTGCCTTCGTGCTCGCGGCGATGTGCTGGCTGCCGGTGGTCTGGCTGCAGATGCGCCTGCGCGACATCGCGGTGGACGCCGACGCACGCGGGCAGCCGTTGCCGCGCGCCTACGGCAGGCTGCTGGCCTGCTGGGTCGCGCTCGGCATCCCGGCGCTGGTGTCGTTCCTCGCCATCTTCTACATGATGGTGGCGAAGCAGGTGCCGTTCGCGGGCTGACGCCGGGGGAGGCCCGGGCCGCAGCGGCGCGGGTTGCGCCCGGCTGGGTGCGGTGCGACAGTCGGTTGGCGCGGGAATGCCTTGAAATCCGGTTCCGGGGAGCATTCGATGAAAGCGACGAGTCTTGTCACAACGGTCCGCTGGGTGGGAACCCTGGTCCTCGTGCTGATGGCGGTTGCGGTGGTCTATGCCGGCTTCACGGCGATTTCCTACTGGCCTTCGATCAGCGTCTGAGGATGAGCGCATGAACAAACGGCAATCCCGGGTCTTCGCCATCGTCGCCACCGGCATCGCGGCCGCCGCCTTCATCGGCATGACGCTGCACAGCCATACGCGTTTCGACGACCTCACCAACGCCGCCGACATCACGCCGGAGATCACCCACGGCAAGGATGTCTGGCACAAGTACAACTGCATCAACTGCCACACCCTGTTCGGCGAGGGTGCCTACTACGCGCCCGACCTGACCAAGATCGCCCAGCTGCGCGGCGAGGCCTATCTCAAGGCCTATATGCGCGATCCCTCCCAGTTCTACGACGAGCAGCGGCATCGCCGCCTGATGCCGACGCAGGACCTGAGCGAGGTCGAGATCGCCAACCTGATCAAGTTCCTGGACTGGGTGTCGAAGGTCGACAACCAGGGCTGGCCGCCGCGGCCGATCCTGGTGGCGGGCGGCAGCCTCAACGTGGCCTCGCAGGGCGCCGATGCGGGCGCCGCCGAAGCGCAGGACGTGCGTCCGGTCGCTGCCGGAAACGATCCGCGCGCGCTCGGCGAACACCTGTTCCGCACCGCGGTGCCGGTGTGCACGGCATGCCACTCGCTGCAGCCGGGCGTGACCCTCGCCGGGCCGTCGATGGCGGGGATGGCGACGCGTGCGGAACAGACGCTCGTGTCACCGGAGTACACCGGCAGCGCCGCCGACGTCGAGGGCTATATCCGCGAGTCGATCGTGGAGCCCAGCGCGCACCTGGTGCCGGGCGCGATGTTCTCGGCCGAGGGCACCTCGTTCATGCCCAACACGTATGGCGAGACGCTGTCCGAAGAGCAGGTCGAGCAGCTGGTGGCATTTCTTGGAACGTTGAAATAACAGACGGGCGTCCTGCGCCGCACGGGGAGAGATCTATGCGCTACAAGTCCCAATCGGTGGCCTACTGGTATTTCGCCGTGGCCATGGTGCTGTTCGGCCTGCAGATCGTTTTCGGACTGCTGTCGGCCGCGAAATACCTCGGGCCGGATCCGCTGCTCTACATCCTGCCCTTCGACGTCACCAAGACCATCCACACCAACCTGCTGATCGTCTGGGTGCTGACCGGCTTCATGGGGGCCACCTACTGGATGGTGCCGGACGAGTCACGTACCGAACTGCACAGCACGAAACTGGCCTATATCCAGCTCGGGCTGTGGACGCTGATGGGCGTGACCGCGGTGATCGGCTACCTGTTCCGCTACGGCACCGGCAACAAGCTCCTGGAGCAGCCGCTGCCGCACAAGATCACGATCGTCGTGTGCATGCTGATCTTCCTCTACAACATCGGCATGACGATCAGGAAGTCCGGCAGGTTCACCACCACCGAAGGCGTGCTGCTGGGGGGACTTGCGCTGTCGGCGGTGCTCTACATCCCGGCGCTGCTGCACTACGAGAACTACACGGTCTCGATCTTCTACCGCTGGTGGACCATCCACCTGTGGGTCGAGGGCGTGTGGATGATGATCATGGCCGGCTTCCTGGCCTACCTGCTCATCCGCCTGTCGGGCATCGACCGCGAGGTGATGGAGAAGTGGCTTTACGTGATCGTGGGCCTGGTGTTCTTCGCCGGCATCCTCGGCACCGCGCACCACTATTACTGGGTCGGCGTGCCGCAGTACTGGCTGCCGGTGGGCGGCTTCTTCAGCGCGCTCGAGCCGCTGGCACTCGCTGCGATGGCGATCTATGCCTATGCCGCGATGCGGCGCGGTGGCGTCTCGCACCCGAACAGCCTGGCCCTGCACTGGACCATCGGCAGCGCGATCTTCGCCCTGTTCGGCGCCGGCCTGCTGGGCCTGGCCCACACCTGGCCCAGCGTCAACAAGTGGACCCACGGCACCCTCGTCACTGCCATGCACGCGCACTCGGCCTTCTACGGCGCCTACGCGATGATCGTGCTGGCGATGATCACCTATGCGATGCCGGGCCTGACCAACCGGCCGCCGGGCAAGCACTCGCCGCTCGGCTACTGGGCGTTCTGGCTGCAGGTGTCGGGCATGTTCGGCATGACCCTGTCCTTCGGCACCGCCGGCATCGCCCAGGTCTACCTGGAGCGGATCATGGGCATGGGCTACCTGGATGCGCAGCTGAAGATCCAGGTGCACTTCCTGATGCTGATCCTCACCGCGACCATCTTCGCCACCGGCGTGGCCCTGTACATCTTCGACTTCTTCCGTTACCGGCCGCAGTTCGAGGTGCTTGCCGACGATGCCAGCGGCGACCTGCTGGTGGAGCGGAGTCGCTGACCGGTGGATGCAGTGGACTCGCCGCGCGACGGCGGCGCACGCGTGGGGACGGGGCCGTACTACCTGCCGAGCGGCGACGAGGTCGGCGTGGTCGAGCAGTGCCATGCAAGCGGCCTGGCGGTGATGCTCAAGGGCCCCACGGGTTGCGGCAAGACCCGTTTCGTCGAGCACATGGCGTGGCGGCTGGGGCGGCCGCTGATCACGGTGTCGTGCCACGACGACCTCACCGCGAGCGACCTGATCGGCCGCTTCCTGATCCGCCATGACGAGACGGTGTGGCAGGACGGACCGCTGACCCGCGCGGTGCGCGAGGGCGCGATCTGCTACCTCGACGAAGTGGTGGAGGCGCGACAGGACACGATCGTGGTGCTGCATCCGCTGACCGATTACCGCCGCATCCTGCCCATCGACCGGACCGGCGAGACCCTCGAGGCCGCGCCCGGATTCCAGCTGGTGATTTCGTACAACCCCGGCTACCAGCGCATGCTCAAGGACCTCAAGCCGAGCACGCGCCAGCGCTTCGTCGCGATCGAGCTGGGCTTCCCGGAGCCGCAGGCGGAGGCGGCCATCGTCGCCAACGAGAGCGGCGTCGACAGCGGCACCGCCGTCGCGCTGGTGGAACTCGCCGGGCGCCTGCGCTCCCTGCGCGACCGTGGGTTGGCCGAGGTGCCCAGCACGCGGCTCCTGATCGCCGCGGGGCGCCTGGTCACCGGCGGAATCGGCATGCGCGAGGCCTGCAACGTGGCGGTGATCGCACCGCTGAGCGACGATCCCCACCTGCTCGGCGCGATGCGCGAACTCGTCGACGCGATGTTCCCCTAGGCGGCTGACGTGGCCGAAGCCGAGGACATCGTCGTCGATGCCGCGCGGCATGCGACGGTCTTCATCCGCGACACCTGGCGCAGGCACTACGCACGCGCGCCCGACGCACCGGTCCCGCTCGCGTCGCTGGCGAGGCGCCTGGACCTGCTGGTGTCGGCGGCCTTCGGTACCAGCCTGCCGATCCGCGTCGCGCTGCCGCCGGCGCGGCCGACGGTGCTGCACCGGCTGTTCCATCGCCAGGCCTATCCACGGCACCAGCGCGCGGTGCCGGCGACCAATGGCGAGGCGATCTGGTTGCCGGCCCACGTCGACACCTGCGACGCCGACGAGGCGGCCGGCCTGTACCGGGCAATGGCCTTGCAGCAGGCCTGTCGCGCCGTCCGCGGACGGCTGCCCGCGATCCTGGATGCGCGCGAGCCACTGCTGCGCGACACCGCGCTGGTCCTGGAAGCGCAGGCCGCCGAGGCGGAGATCGCGCGGCGCTTCCCGGGCCTGGTGCCGGCACTGGTTCAGCTGCGCAGGCTTGCCCTTGCCGCGCGGCCGGACGTGGCCAGCCTCGCGCCGGCACGCCAGCCGCTCGAACGGCTGGTACGCGGCATCCTCGAGGCCGATATCGAGCCTCCGCCCGGACCGCACGGACGCGGGCAGCACGACCCGCTCGCGCAGGCGCGCCGGCTCGCGGGCATCTGGGCCATCGCCCCCGAGGACGCGCGCCGCCTCGGCCCCATGCCGCTCTATCGCGACTGGTGGACCGGTGAACTCCGCGACGGCGGCCCCGGCGCCGCACGGATCGAGGGCCAGCCTTCCCCGCGTGGGGGCGACGACGATGCGCCGGTGCGAAGCGCGCGGATGGAGCGCCGCCCCGAGGAGCGCGAGGCCCGCGAGGACGAGGACCAGGACGGGGAGCCCGGCGTCTGGATGATCCAGCAGGACACGCCGCACGAGGTCGCCGAGGATCCGTTCGGACTGCAACGCCCGATCGACCGCGACGACGAGACCAGTCCCGACGAGTACGGCGACATGCTGTCCGAGCTGGCCTCGACGCGCATGGTTGCCGCGCCCGATCCACCGCGCGAGGTGCTGCTGTCCGACGATCCTCCTGCCAGCCGCGCGAAGATCGAGTTCGATGCGACCGATCCCGGCGGGACGCGCTTCCGCTATCCCGAGTGGGACCACGCCATTGCTTCCTATATCGAGAACGGCACCACGGTGCGCATGGTGCCGCCGGTGCCGGGAGACCCGCGCTGGGTCGACGCCATCCTGGCCCGGCATCGCGGGCAGCTCGACGGCATCCGCCGCCAGTTCGAAGCGCTGCGACCCGAACGCGTGCGGCTCCGGCGCCAGACGGAAGGCGACGACATCGACATCGATGCCTGCGTCGAAGGTCGCGCGGACCTGCGCGCCGGCGGCTTCCTGCGCGACGGCCTGTACGAGGCGCGCCGGCCCGGCCGGCGCAGCATCGCCGTCTCGCTGCTGGTCGATGCAAGCGGCTCCACCGACGGCTTCATCGGCAGCGGACGCCGCGTCATCGACGTCGAGCGCGAGGCGCTGCTGCTGGTCTGCGTCGCGCTGCAGGGCCTGGGCGAGCCGTTCTCGGTGATGGCGTTTTCCGGCGAGGGCCCGCATGGCGTGACCGCGCGCATGCTGAAGGACTTCGACGAGACCTGGGGCGAGGCCGTGGCGCTGCGGATCGCCGGGCTCGAGCCCGAGCACTACACTCGCGCCGGCGCCGCGATCCGCCACGCCAGCAGCCTGCTGATGCGCCAGCCCGCCGAACACCGCCTGCTGCTGGTGCTGTCGGACGGCAAGCCCAATGACGCCGACCGCTACGACGGCCAGTTCGGCGTCGAGGACATGCGCCAGTCGGTGACCGAAGCGCGCCTGCAGGGCATCTTCCCGTTCTGCCTGACCGTCGACCTGCAGGCGCCGGCCTACCTGCCGAAGGTCTTCGGCCCCGACCAGTACGCGGTCCTGGCGGCGCCGGAACGGTTGCCTCAGGTGCTGCTGGAGTGGACGCGGAGGTTGCTGGCGCGGTGAGCGCCGCGGACACGAAAAAGCCCGCATCGCTGCGGGCTTTCATGCAAGCCGTTGAACCGGCTGCGGATTATGGTGGCTATGGGTGGACTCGAACCACCGACCCCAGCATTATGAGTGCTGTGCTCTAACCGGCTGAGCTACATAGCCTTGGGGCTCGTGCGCAGGGCGCGTCGAGCCCGCAATTGTCCACTCCCGCTGGCCTGCCGTCAAATCCCGCCGCGTGGCTTGTCGGCCCCCGCGCCCCGTGGCAGAGTCGGACGCAGTGACGCTGGAAGCGTCGAAAGACTCCGGGAGTCCGCATCGTGATCGATCCGGACGGCTATCGCCCCAATGTGGGCATCGTGTTGATGCACCCCGACGGCCGGGTGTTCTGGGCGCGCCGCGTGCGCCGCGACGGCTGGCAGTTCCCGCAGGGCGGGATGAATTCCGACGAGACGCCGCTCGAGGCGATGTACCGGGAACTCCGCGAGGAGACCGGCCTGACGCCGGCGCATGTCGACGTGCTCGGGGTGACGCCCGGATGGCTGCGCTACCGCCTGCCGGCGCGCGCCATCCGCCGCAACGACCGCCTGGTCTGCATCGGCCAGAAGCAGGTCTGGTTCCTGCTGCGCTTCACCGGCAGCGACCGCGACCTGCGCCTCGATCTGACCGACAAGCCGGAGTTCGACCACTGGCGCTGGGTCGACTTCTGG
The DNA here is from genome assembly GCA_036515815.1 of Luteimonas sp. Classification (GTDB taxonomy): domain Bacteria; phylum Pseudomonadota; class Gammaproteobacteria; order Xanthomonadales; family Xanthomonadaceae; genus Luteimonas. The sequence continues at coordinate 22,838 of DATBUS010000108.1, forward strand.
TACCCGCTGGAGCACGTGGTCACCTTCAAGCGCGGTGTCTACATGCGCGCGCTGCAGCACCTGGCGCCGTTCGCCCGCCAGGTGGCCGGGGCCGTGGCGGTGCCCACGATCGGACTCGAAACCCAGCGCAGCCGGGGCCGTTCCGGCGCGGCGGGTCCGGCAGAGCGCGCCCTCGGCTTGCCAGGCCGCCATCCGCAGGGCCGCAGGACATCGGGGGATCCCTGCTGAACGAGTACGATCCTCATTCAGCATTGACAATCATTCTCATGTGCGCGGACAATGCGGCCATCCCGGTGACGCGAGCAATGCCGTGTACGTCTGTATCTGCAATGGTGTGACCGACCACCAGATCCGCGAGGCCGCGGCGGCCGGCTGCGGCAGCATGGCCGAGCTGACCATGCGCACCGGTTGCGGCTCGAACTGCGGCAGTTGCGTCGGCATGGCCGAGGCGCTGCTGGAAACCGAAGCCCGCGCCCGCTCCGTCCGGGTTGAATTGCCCCTGGCCCGCGCGGCCTGACCCCCTTCCCGCACGCGCGGATGCGCCTGCGGATGATCACGATTCGCGTTCCGGCATGGCGCCGGCGCAGGCGCTAGAGTCCCGGCATCCCCAGTCCCGTCGGAGGCATGCCATGAAGGGCGACCCCAAGGTCATCGAGTTCCTCAACAAGGCGCTCTACAACGAACTCACCGCGATCAACCAGTACTTCCTGCACGCCAAGATGCTGAAGAACTGGGGCCTCGAAGATCTCGCCAAGCACGAGTACGAGGAATCGATCGACGAGATGAAGCACGCCGACCAGCTGGCCGACCGCATCCTGTTCCTCGAGGGCCTGCCGAACTTCCAGGCGCTCGGCAAGCTGCGCGTGGGCGAGTCGCCGCGCGAGATCTTCGAGTGCGACCTCGCGCTCGAACTCGACGGCCTGCCGCTGCTGCGCGAGGCGATCGCCTATTGCGATGGCATCCGCGACTACACCAGCGGCCGGCTGTTCAAGGACATCCTCGATTCCGAGGAGGAGCACGTCGACTGGATCGAGACCCAGCTCGACCTCATCAACCGCGTCGGCGAGCAGAACTACCTGCAGTCGAAGATGGGCAGCTGACCGCGGCTGCAAACCATCCGTGGAAAGGCCCGCTTCGGCGGGCCTTTCCGCATTCCGGCCAGCGTGCTCAGGCCTGCGCCGGACTCGCCGCCCGCAGCGCGGCGCGCGCGCGGTTGAACTCGTTCGCCACCAGTGCCACGGCGACCGCCGGGCGTTCCAGCAGGCGCTCGCGCGCACCGAGTTCGACGCGCTTGGCCGCGGCCGACAGGGACATCGCCCCGAGGTTCGCGCTCGACGACTTGAGCGAGTGCGCCGCGTCGCGCAGGGCGTCGTAGTCCGGACCGGTGGCGGCCTGCTCGAGCGTGGCGATCAGGCGTGGTGTGTCGGCGAGGAACACATCCACCAGGTGGTCGAGATCGCCCCCGAGCATGGCGCGCAGTTCCTCGAGGATCTCCGCGTCGAGCACCGGGGGCAGCGGCTGCAGCGGTGGTTCTGGCGCCGCCGGCGGCGGCGCTGGAAAGGCGGGCGGTGACGAACGCGCGGGCACTGCGGAGAGCTCGACCACGTCCGGCTCCTGCACCGGCGGGATCTCCTCCACGACCTCCACCGGCACGCCCTGCGCGATTGCACGGCCGAGCATGTCGCCGGTCTCCGGGTCGATGTCGTACAGCTCGCGCTGCGCGGCGGCGGCCGCGGTCTCGGCATTCCACCAGCGGGCGAGCGTGCGCTCCAGCTCGCTGCGGGTGACCGGCTTGGCCAGGTAATCGTCCATGCCGGCATCCAGGCACTTCTGGCGGTCCCCGGCCATCGCATTGGCCGTCATGGCGATGATCGGGACGTGGCGGCCATCGGCGGCGGACTCCTCGATCTCCCGCCAGCGGCGGGTGGCGGTATAGCCGTCCATCACCGGCATCTGGCAGTCCATCAGCACGATGTCGTAGCGCGAGGCCTCCATGCGCAGCAGCGCCGCCTCGCCGTTGCTGGCGGTGTCGCAGGTGATGCCGAGCACCGACAGCAGGCGCTGGCCGACCATCAGGTTCACCGGATTGTCTTCCACCAGCAGCACGCGCGCGGCGCGGGTGGGCGCGGCAGGTGGCGGTGGTGCTTGCGGCGGTGCCGGGCGGTGCGTGGTCATGGCGGAAGCTTCCCTGGGATCCGGTGTCATCGCGAAATTCCCTCCGAGGAGGGCGGCGCGGAGATCGGCGTCGGGGGCCTGCCGGCTGAGGAGGGTGACGCTGCGTTGCAGTTCGTCGGGGACCGGGTCGTCCCCGTACAGGCAGACCAGCCTGAGGTCGCCATAGACGGCCTGGCGGCCAAGGTTGCGGTGCAGGGCCACCGCGGTGCTGCGCATGCCCGCGAGGTCCGCGAGCACGAGGGAGTAGGCCCACGGCGCGCCCTGGTTGGCGGCGGTGCGCAGGCGGTCGAGCGCCTCCTGCGTGGTCTCGACCGAGCTTACGCGCAGGCCCCAGTTGGGCAGCAGCATCGACAGCCGCAGGCGCAGGCGAGGGTCGGCGCTGAGCAGCAGCAGGCGTCCGTGCGCGGCGTTGTCGTCGACGCTGGTCGGCATGTCGCCGGCGGCCTTGAGCAGCGGCACCTCGAACCAGAAGGTGGCGCCGTGGCCCTGCTCGGACTCGACGCCGATGCGGCCGCCCATCAGGTCGACGATGCGCTTGGAGATCGCGAGTCCCAGACCGGTGCCACCGTAGAGCCGGGTCGTCGAGGCGTCTGCCTGGCTGAAGGCCTGGAACAGGCGCGCGTGCGAACCGGCAGGGATGCCGATGCCGGTATCGCGCACTTCGAAACGCAGCTGGTGCTGCGCCGGCGTTTCACCGATGCGGCGCACCGCCACGGCCACCGAACCGCGCTCGGTGAACTTGACGGCGTTCGACACCAGGTTGCCCAGCACCTGGCGCAGGCGCACCGGGTCGCCACGCACCGCCAGGCGCACGGCGGGGTCGACGGTGAGGCTCATCCGCAGGCCCTTGCCCTGGGCCGGGCGCTCCATCAGCTGCAGCACGCCGTCAAGCAGTTCGCGCAGGTTGAAACTGGTGGTCTCGAGTTCCAGCCGGTCGGCCTCGAGCTTGGAGTAGTCGAGGATGTCGTCGACGATGCGCAGCATCTGCTGCGAGGAGGTGTACGCGGTGCGCACCAGCTCGGCATGGTCGGACGCCAGGCGCGCGTGCATCAGCAGGTCGAGCATCGGCACGATGCCATTGAGCGGCGTGCGGATCTCGTGGCTCATGGTGGCCAGGAACTCGCCCTTGGCCATCACCGCCGATTCCGCGGCCTGCTTGGCCTGGCGCAGCTGCTGCTCGAGCTGGGTGTGCTGCTCGATCTGCGCCTGCATGTGCTCCATCAGCATTTCGTCGCGCCGCGCGCGCTCGTCGGCCTCCTCGATCTCCTGGTCACGGCGGCGGAGGGCGACGTGCAGCGCGATCACCGCGAACAGCGCCAGCAGCGCGAGGACCAGCGCGGCGTGCTGCCACGGCCCCTCCAGCCCGAGCATGTCCAGGCCAAGCGTCAACGCCGCACCCCCCGCGGCACCAAGTGCGAGCCAGCGCATCATGAGGGCCGTGGGGCGTCCGGGTGTGGGCATGGTCAGAGCACCGAGTGGTGGAAGTCGAAGTCCATTTCGCCCGCGACCTGCTGCACCAGGTTCCCCTGGATAAAGTCGACGCCGCTCATCCACAACGTGGCGGCGGCCTGCGGGTCTTCCACCTGCTGGCCGATGACGCAGAGCCCCAGGCGGTGTGCACGATCGATGGCCTCGCGCATCTCGTCGCGCACGGCGGGCTCGCCGAGCTTCTGCGAGTAACGCGACGAGAGGCGCACGTAGCCGAGCGGCAGCTGGCCGAGCAGGGCGTCGGCCTCGCGCCCGGTCTGGTACTGGCCGAGGCAGAGCTGTACGCCCGCCGGCACCATCGCGTCGCAGAACTCGCGCAGCGCCAGCGCGTGGATCAGCGCCTCGTCCTGGCGCACGTCGATCACGATGTGCCGGCCTTCGACGCCGTAGGCCGACAGCATCCCCAGCACGTGCCCGGCGTGCCCCGCGCGGCCAAGGCTGCGCGCGGACTGCGAGACGAACAGGCGCACCGGCTTGCCGGCGTTGGCACGCTCGTGCAGCACGGTGACCGCGAGCTCCAGCACGCGCAGGTCGATGTCGAGCATCAGGTCGGCGGCGTCGGCGGCGGGCAGGAAGTCGCCCGCCGCCAGCAGGCTGCCGTCGGGCTGGCGCATGCGCAACAGGGTCTGGAACTGCGCCTGGTCGCCGCCCGCCACGGCCACGACCGGCTGGAAGCTGAGCTGGAAGCGGTTCTCGGCCAGCGCCTGGCGCACGGATTCCGCCATGGCCTGGTTATGGTCGCGCTGGCGCGGCGGCTGGTAGCCGGCGATGGCGGTGGGCTGGGTCCGTGCCTCGCGCAGCGCGCGCTCGGCCGCGCCCAGCGCGCTGCTGGCATCGCCATAGCCATGCGAGAGCGCGGTGTAGCCCACGAAGGCGCGCAGGCGCACCGCTTCGCCATTGACGTCGAAGCTTTCGCGCCCGAGGGCGTCGCGCAGCGCACGCGCGCTTTCCGGCAGCTGCGCGGCGTCGACCTCGGCCGCGTGCACCAGGTAGATGCTGTCGCTCAGGCGCGAGACCGCATGCCCGGTGGCGGCCTGGCCGACGCGCGCGGCGGATTCGGTGAGCAACTGCTCCAGGCCGGCATAGCCATAGCGGTCGCGCAGCACGCCGATGCCGGCGATCTCGACCATGTACAGCGCGCCCTTGCCATCGCCCGGGATCATCGAGTTCAGTCGCTGCAGCATGTGCGAGCGGGTGAACAGGCCGGTGACCGGGTGCAGGCCGCCGCCGGTGCGCTCGCGTGCGAGCAGGCGTGCGCGGCGCACGCGGCTCTGCACCGCGGCGATCAGGTGGCGGGGCCGCACGGGCTTGGTCAGGAAATCGTCGGCACCGGTTTCCAGCGCCTCGAACTGGCGCTCCGGATCCGGGTCGCCGGTGAGGAACACGATCGGCACGTGGCCATGTGCGGCATCGGCGCGGATCATGTTCGTCAGCTCGACGCCATCCATGCCCGGCATGTGCAGGTCCATGAGGACCAGGTCGGGGCGGAAGGATCCCAGGGCCCCCATGACCTCGCTGGCCACCGACACGACGGCCGCCTGCATGCCGGCGCCGCCAAGCACGCTTTCAGCGAACAGGGCCTGGCTGAGGTCGTCCTCGACCACGAGGACGCGATAGGGGGCTTCGGTCGAGCCATCGGCGGCAACCGGTGGCGTGACCGCGGGTGGCGGCGGTTCGGTGGCGGGCGCGTCGGCGCGCACCGGTTCGGGTGGGCCGGCATCGGCGACCCAGCGGCGCCAGTAGTGCGGCGGCGGAAACTCGGCACGCACGCGGCGGCCCGGCGGCGGCGTGGCCGGGCCGAGGTCAGCTGGCATCCGTGATCCGGGTACTGCGCTCACTGCGGGGCTTCTCCGTCGGCCAATACGGAGGCCCGGCCCACGCGCCGCCCCCCGAACGCACAAGCCTACAAGAAACCGGCGCGCGAACGCGCGATGACGTTCCGCGCGCCGCTCAGGCCGCGGGCGCCACCGGGCGACGCCGGAACAGACGCCGCCAGACCCACCACAGGCCCAGCGCCAGCAGGAGGCTCAGCGCCAGCGCGATCCCGAGCGCCAGCAGCGGGTTGGCGAGCGCCAGCGCCAGCAGGCCGATGGTGGCGACGTCCTCGGTGGCCGACGCGCCCCAGTTGCTCAGTGGCTCCGGCGAGGCATTGATCAGCACCCGGCTGCCCGCCTTCAGCACATGGCTGCCCAGGGCCACGCCGGCGCCCGTGGCCAGCATGCCGGCGGAGAGGTCGCCATCGGGCGACAGCGCGGCCGCGGCGAGGAAGGCGCCGGCGGGGACCCGTGCCAGGGTCTGCAGGAAATCCCAGCCGGAATCGACGCCCGGGATCTTGTCGGTGAAGAACTCGACCAGGGCGAGCGCGCCCGAGATCCCCATCACCCAGGGCGATGCGGCCACCTCGAGCGCCGAGGGCAGGTCGAGCCAGCCCATGGCACCGGCCAGCCCGACACCGAAGACCGTGAGGTAGACACGGATCCCGGCCAGCCAGGCCAGCAGGACGCCGGCGGCGAACAGATGGGCTTCGGACATGGCCGCGCTCCGGGGCTGCAGTGGCGCCGAGTATAGGCAGCCGCGCGTTGTCCCCGCGCTCAGGATCGGGCGCTAACATGCATGGATGCCTGATTCGAAGCCGCCCGAGCACCCGCATCCGCGCGCGCACTTCGCCCTCCTCGCCGTGCTGGCCGCCTGCCTGCTGTTCGGCATCTGGGGCGCGTGGACCGTGGCAGGCAATGTCGGAGGCGACAAGGGGGACGGTCCCCTGCGGACCGAGGTCGAGGACCTGCGCCAGGAAGTGGCTACGCTGACCCGCTCCGACCAGGTCAGCCGCGAGGCCAACCGCGACCTGCAATCGATGCTGGCCGAGCGCGACGAGGAGATCTCGGCCCTGCGCGCCGACGTCGCCTTCTACGAACGCCTGGTGGGCAGCACCAGCCAGCGCCGCGGCCTGACCGTGCACGGCCTGCGCCTGCAGTCGCAGGGCGAGGGTGCCTGGCACTTCACCGCCACGCTCACCCAGACCCTGAACCGGGCGGCGGTGAGCAGTGGCAGCCTGACCGTCGAGGTGGAGGGCTCGCGCAACGACAGCCTGGAGCGCCTGGGCTGGGACGACCTGCGGCAGAGCGGCGATGCCCCCGGCATCGACTACTCGTTCAAGTATTTCCAGCAGGTCGAAGGCGACCTGATGCTGCCCGAGGGGTTCAAGCCGCTGCGCGTGATCGTGCGCCTGGCGCCACCGCGGGGGCAGGCGGTCGAACAGTCCTTCACCTGGGCCGAAGCCACGGCGGCGACGCCACGTTCCGCGCCGGCGGCTTGAAGCCCGCGGCTGCACCCTCCATCCTGATGGCATGAGCACGACCATCGACCTGTCCGCACCGGGCTACCAGTCCCTCGACCGCCCGCTGGAATTCACCGCCGCGGCGGCGGCCAAGGTGCGTGAACTGATCGCGGAGGAGGGCAACGACGCCCTCAAGCTCCGCGTCTACATCCAGGGCGGCGGCTGTTCCGGCTTCCAGTACGGCTTCGAGTTCGACGAGGAGCAGGGCGAGGACGACCTGGCCGTCGCCACCGACGGTGTCACCCTGCTGGTCGATCCGCTCAGCCTGCAGTACCTGATGGGCGCTTCGGTGGACTACGTCGAGAGCCTGCACGGCGCGCAGTTCACCATCCGCAACCCGAACGCCAAGTCCACCTGCGGCTGCGGAAGCAGCTTCACCGCATGAGCCCGCGGCGCGCGGCGCCGTATGCCTTCATCGAGGCGCCGCTGGACCGCGCCGAGAACCTCCGCGACGACAGTGCCGCCCTGGCCCGGCTCTGGGCGCGCGGTCGTGTCCTGGTGCTCGATGGAGAGGGCCGCGCGCGCGTCGATGCCGGCGGGAGCCTGCTTGCGGTGCCGGCCGTCGAGCTCGGCTCGGGGCCAGGCGGGGCGCTGTTCCTCGGCCTGCGTGGCGACGAGGGCTGGTTCGCGGTGGACGAGCAGTCGCTTTCCGGTGCCGCGGCGGCCTCCGGAAAGGACGCCGCACGCGTGGACCTGCGCACGGCGGCGGCCACCTGGCCCGACGTCGACGCCACCGCGTTCGCCCAGGCGCGCGCGGTCCTGCACTGGCGCGCACGCCACCGGTTCTGCGGCGCCTGCGGTGAAGCACTGGCATTCCGCCGCGCCGGCTGGCTCGGCGTCTGCCCCGGCTGCGGTCTCGAGCACTACCCGCGCACCGACCCGGCGGTGATCGTCGCGGTCAGCGACGGCGACCGCCTGTTGCTCGGGCGCGGCCCCGGCTGGGCACCGCGCCGCTACTCGGTGCTGGCGGGGTTCGTGGAGCCCGGGGAGTCGCTGGAGCAGACGGTGGTGCGCGAGGTGTTCGAGGAGTCCTCGGTGCGCGTGCGGCACTGCCGCTACCTGGGTTCGCAGCCCTGGCCGTTCCCGTCGTCGCTGATGCTGGGCTTCGAAGCCGAGGCGCTCCCCGATGAACCGCACTGCCCCAGCGACGAGCTCGAGGACGCGCGCTGGTTCAGCCGCGACGAGGTCGGCGCCGCCCTGCGCGGCGAAACCGATCCCGACGGCCTGCTGCTGTCGCCGACGATCTCGATCTCGCGCTGGCTGATCGAGCGCTGGCACTCGCGCGCCTGAGCGCCACCGGCAGCGCGCGCGGCCGGCGCTAGAATCGGGCCATGTTCTCGACCCTTTTCGCAGTGGTGATGGCGCTGGCGTTGGGCCACATGGCACCGGCGCTGGCGGCCGGCGTGCGCGACTACGGCTGGTTCCGCGCCCTGCTGGGGTGGCTGGGCAGGCGCTTCGGCGACGATGGCTTCTGGCGCGGGCCCTGGGGCCTCGCGCTGGCGCTGGTGCCGGTGGTCCTCGCCGTGGGCCTGGTGCAGTGGTTGCTGGACGGCGTGGCCTTCGGCCTGCCCGCCCTGCTGTTCGGCGTGGCGATGGTGTTCTACGCCTGGGGTCCGCGTGACCTCGATGTCGACGTGCGGGCGGTCATCGATGCGCCCGATGCCGCGAGTCGCGGCGAGGCGCTGGCGAGGCTGCGCCCCGTGGCCGCCGCCGGCGCGGGACATGCGCGCGACGAGGTCGGACGGGTCTTCGTGGCGGCGCTGCGGCGCTGGTTCGGCGTCCTGTTCTGGTTCGTGCTGCTGGGTGCGGTCGGCGCCCTGGTCTACCGCCTGGTCGCCCATGCCGCGGAAGACGAGCCGGCGCTCCATCTCCCGCCGGGCACCTTGGCGGGCGCACGCCGACTGCTCGCCGTGCTGGACTGGCCGGTCGTCCAGTTGATGGCGCTGTCGCTTGCGCTGGTCGGCAATTTCGACGTGGTGGTCTCGGCCTGGAAGGCGGCTGGCGGGGCGGCGCTCCGGGCGGGGGCCGACATGCTGGCCGCGGTGGGCCGGGCCAGCGTGCGCTGGGAACTGGCCGAAGAAGCCGAGGATCCGGCGGCCCACGTGCCGGCCGCGGCGACTGCCGTCGATGCCACGGCCGACCTGGCCGCGGCGGCGTCACTGGGAGGTGCCGGCATCGAGGCCGACGATGTCGAGGTGCCCGCGGGCGTGGTCGAAGCGACCGGCATGCTGGAAGCGCCGCTGGTGCAGGCGATGGGCGATGCGATGTCGCTGGTCTGGCGCGTGCTGCTGGCGTGGCTGGCGGTGCTGGCGCTGTTCGTCGTGGCCGGCTGGGTCAACTGAGCCGCCGCGGCTGCCTCAAGGGCAGTCGCCGCGCAACCTCCGCACGCGTGCTTCCAGCAGCGCGGCGTCGGCCTCCGCCCCCGGAACCGGCGCATCGGCCACCACCCCGACATGGGCGCGCAGCCGCCGCGGCACGCGCATGCGCCCCAGCCGTCCGCGCTCGGCCGACGCACCGCGCCGGCTCCACATGCTGCTCCACATATTGCGCAGGGCCATGGGCACGACCGGGACCGGCCGCCGCGCGAGGATGCGCTCGACGCCCGACCTGAAGGGCGCGATGTCGCCGTCGCGCGTCAGCCGGCCCTCGGGAAAGATCAGCACCAGTTCGCCATCTGCGAGCGCGGCATCGATGGCGTCGAAGGCGCGCTCCATGAGGGCCCGGTCCTCCTTCGGGCTCGCGATGGGGATGGCACCGGCGGCCTTGAAGATCCAGCGCATCACCGGGATCCGGAAGATCCGGTAGTACATGACGAAGCGCACCGGCCGCGGGATGCTAGCCGCCAGGATCAGCGCGTCCATGTAGCTCACATGGTTGCAGACCAGCAGCGCCGGACCCTCGTCGGGAACGTGGCGCTCGATGCCGTGCAGTTCGAGCCGGTACAGCGTGCGCACCAGCAGCCAGCTGACGAAGCGCATCGCGAACTCGGGCACGATGGTGAAGATCCAGGTCGTCACCAGCAGGTTGGCGATGGCCACCGCCAGGAACACCTGCGGGATGCTCCAGCCCAGCACCTGCTGCAGGACCAGCCCGGTCACCGCGGCGGTCACGATGAAGGCCGAGTTCTGGATGTTGAGCCCGGCGAACACGCGCGCCATCTCGTGCTTCGGCGTGCGGCTCTGGATCAGCGCGAACAGCGGCACGATGAAGAGCCCGCATGAGAAGCCGATGCCGGTGAGGTCGATGGCGATGCGCCAGCCAGCGTCGCCGGCCAGGAAGCCCGCGATGTCGAGGCCGGCCCGCGGTGCCAGACCGCTGCGCGCGAAGTACAGGTCGAGCATGAAAGCGCTGATGCCGAGCGCACCCAGCGGCACCAGGCCGATCTCCACGGTCCTGGCCGAGAGCTTCTCGCACAGCAGCGAGCCGGTGCCCACGCCGATCGAGAACAGTGCGAGGCCGAAGATGTAGAGGCTGGTCGAGCGCTCCGCCGCGCCCAGGTGCAGCTCGGCATAGTTGGGCAGCTGCGCGGTGAGCACCGTGCCGACGAACCAGAACCAGGACACGCCGAGGATGGCATTGCGCACCGCCGGCGTGCGCCGGGTGAGCTTCCAGATCCGCACCGACTCCGGGACCGGGTTCCAGTTGACCTTCAGCCCGGGCGCGCCCGCGTCGACGCGCGGGATCATGCGCGCGACCACGTTGCCGGTGACGGCCAGCGCGATCACCGAGGCGGCCGCGGCTTCCGCGCCCCACGTGCCCGCCACCTGGAATACCAGTCCGCCGTAGATCATGCCGGCGAGGATCGACAGCGACGTGCCCATTTCCACCAGGCCGTTGCCGCCGGTGAGCTCCTCGGGCTTGAGCACCGCCGGCAGGATCGAGTACTTCACCGGCCCGAACAGTGTCGACTGCATCCCGGTCGCGAACAGCGCCACCAGCAGCAGCGGCATGCTGCCCAGGAGGAAGCCGATGCCGGACAGGGTCATGATCGCGATCTCCATCGTCGTGGTGATCACGATCAGGCGCTGCTTCTCCAGCTTCTCCGCGAACTGGCCCGCGATCGCGGAGAACAGGAAGTAGGGCAGGATGAACAGCGCCGGCGCAAGGTTGGTGTAGAGCGTGCGCTGCTCGCTGTCCACGCCCAGGAAGAACAGCAGGCCGATGATGGCCTGGCGGTACACGTTGTCGTTGAACGCGCCCAGCGCCTGGACGACGAAGTAGGGCGCGAAGCGCCGCTGGCGCAGCAGCTCGAACTGGTTGTAGGCCATCCCGCTCCCCGTGTCCGTCCTGCGCCGGCCGGTCCCTCAGGCCCCGGCTGCCCGTTCGCGCGCGATCGCACGCCAGCCGATGTCGCGGCGATGGAACTCGCCCGGCCAGGAAATCCCGGCCACCGCGCCATAGGCGCGTTCCTGCGCCGCGGCCACGGTGCCGCCGAGGGCGCACACGCAGAGCACGCGTCCACCGGCGGTCACCGCGTGCGTGCCTTCCACGCGCGTCCCGGCATGGAAGACCTTCGTGTCCGCAAGCTCGGGAACGTCCAGGCTGTTGATCGGGTCTCCGGTGCGCGGCCGCGCGGGATAACCCTCGGCCGCCATCACCACGCCGAGCGCGGGACGCGGGTCCCAGTCAACGTCGATGCCTTCCAGCGCGCCGTCGATGCCCGCTTCGACCAGCACCGCGAAGTCGGAGCGCAGGCGCATCATCACCGGCTGGGTTTCCGGGTCGCCGAAGCGCACGTTGAACTCGATCACCTTCGGCGCGCCGGAGGCATCGATCATCAGGCCCGCGTAGAGGAAGCCGGTGAACGGCGCGCCATCCGCCGCCATCCCGGCCACGGTCGGCTCGATGACCTCGCGCAGGATCCGCGCATGGACCTCCGGCGTCACCACCGGTGCCGGCGAGTACGCACCCATGCCACCGGTGTTGGGGCCGGTGTCGCCATCGCCAACGCGCTTGTGGTCCTGGCTGGTGGCCATCGGCAGCGCCGTGCGCCCGTCGACCATGGCGATGAAGCTCGCCTCCTCGCCATCGAGGAATTCCTCGATCACCACCCGCGCTCCGGCCTCGCCGAAGGCGTCGCCGGCAAGCATGTCGCGCAGCGCGTCCTCGGCCTCGTCGAGCGTCATCGCCACCACCACGCCCTTGCCCGCGGCCAGGCCGTCGGCCTTGACCACGATCGGCGCGCCTTTCGCACGCACGTGCGCGAGCGCCGGCTCGAGCGCCGTGAACACCGCGTAGTGCGCGGTCGGGATGCCGTGGCGCGCCAGGAAGTCCTTCGCAAAGGCCTTGCTGCCTTCGAGTTGCGCCGCCGCCGCGGTGGGGCCGAAGACGCGCAGGCCGGCCGCGCGGAACCGGTCGACGAGGCCGGCGACCAGTGGTGCCTCCGGTCCGACGACGGTGAAGGCGATGCCGCCGTCACGCGCCAGCGCAAGCAGGCCTTCGATATCGGTGGCCTGCGTGGGCACGTTGCGGCATTTGGCTTCGGCCGCCGTGCCGGCATTCCCCGGCGCGACCAGCACCTCGTCGACCCGCGCCGACTGCGCCAGCTTCCACGCCAGCGCGTGCTCGCGCCCACCAGAACCAATGACCAGGATCTTCATCGTTGCGCGCGCCTCGAAGTCTCTGTGTTCGGAGTCGCCCCTGGACCAGCTGGCGATGCGTGCCGAAGGCACGTACGGGTGGGGCGCCGCGGTGAACCCATGCGCGGCGCCACCGGATATCAGTGCCTGAAGTGGCGGACGCCGGTGAACACCATCGCGATGTCATGTTCGTCGGCGGCGGCGATCACCTCGGCGTCGCGCATCGAACCGCCCGGCTGGATCACGGCGCGGATGCCTGCTTCCGCCGCGGCATCCAGGCCATCGCGGAACGGGAAGAAGGCGTCGGACGCCATCACCGAGCCCTCGACCACCAGTCCGGCGTCGGCGGCCTTGATGCCCGCGATGCGCGCCGAATACACGCGGCTCATCTGGCCCGCGCCAACGCCGATGGTGGCATTGTCCTTCGCGTAGACGATCGCGTTCGACTTCACGTACTTGGCCACGCGCCAGGCGAACAGCAGGTCGCGCAACTCGGCCCCGGAGGGTGCGCGCTTCGAGACCTGCCTCAGTTCGCCCACGTCCATGCCGCGGTTGTCGGATGCCTGCAGCAGCAGGCCCGAGCCTATGCGCTTGCTGTCGAACAGGTTGCGGCCATCGCCCATCGGGATGCGCAGCACGCGCACGTTGGCCTTCTTCGCGCAGTACTCGAGAGCGTCCGGCGCGTAGTCCGGCGCGATCAGCACTTCGACGAACTGGCGGTCGAGGACCGACTTCACGGTGGCGGCGTCCACGGGCACGTTGAACGCGATGATGCCGCCGAAGGCCGAGGTCGGGTCGGTGGCGAAGGCGCGTTCGTAGGCCTCGCCGCACCCGGCCGCCGTCGCCACGCCGCAGGGATTGGCATGCTTGACGATCACGCAGGCGGGCGCGTCGAACTGGCGCACGCATTCCCAGGCCGCGTCGGCATCGGCCAGGTTGTTGTACGAGAGTTCCTTGCCCTGCAGCTGGCCGAAGGTCGCGAGCGTGCCCGGCACCGGGTGCAGGTCGCGGTAGAACGCGCCCGACTGGTGCGGGTTCTCGCCATAGCGCAGGTCCATCACCTTGACGAAGTTCGCGTTGAGCTGCGCCGGATAGTCGTGGCGCTGCGGCACATCGGCGCCCGGATCGGCCACCGCCGAAAGATAGTTGCCGATCGCCGCGTCGTACTGCGCGACGCGGTTGAACGCGGCCACCGACAGCGCGAAGCGCGTCGGGGCCGACAGCGTGCCTGCGTTGGCCGAGAGCTCGCTGACGATTCCGTCGTACTGGGCCGGATCCGTGGCCACGGCCACGCGCGCGAAGTTCTTCGCCGCCGAACGCAGCATCGCCGGGCCGCCGATGTCGATGTTCTCCACCGCCTCGGCCAGGGTGCAACCCGTCTTCGCGGTCACCGATTCAAACGGATACAGGTTGAGCACGAGCAGGTCGATCGCACCGATGCCGTGCTCGGCCATCACCGCCTCGTCGATGCCGGCACGTCCCAGCAGCCCGCCATGCACGACGGGGTGCAGGGTCTTGACCCGGCCATCCATCATTTCCGGGAAGCCGGTGACGTCGGATACGTCGCGCACATCGAGCCCGGCGTCGCGCAGCGTGCGCGCGGTGCCGCCGGTGGAGAGCAGTTCGACGCCATGGGCGGCGAGCGCCCGGGCGAGCTCGACGAGCCCGGTCTTGTCGGACACCGACAGCAGGGCCCGGCGCAGGGGCAGGCGATCAAGGGTCATTGCGAGGGCAGGGCAGCGGCGAAAGCGCGATTATACGGCCCGTGTCCGCGGGCCCGGATGGCACGCGATCAGACGATGCCGTAGTCGCGCAGCTTGCGGCGCAGGGTGGCGCGATGGATGCCGAGCATGGTCGCGGCGCGGCTCTGGTTGCCTTCGCAATGGTTGAGCACTTCCACGAACAGCGGGATCTCGAGCTCGCGCAGGGCGATCATGTAGAGGTTCTCGGCATCGCAGCCGTCCAGGTCCCGGATGTAGCGGCGCACGGCGGTGGCCACGTGCTCGCGCAGCGGTGCCCGCTGCGTGCCGCGGGGCTGCGGCTCGTTGGTTTCGGCGGCGTTCAATCGGACCCCTGGGACATGCTCGCGCCTGTCGCGCGAAGGATTCCAGTCTAGCGCGCGTGCCCCGGCCCCGCCATCGGCCACGCTCAGCGGAAGACGAAGGAAAAGCCCACGGCGCCAGGTCCCGGCTCGAGCACGTCCATGCGGATCACCGCACCCTGGCCGGCCTCCACCAGGGCGGCGGTCGGCGTACTGCCGAGGTATTCCGCCGGCTGGAAGGCGCGGGTGCCCAGCGGCCGGTCGTCGACGTCGGACAGCGTGAGCACGACCTCGGGCCAGGGCTGGGCCCAGGCGGCATCGTTGCGGAAGCTCGCGGTGATGCGCAGCGCGCCATCGGCATCCGGATGTGGACGCACGTCGCGCTCGAGCAGGACGAAGGCCCCCGGTTCACGCCAGGGCGGCAGGCTGCAGTGCAGGAGGCCGCAGGCGGCGGCAACGACTGGGCGCCAGGCCGGATCGGCCGCAAGGCGCGCGCGGTCGGCAAGCAGCCATTGCAGCGCAAGCAGCACGGCGAGTCCGGCGACGGCGGCCGGCAGGGGCCAGCGCCTGCCGGTCGTCGCGGCGCCGGTGGGTGACGATCGGGTGCGGACGAAGCTGGGCACCGCGCGACGCCCACGCACCGGC
>DATBUS010000109.1:0-16761 GCA_036515815.1 Luteimonas sp.
CCCACCGTCGCTGGCCGCCGCCGGCACCGCCGTCGACACCGCGGCGTGGGACGACGGCCTGGCCGCGCTGGACGAGGATCCCGACCTGTACCTGTGGCTGGCCTCGCAGGACAGCCTGATCCTGGCGATGGAGTAAGGACCATGCCGACCATTCCCGTCCGATCGATCCTTGCCTTGACCCTGCTGCTGGTGCTGGCGTCCGCCCTGCCCATGCCCGCCGCCGCGCAGTCGCCGCCGGGAAACACGCTTCCCGCCTGGGAACAGCTGAGCGAGACCCAGCGCGAAGCGCTCGTCGCACCCTTGCGCCAGCGCTGGAACGACCATCCCGAGAAACGCGCGCGGATGCTGGAGCACGCCGAGCGCTGGCAGCGGATGGACCCGGCCGAACGCGAACGCGCGCGCCGCGGCGCCGAACGCTGGCGGCAGATGGACCCGGACAAGCGGGAGGCGCTGCGCGCCCTCTACGCGCATATGCGCACGCTGCCCGAAGCGCAGCGCGAAAGCCTGCGCAAGGAATGGAGCCGGATGACGCCGGAACAGCGCCGCGCATGGGTCCAGGCCCATCCCGCGCCGCCGGAGGCTCCCGGCCCCCGCCGGGGCCGTGATCGCTGACCGCGCGGCGCTTCTAGGCCGCCCGCGGCGGCCAGACGGTCTTCGCCAGCAGCTCGTCGTCCCAGTCGAAGGCCAGCGCGCCCCCTGTGACCAGCAGGCTGGCGAAATTGAACACATTGCGGGCGAACATCTCGCTCGCATGCACCGCGCCGCTGCTCGCAAGGTCCAGCGGGCCGGCGATGGCGACGCCGCCCACCTCATGGGTTTCGCCCGGGCGGGTCAGTTCGCAGTTGCCGCCGGTCTCCGCGGCCAGGTCGACGATGACGCTGCCCGGCGCCATCCCCGCCACCATCGAAGCCGTGATGATCCTCGGGGCCGGCCGCCCGGGCACGGCAGCCGTACAGACGATGGTGTCGATGCTGCGCAGGTGTTCGCCGAGCCGCTTCTGCTGCTCGGCGCGCTCCTCGTCGGTCAGCGCGCGGGCGTAGCCGCCCTCGCCCGCGGCGCTCACGCCAAGATCGAGGAAGCGGCCTCCGAGCGACTCGATCTGTTCGCGAGTCTCCGGACGCACGTCGAAACACTCGACCTGGGCACCCAGCCTGCGTGCCGTGGCCACGGCCTGCAGTCCGGCCACGCCGGCACCGATCACCAGCACTTTCGAAGGCCGGATGGTGCCCGCGGCCGTGGTGAGCATGGGAAAGAACCGCGGCGCCAGCTGGGCGGCGATCAGCACCGCCTTGTAGCCGGCCATGCCCGCCTGCGAGCTGAGGATGTCCATGGCCTGGGCGCGCGTGGTCCGCGGCAGGCGCTCGAGCGGAAACGTCACCAGGCCACGCGCACGGATCGCCTCGGCGCGCGCCGGATCGGCTTCGGGCTGCAGATGGCCGATGATCGCCGCGCCATCCTGCAATGTCGCCAGCACCTCGGGCGGTGGCGCCTGCACGCACAGCACGAGCCCGGCGCCGGCCAGGGCGCCGGCGGCATCGTCGGCCAGCGTGGCACCCGCGGCGGCATAGGCCTCGTCGGTGAAGTGCGCACGCGCGCCGAGTCCACGCTCGACGGTGACCGCGGCGCCGAGGGCCACCAGCTTCCTGCAGGTTTCAGGCGTCAGTGCGACCCGACGCTCGCCGGGCGCGGTTTCGCGCGCGACGCCAATGCTCACTGCCATATCCGCTCCCCGGTGTGTGCTGCGGCCATCCTAGCGAACGCACCGCGGCGGCGCGACGCGCTCAGGCGCCGCCGACGGCCTGCTTCTTCGGGTTGAGCTGCTGCCAGACCTGGCGCATCGCCTCGTCGAAGGGCGCGTCGGTCGAACGGATGGCCACGCGGCCGGCAGCCACCAGCGCCGTCAGTTCCTCGGGCGAGACCACCATCCTGCGCACGCCGCGGCGGTTCACCACGAGGAAGCGGCCGGTGAGCGGACTGACCCAGGCGATCCGCGCAGCGGTCTCGTGGCCGTCCTCGTCCATCAGGCGCAGGCCCTGGCCCACGCGGAGGCGGCGCATGCGCGCGGCCACGTCCGGATCGAAGTCGAGCGTGTCGGTGCCTCCGGCCAGTTGCAGCCCGGCCAGCGGGGAATCGCCGATCCCGGGGTCCACGTCGTCGACCGTTTCCTCGGGCTGGTGCACGCGGCGCGGTGCGTCCGGCAGGCCAAGCGCGGAAATGATGCGCGCCATGGCATCGCGCGCGGCAGTCGCGTCCATGCCGCAACTCGAATAGCACTCGCCGAGCGGCACCTGCAGCGCCA
Organism: Luteimonas sp.; assembly: GCA_036515815.1. Classification (GTDB taxonomy): domain Bacteria; phylum Pseudomonadota; class Gammaproteobacteria; order Xanthomonadales; family Xanthomonadaceae; genus Luteimonas. The sequence continues at coordinate 2,300 of DATBUS010000109.1, forward strand.
GCAGCTGTTCGGCCACCACGCGGCCGCGCGCCTGGGCGGCATCGACATCGACCTGCACCATCGCGTCGCCCAGGGCGATCGCTTCATGGTGGCGGCTGCTCCCGGGGCCATCGCGCAGCCAGGCCTGGGTCAGGTGATGACGCCAGTGGCGGTCGAGGAATTGCGCTACCGGCGCGGTCAGCACGCGCTCGGACAGGCGCGAGGCCACCAGTTCAGCCGCATGCGCACGCGCCTGCTGCAACCGTTCACGCCCATGGATGGCCTCGGCTGCACGCTTCTCGGCCAGTTCGGCGCGGCGCCGCTGTTGCTCGAGCTGGTCGCGCAACTCGGTGGCGGCGAGCTCGAAGATGGCCTGGTCGTCGTCGTACTCCTCGACGACGCGGTCGACGGCACGTTCGGCGCGATCAAGTGTCTCGCGATCCTGCGGGGTCTCGCCGGCATTGCCGTCGCAGGCCTCGGTGAGCACGTCCAGCAGGCGGCGCGCCGGATGGCTGCGGCGGTTGAACATCGAGTCGTCGGTCAGCGCCACCTTGAGGTAGGGCACCACCAGGCGGCCGAAGAAGTCGCGCGCGCGGTCCTCGAGGTCGTTGGCATCGCTGATGGAACTGAAGAGCATGCCGACAAGGTCGATCGCGTCTTCCTCGTCGGTGCTGAAATGGGTCGCGTCGGCATCCAGCCCCAGCTGGCGCACGCCGCCGCGGATGGCCTCGCGGATGACCCGGCCCAGCTCGCGCGCGTCGGCCGCCGCGAGCGCACGGCTGTAGGGCGCTGCATCGTCGCCCTGCAGGATCTGCGCGACATTCAGCAGGTCCTCGGTCCGCAGGACATTGACGCCCGGCGGCGCTGCCACGTCCCCGTCGTGCCCCTGGCCGGCGTCGGGCACGTCGTCGGACACGGCCGCGGCCAGGCCACTTCCGGCCGCGCGCCAGCTTGCGAGCTGCTCGCGCACCACGTCGCGGTAGCGCGGCGGGCGGCCCTCGGCGACCGCTGCATGGATGCCGCTGGCGCCGATGGGCGCGCCGATGCCATAGCCCATGGGCACGCCGCCGATGCCGCCGGCGAGGTGCGTGGGTGCCGAAGGCGTGCCGGCGGCCACCGCCCCACCCTCATGGCCAGCCGGGACCGCGCCGGGCGGCCCGAGCGAGGCGGCAACACCCGCGCTCCCGCTCCCGCCGGCCCCGATGTGTTCGACCACGCCACCATCGGGCACCCAGCCGGCATCGTTTGGTGCGGTCGCTGCCGCATGCGCGGCCATCACCTGCGCCGGCCCGCCACCACCGCCACCGCGCACGCGGGATCCGCGATCGTTGCTCGCGGACTGGTAGCCGAAGCCCGCCGCTTCCAGCAGGTCGTTGAGCTTTTCGTACAGGTCGCCCAGCACTTCGGGCAGCCGCTTGTCGAACTGGTTGAAGACCAGGGGACGCAGCCCGCGGGTCAGGTCCTCGGCGCCGAACAACTCGACGAAGGCCGCCACCGCGGCCTCGGGGCGCACCGGGTTCGGTCGCCGGCCATCGACGCCGAGCGCGGCGGCCAGAGCATCCAGGCGCTCCTCCAGCTGTTCGAGCGGGTGGAGGAACTGGTGATCCAGCAACTCGGTGGTGTGCTGGCCCGCGAGATGGATCTCGAGCTCGCCCTCGGACATCAGGCTGAGCGACTTGTCCGGCTGGGGATCGCTGGCCGGCTCGCGCCAGGCATCGAAGCCGCGCTCCAGCGATTCGCGGTAGCGCGTGGCGAGGTCCAGGGCACGGTGCCCGAGCGCCATCACCGCCATGCGGTCGTCCTGCGCCCCGCTGTAGTCGTGCCCGGCCAGCGCCTCGAGGCGCACCTGCTCCTCGATCGTCCCCCAGAAGCCTGACAGCACGCCCCCCAGGGCGGTGACCGATTCGCGGCGCAGCGCATCGAACAGGCGCGCGGGGTCGCGCGCAGCGCGTGGGCGCTGGACGGAAGGGGCGAGGCTGGCAGCGTCTTCTGCGATCATGGGGGACAAGGTCGGTGCTGGGGGGATGCACCCACCCATACCATCCCTGAATGGAGTGACCGAGGTCTGTGACTGAAATCCCAAATAGCCCATACCCCGCCCTGGCCGTGCTCGACACGCGCCGGTCGGTCCCCGCCCGCCAGCTGGAAGCGCCGGGCCCTTCGCCTGCGCAACTGCAGCGCATGCTGGCGTCGGCGGTCCGTGTTCCCGACCACGGCAAGCGGGTGCCATTCCGCTTCCTGTCGATCCGTGGCGGTGCGCGCGACGCCCTGGGCGAAGCCGTGGCAGCCCGTGGCCTCGCCCTGCGACCCGACGCCGGCGATGCCGCCGTCGCCAAGGACCGTGCCCGTTTCTCGCACGCCCCGCTGGTGGTGGCCGTGGTCGCGGTGCTGGACCCGTCCGACGAGTCGATCCCCGGGACCGAGCGCCTGCTCACCGCCGGCTGTGCCTGCTTCGCCCTGCTGCAGGCCGCGCAGGCCATGGGCTTCGGTGCCTGCTGGCTGACCGGATGGCCGGCGCATGACCGCGGGGTCGCGGACCTGCTGGGCCTGGGTGCGGACGAGTGCATCGCAGGCTTCATCCACATCGGCACGCCGAAGCTGACGCCGCCCGATCGCGAGCGGCCCGATCCCGCGGCGCTCCTGCACGAGTGGACGCCGCCGGCGTGAGCCTGCCCGCGCCGGCGCCACCGCTCTACCTGGTCGATGCCAGCCTGTACGTCTTCCGCGCGTGGCACTCCATGCCCCCCGACGGCTTCCGCGATGCCGACGGCTGGCCCACCAACGCGGTGCATGGCTTCGCGCGCTTCCTGCTGGATCTGCTCGAGCGCGAGCGCCCGCGCAATATCGCCATCGCATTCGACGAGGCGCTCGATTCCTGCTTCCGCAACGCGCTCTACCCCGCCTACAAGGCCAACCGCGATCCGGCGCCGGCCGAACTCAAGCGCCAGTTCGCCTACTGCAAGGCGCTGTGCGCCGCCCTGGGGCTGCCGGTACTCGCCCACCGCGAGTACGAGGCCGACGACCTGATCGGCACGGCACTGCTGCTGGCCCGCGGCATCGGCTTCCGTGGCGTGATCGTGTCCGCGGACAAGGACCTCTCCCAGCTTCTGGCAGGGCAGGACGAACAGTGGGACTACGCCCGCGGCCAGCGCTGGGGCGCGGACGGCGTCAAGGCGCGCCACGGGGTGCATGCCCACCAGGTCGCCGACTACCTGGCGCTGTGCGGCGACGCGGTCGACAACATCCCTGGCGTGCCCGGTATCGGCTGCAAGACGGCGGCCGTGCTGCTCGGGCACTTCGGCAGCCTGGACGCGCTGCTCGGGCGCATCGACGAGGTCCCCTTCCTGCGCATGCGCGGGGCGGCGACCGTGGCCGCGCGGCTACGCGAACACCGCGACCAGGCCCTGCTCTGCCGCCGGTTGTCGACCATCGCCTGCGACGCGCCGCTGGTCGAGGTGCTGCCGCCGTTCTCCCGCGTGTCGGCGGACCCTGCGACCCTGTCCGCATTCGCCGATGCCGTTGGCTTCGGCCCGATGACGCGCAGGCGGCTCGACGCGGCCTGCGGAAGGCCGGCACCCGTGCCCGGTGCAGCGGCCATCTCGGGAGGCTAGGATCGCTGCATGGACCCCACCCGCACCTCCACCGCCGCTGGCGATGAACCCGAGATCCTCTACCAGGGCGAATGGCTGCGCATGGTCAGGCGTGGCCACTGGGAGTCGTGCGAGCGGACGCACGGGAAGGACGGCCTGGCGGTCCTGGTCATCGCGGTGACGCCGGACGACCACGTGCTCTTCGTCGAGCAGTACCGCGTCCCACTGGGTGCGCGCACCATCGAGATGCCGGCCGGACTCGTCGGCGACGACATCGACGAGGACACGCTCGAATCGGCGGCGCGCCGCGAGCTGATCGAGGAAACCGGCTGGGACGCCGGCCGCGTCGACGTCCTGCTGGTCGGTCCCACCTCATCGGGCATGAGCAATGAACGCATCGCCTTTGCGCGCGCGCTAGACCTGCGCAAGGTCGGCGACGGCGGCGGCGTGGCCGACGAGGACATCACCGTGCACGCGGTGCCACGCGCGGACGCCCCCGCCTGGCTGATGCGCAAGTACGCCGAAGGCTACGAGCTCGACCTGAAGCTCTGGGCCGGGCTGTGGATGATCGAATACAACCCCGACGGCTCGAAGGCCTGACGCCGCCCGGGGTGGCTCCGCCCCGCCCTCAGGCGAAGCGGTCCGTCGCCTGCACCAGCGCGTCCACGTTCTCGTCCTCGAACGCCGAATGGCCCGAGGTCGGCGTGACCACCAGCTCGGCCTTGGGCCACACCTGGTGCAGGTCCCACGCGTTCTGGATCGGGCAGACCACGTCGTAGCGGCCGTGCACGATGACGCCGGGGATGTCGACGATGCGGTAGGCGTCACGCAGCAGCTGGTCGTCGCACTCGAAGAAGCCGCCGTTGGTGAAGTAGTGGTTCTCGATGCGCGCGAAGGCCAGCGCGAACTGCGGGTCCTCGTGGTCGGCCATGAAGCCGGGGTCGATGCGCAGGAAGCTGGTGGCGGCCTCCCAGACGCTCCACGCCCGCGCCGCCGCCAGGCGGGTGGCCTCGTCGTCCGAGGTCAGCCGGCGGTGGAAGGCGGCGATCAGGTCGCCGCGCTCGCTTTCCGGGATGGCCGCGATGTAGTGCTGCCAGGCCTCCGGGAACAGGCGCGAGGCGCCCTCCTGGTAGAACCATTCCAGCTCCCAGCGGCGCAGCATGAAGATGCCCCGCAGCACGAGCTCGGTCACCTTGCGTGGGTGGCTCTGGGCGTAGGCCAGCGCCAGGGTCGAGCCCCACGAGCCACCGAACACCTGCCAGCGATCGACGCCCAGGTGCTCGCGCAGGCGCTCGATATCGTCGACCAGGTGCCAGGTCGTGTTGTCGACGAGATCCGCGTGCGGCGTGGACCGGCCCGAGCCGCGCTGGTCGAACAGCACGATGCGGTACTTCGACGGGTCGTGGAAGCGGCGCATCTTGTCGGTACATCCGCCACCGGGGCCACCGTGGAGCAGGACCACGGGCTTGCCATCCGGATTGCCGCACTGCTCGTAGTAGAGGACGTGGCGATCGTCGACCCGGAGCGTGCCGGTGTCGAAGGGCGCGATCTCGGGATACAGCGTGCGCATGCGGGGCCTCGGAACGTCGGGGAACCCGCCCAAGTCTACCAGCCGGTCTCCCGGGCCCCGGGCAGGCGGCCCAGGCTGACCCGGTCCCGCTGCTCGAGGTCGCGGACGGTCGCGACGTCCACGAAGCCGCCGGCCTCGAGCAGCGCGTGGACGGCCGGCCCCTGGTCGTGGCCATGCTCGAGCAGCAGCCAGCCGGCCGGTACGAGATGGGCCGGAGCGTCCGCGACGATGATCCGGATGGCGTCCAGACCATCGGATCCCGATGCCAGCGCACCCGGCGGCTCATGGCGCAGATCGCCCTGTTCCAGATGCGGATCGGCCTCGGCGATATAGGGCGGATTGCTGGCGATGAGATCGAAGCATTCGCCCGCCAAAGGGGCGAACCAGTCGCCCTGCCGGAAGACGACGCGACCATCCAGACCATGGGTGCGCGCATTGCCCCGGGCCACGTCCAGTGCGGCGCCACTGCGATCGGTGGCGGTGACACGGGCCAGCGCGCGTTCGGACGCGATGGCCAGCGCGACGGCGCCGCTGCCCGTCCCGAGGTCGGCGACGCGTACACCGCGGTCCGGCGGCAGCCGCTCGAGCGCCTGCTCCACCAGCAGCTCGGTCTCGGGGCGCGGGATCAGCGTGTCCGGCGTGACCGCCAGGTCGAGGGTCCAGAAGCCCCGCCGTCCCAGCAGGTAGGCCACGGGCTCGCCCGCCAAGCGGCGCGTAACAAGGGTATCGAGGCGTTCCGACTGCTCCGGGGCCACCGCTTCATCGCCATGTGCATACAGCCACGACCGCGTCCGTTCGAGGACATGCAGCAAGAGCAGGGTCGCCTCGTCGACCCCGATCCGCGACTGCGCCCGCGCCAGACAGGCTGAAACACTATGTCCGCTCATGATAGCCATCGCCTATCGATTGAATCGCTATAATCTACTTTACTGATTGATAGGCCTTGCCTAACATTCCCTGCGTCCGGCACCCGCCGGTTTTTTCCCCACCCTTGCGAGGATTCCTATGTCCGTCATCAACACCGAAATCAAGCCGTTCAAGGCTACCGCCTTCCACAACGGCGAGTTCGTCGAAATCGACAGCGCGAACCTGAAGGGCAAGTGGTCCGTGTTCGTGTTCTACCCGGCCGACTTCACCTTCGTCTGCCCGACGGAGCTCGAGGACCTGGCGATCAACTACGACGAGTTCAAGAAGCTCGGTGTCGAGATCTACAGCGTGTCGACCGATACCCATTTCTCGCACAAGGCGTGGCATGACAGCTCGGACGCCATCGGCAAGATCCAGTACCCGATGATCGGCGACCCGACCCACGAGATCTCGCGCAACTTCGAGATCCTGCGCCCGACCGGCCTGGCCGACCGCGGCACCTTCATCGTCGATCCCGAGGGCGTGATCCAGTCGATCGAGATCACCGCCGAGGGCATCGGCCGTGACGCGCTGGAACTCCTGCGCAAGGTCAAGGCCGCCCAGTACGTCGCCGCCCATCCGGGCGAGGTGTGCCCGGCCAAGTGGAAGGAAGGCGAGAAGACCCTGAAGCCGTCGCTCGACCTGGTCGGCAAGATCTAAGACCGCCCCCGTCCCATCCCCGCTCCGGCGGGGGTGGGGCTGGACCGGAAACCGTGCACCGGCGCGGTTTGCGGTCCATCCCCACGCCAGTGGCGACCCGTCGCCCGACGGGCCGCAGGCCCCCGCCTTGCCGTAATCCAGGAGTCCACCATGCTCGAAGACGATCTCAAGACCCAGCTCAAGGCCTATCTCGAACGCCTGCAGCGTCCCGTGGTGCTGGTGGCAAGCGTCGACGACGGCACGAAGTCGGCCGAGATGCTCGAGCTGCTGGAAGACATCCGCGCGCTGTCGGACAAGGTCTCGGTCGAAGTGTCGCGCGACGACGCCCACCGCAAGCCCTCGTTCGCGGTGACATCGCCCGGCCACGACATCGACCTCCGCTTCGCGGGCCTGCCGATGGGCCATGAGTTCACTTCGCTGGTGCTGGCACTGCTGCAGGTCGGTGGCCATCCGTCCAAGGCCGCGCCGGAACTGCTGGAACAGGTGCGCAACCTGGAGGGCGAGTTCCACTTCGAGACCTATTTCTCGCTGTCCTGCCAGAACTGCCCGGACGTGGTGCAGGCGCTGAACCTGGCGGCGGTGCTGAACCCCGGCATCCACCACGTGGCCATCGACGGCGCCCTGTTCCAGGACGAGGTCGAGGCGCGCGAGATCATGTCGGTGCCGACGGTCTACCTCAATGGCGAGGTCTTCGACCAGGGCCGCATGAGCCTGGAGCAGATCGTCGCGAAGCTCGATACCGGCGCGGCGAAGCGCGAGGCCGCGGCCATCGCGAAGAAGGACATCTTCGACGTGCTGGTGGTTGGCGGTGGACCGGCCGGCGCGGCCGCCGCGGTCTATGCCGCGCGCAAGGGCATCTCCACCGGCGTCGTCTCCGAGCGCTTCGGTGGCCAGGTGCTCGACACGATGGCGATCGAGAACTTCATCTCCGTCAGCCACACCGAAGGCCCGCGCCTGGCGGCCCAGCTCGAGCAGCACGTGCGCGAGTACGACGTGGACATCATGAACCTGCAGCGCGCGAAGGCCCTGGTCCAGGATGCCGATGGCATCACCACGATCGAGCTCGAGAGCGGCGCGAGCGTGCGTGGCCGCAGCGTGGTGCTGGCCACCGGCGCGCGCTGGCGGCAGATGAACGTGCCGGGCGAGGACCAGTACCGCAACAAGGGCGTGGCCTACTGCCCGCACTGCGACGGCCCGCTGTTCAAGGGCAAGCGCGTGGCGGTGGTCGGTGGCGGCAATTCCGGCGTCGAGGCCGCGATCGACCTGGCCGGCATCGTGGCCCACGTCACCCTGCTGGAATTCGACTCGAAGCTCCGCGCCGACGAGGTCCTCCAGCGCAAGCTGCGCAGCCTGCCCAATGTCCGCATCATCACCTCCGCGCAGACCACCGAGGTGCTGGGCGACGGCAAGCGCGTGAACGGACTGGTGTACCGCGACCGCGCGGGCGGCGATTCGCACCGCGTCGAGCTGGAGGGCGTGTTCGTGCAGATCGGCCTGCTGCCCAATACCGAGTGGCTCAAGGGCGCGATCGAACTCAGCCCGCGCGGCGAGATCGTGGTCGACAACGCCGGCCGCACCTCGCTCCAGGGCGTGTTCGCCGCCGGCGACGCCACCACCGTGCCCTACAAGCAGATCGTCATCGCCATGGGCGAAGGCGCCAAGGCCGCGCTCAGCGCGTTCGACCACCTGATCCGTACCAGCAGCCCGACGGCGGAGCCGGTGACGGCCGAGGCCTGAACCGCACCGCCCTCGACCGGGGCCCGACATGAACCTGCGTGACCTGAGTTACTTCATCGCCCTCGCCGACCACCTGCATTTCGGGCGGGCGGCGGCGGCGAGCTTCGTCAGCCAGCCCACGCTCTCCACCCAGATCCGCAAGCTGGAGGAAGAGCTGGGCGTCGCCCTGGTCGAGCGCGCCCCGCGCAACGTGATGCTGACGCCCGCCGGCCGCGACGTGGCCGTGCGTGCGCGGCGGATCGTGGCCGACGTCGAGGAAATGCGCGAAGCGGCGCGGCGCAGCCAGGACCCGGAGGCCGGCACGGTCACCCTGGGCCTGTTCCCCACCCTCGGCCCCTACCTGCTTCCGCACGTGGTGCCGTCGATCCGCAAGCGCTTCCCCGAGCTCGAGCTGCTGCTGGTGGAGGAGAAGAGCGACGTCCTGCTCGAGCGCCTGCAACAGGGCCGGCTGGACGCCGCCCTGCTGGCGCTGCCGGTCACCGACGACCAGTTGCACGTGGAGTTCCTGTTCGAGGAACCCTTCGTCCTCGCGGTCCCGGAAGCGCATCCGCTGGCCGGCCGCGCCGCGCTGTCCATGGCCGATATCGCCGAGGAACGCCTGCTGCTGCTGGCCGACGGCCACTGCATGCGCGCCCAGGCGCTGGACGTCTGCCACCTCTCGGGCGCAGGCGAAAAAGCCGAGTTCCAGGCCACCAGCCTGGAGACGCTGCGGCAGATGGTCGCGGCCAATGTCGGCGTGACCCTGTTGCCGACGCTGGCGGTTAAGCCGCCGGTGGCGCGTTCGGACAGCATCGGGCTGGTGCCGTTCCGCGACCCGCCGCCGAGCCGGCGCATCGCCCTCGTGTGGCGCCGCAGCACGGCCATGGCGCCGTTCCTGCAGGACCTGGCGGGCGTGCTGCGCAGCCTGCCGCCCGAACTGCTGCAACCGATGCATCAGGAAAGCACGGCCGCCCTGCACGTCCCCGGTGCGGCAGGCGTCTAGCCGCCCCGGACCCAGTCAGGCATCGGCGCCAACCGGACAGCTGACGCCGGTCCCGCCAAGCCCGCAATAGCCGCGCGGATTCTTCGACAGGTATTGCTGGTGCTCTTCTTCCGCGTAGTGGAAGGGCGGCGCCGGATGGACGATTTCGGTAGTGATGGAGCCATGGCCCGCCGCGCGCAGGCGCAGCTGGTAGGCGTCGCGGCTGGCAAGCGCCGCCGCGTGCTGCGCTTCGGTGTGGCAATGGATCACCGACCGGTACTGGCTGCCGACGTCATTGCCCTGGCGCATGCCCTGGGTCGGGTCGTGGCCCTCCCAGAAGCGCGCCAGCAGCCGGTCGAACGCGATGGCGGCCGGGTCGTAGACCACGAGCACGACCTCGGCATGGCCGGTCGCTCCGCTGCACACCTGGCGATAGGTCGGAGCATCGCCGGCGCCACCGGCATACCCCACCGCCGTGGTTTCGACGCCCGGCAGGGACCAGAACAGGCGCTCGGCGCCCCAGAAGCAGCCCATGCCGAAGACCACCCGGGCCAGCCCGGGGAAGTCGCCGCGCAGCGGACGGCCGTGGACATGGTGGATGTTGGAAAGCTGCATGGCCGGGCTCCGCGCGGGGGGTTCCGATGATGGTCGCGCCGGCCTTGCCGCTGCAAGCCGCGCGCCCGGCGCTCCGCTACACTGCCCGGTCCACGGCGCAGGCCGCGCCGCACCCCCCGACGACCCGCATGACCGCACCCCACGAGACCCAGGCCGGCACCGACGCGGCGCCCGCCAAGCAGGACTTCATCCGCCAGATCGTCCGCGATGACCTGGCCAGCGGGAAGCATTCCGCCATCCAGACCCGCTTCCCGCCCGAACCCAACGGCTACCTGCATATCGGCCATGCCAAGGCGATCTGCCTGGACTTCGGCATCGCCGAGGAGTTCGGCGGCCGCTGCAACCTGCGCTTCGACGACACCAACCCGGCGAAGGAAGACCCGGAGTTCGTGCAGGCCATCCAGGACGACGTGCGCTGGCTGGGCTTCGAGTGGAACAGCCTGCGCCACGCGTCCGACTACTTCGAGGTGTTCTACCTGGCCGCCGAGAGGCTGATCCGACAGGGCGACGCCTTCGTGTGCGACCTCACGGCCGACGAGGTGCGCCAGTACCGCGGCAGCCTGACCGAGCCCGGTCGTGAATCACCCCACCGCAACCGCGGCGTCGAGGAGAACCTCGACCTGTTCCGGCGCATGCGTGCCGGCGAGTTCGCCGACGGCACGCGCACCCTGCGCGCGAAGATCGACATGGCCAGCGGCAACATCAACCTGCGCGACCCGGCGCTGTACCGCATCAAGAAGGTGCCGCACCAGAACACCGGCGACGCCTGGCCGATCTATCCCATGTACGACTTCGCGCATGCCCTGGGCGATGCCATCGAAGGCATCACCCACTCGCTGTGCACGCTCGAGTTCGAGGACCACCGCCCGCTGTACGACTGGTGCGTGGACCGCGTGGACCTGGCCGGCAATCCGGAGCTGCTGGCACCGCTGGCGGAGAAGGGCCTGCCGATCGAGGCCGCGAAGCCGCGCCAGATCGAGTTCTCCCGGCTCAACATCAATTACACGGTGATGAGCAAGCGCAAGCTGACCCAGCTCGTGACCGAAGGCCTGGTGGACGGCTGGGACGACCCGCGCATGTACACGCTCCAGGGCCTGCGCCGCCGCGGTTACACACCCGGTGCGCTGCGCCTGTTCGTGGACCGCATCGGCATCAGCAAGCAGAACTCGATGATCGACTTCTCCGTGCTGGAAGGTGCGCTGCGCGAGGATCTCGATGCGCGCGCGCCGCGGCGCATGGCCGTGGTCGCACCGCTGAAGCTGGTGCTCGGCAACCTCCCGGAGGGCCACGCGGAAACACTGCGCTTCCCCAACCACCCGAAGGACGACGCCTTTGGCGAACGCGAGGTGCCGTTCTCGCGCGAGCTCTGGATCGAGCGCGACGACTTCGCCGAGGTCCCGCCCAAGGGCTGGAAGCGCCTGGTGCCGGGTGGCGAGGTCCGCCTGCGCGGTGCCGGCATCATCCGCTGCGACGAGGTGGTCAAGGACGCCGAGGGCCAGGTCATCGAACTGCGGGGCACGCTCGACCCGGAGTCTCGGCCGGGCATGGAAGGCGCCAACCGCAAGGTGAAGGGCACCATCCACTGGGTGGACGCCACGCGCGCGGTGGAGGCCGAAATCCGGCTGTACGACCGGCTGTTCTCGGTGCCCGATCCGGACGACGAGAGCACCGGCCAGACGTACCGTGACCACCTCAACCCGGACTCCCGGGTGTCCGTGCGCGGCTACGTCGAGCCGGCCGCGGCCAAGGCCGGGCCCGAGCAGTCGTTCCAGTTCGAACGCCTCGGCTATTTCGTGGCCGACCGCCGCGACCATGCGGCCGCCACGCCGGTGTTCAACCGCAGCGTGACCCTGCGCGACACCTGGGCCGCGAAGGCCTGAACCGTACCCGGGTACCGCCCCCCGGGCGGTGCCGCCAGGCGCGGGGCTAACATGCCCCGCGACATCCCCATCCCGGAGACCACCATGCGCTGGAGCCCCACGCCCGCGTCCATCGTCCTGTCCGCGCTGCTGGCCCTGGCCGGCTGCAGCGCCCCGCCCACCGGCGGCGTCCAGGCGCCGCCCGCGGACCCTGCGCCGCCCGCCCCTTCCACTGCAGGGACCGCTCGTCCCGCCGTGCCCGGCGTACCCGAGCTGGATCGCAGCTGCCGCGTGGACAGCGATTGCGCGGTCAAGGATGTGGGGAGTTGTTGCGGCTATTCGCCGTCCTGCGTGAACTCGGCCGCACAGCCCGACCCGAAGGCGGTGCAGGCGGCCTGCGCCGGATCCGGCATGGCCGGCGTCTGCGGTTTCCGTGAGATCGAAGCCTGCGCCTGCGTCTCCAATACCTGCGAACCCGCCCGGGACGGCGGCGGGGTGGCCCGATGAGCGCCGTCGGCCTTCCGGCGCGCGTCGCGCTGCAGCTGCCGGCGTGGGTCGAAGGTGCGATCGACCGCGGCCGCACATACGCAAGCGATGCCGACAAGGTCGCGCTCGCGATCATGCTCGCCGGTCGCAACGTCGACGAGGCGACCGGTGGCCCCTTCGGCGCCGTCCTGTTCGGCCCCGACGACCGCATCGTCGCCGCCGCCGTCAACGTGGTGCTGCCGCAGAACACGTCGCTGGCGCATGCGGAGAACTTCACCTACATGCTGGCGCAGCAGGCCCTGGGCCGTGCGCGACTTAACCTCGACGAGGCCGGGCGGCCCTGCGGCCCCTACACCCTCGCCACCTCGGCGCAGCCCTGCTGCCAGTGTTTCGGCGCCACGGTGTGGGCCGGCATCGACCGGTTGCTGATCGGCGCCCGCGCCGAGGACGTGCATGCGCTGACCGAGTTCGACGAAGGCCCGCTGCCCGAGGACTGGCCCGGCGAGCTCGCGCGCCGCGGCATCGAGGTCGTACGCGACATTTCGCGCGACGAGGCCCGCGAAGTCCTGGCCGCCTACGGGCGCGCCGGCGGACAACGCTACTGATGGACACCGCCGGCGCGTCGGGACTGCTGTGCTATTGCCGCGCCGGCTTCGAACCGGAACTGGCGGCGGAACTCGGCGAGCGCGCGGCCACGGCCGGCCACCACGGGTATGCCGTGACCGAGCGTGGCACCGGATTCGTGCGGTTCCTCGCGCCGGGAGCCGATGGCGCCGCGCTGGCCCGCGCGCTGCCCTGGCGCTCGCTGGTGTTCGCGCGGCAGAAGCTGCGCCTGGTGGCTGAACTCGAGGGAATCGACACCCGTGACCGCGTCGCGCCGATCCTGGCCGCGCTCGGGACGGACGCGGGCGCGCGCGCGCCGGCGTTCGGCGCCCTGGTCCTCGAGCACCCGGACAGCGACGCGGCGAAGCCGCTGGCCGGCCTGGCGCGTGCACTGGGCAATGCGCTGCGACCGGCGCTGCGGAAGGCGGGCCTGCTGGCGGCGAAGGACGATGCGCGGCAGCCGCGCCTGCACGTCTGCCTCCTGGACGGGAACCACCTGCTGCTGGCGATCGCCGATCCGGCGGACGCCTCGGCCTGGCCGATGGGCGTCCCACGCCTGCGCCTGCACCGCGACGCGCCCTCGCGTTCGGCCCTGAAGCTCGAGGAGGCCTTCCTCGTGCTGCTGGACGAGGACGAGCGCGGCCGCCTGTTGCGCAATGGCATGACCGCCGCCGACCTCGGCGCCGCCCCCGGTGGCTGGACCTGGGTGCTGCAGCGAGCCGGCGTGCACGTGACCTCGGTCGACAACGGTCCGCTGCGGCAGCACGTGCTCGATGCGGGCGGCGTCGACCACCTGCGCGAGGACGGCTTCCGCTGGCAGCCGCCGCGCCCGCTCGACTGGATGGTCTGCGACATGGTCGAACAGCCGCGTCGCGTGGCCTCGCGCATGGCCACCTGGTTCCGCGAAGGCTGGTGCCGCCAGGCGGTCTTCAACCTCAAGCTGCCGATGAAGAAGCGCTGGCTCGAGACCTCGCTCTGCCTTGACCTGTTCACGCGGGAGGCCGGCCAGCCGCTGGAGCTGCGAGCGCGCCAGCTCTACCACGACCGCGAAGAGATCACGGTGCTGGCACTGCCGGCGCGGCGCTGACCGCGCCGCCCAGGAGGGGTGTTCAGCCCCCGGACGGCAAGTCCTGACCGGCGCTTCATGGCGGCGGGGATAGCGTGCGCCTTCCCCCACCTCGGGACGCATCCATGACCATGCCCATGATCCAGCACCCGCTCCACCTGGCCGTGCTCGCCGCGGCCCTCGGCGTCGCCGGACCGGCCCTGGCGCAGTCGGCCCAGGGCGTCGGCATCCAGGCCGACACCACCGAGAGGGCCCGCGCCGCGCAACAGGAAGCGCGTACAGCGCAGGACGCAGCGCGTGCCGCCCGCGAGGCCGCCGAACTGGCGGAGGCGCAGCGCACCGCCGGCGCCCTGACCGCACACGGCCAGGCCCAGGCCGAATACAGTGCCTGGCAGGCCGACGAGGCCTCGCGGCGCGCGGAACGCGCGGC
>DATBUS010000110.1:0-10358 GCA_036515815.1 Luteimonas sp.
GAGGGTTCGGCCGAGGCCGCTGCCGCCGACGTGGCGCAGGACGCCGCCGACGCTGCCGAGTCCGCCGCCGACGCCGCCGAAGAGGCTGCCGACGAGGCCGTCGAGCAGTAATCACTGCTCGGCAAGCTCGGATGTAAACCGGAAAGCCGCTGGTCTCCAGCGGCTTTTCCGTATCGGTCCGAGGTGTTTCCTGTTCCACCGGGCCGCGTTGCGGTTCAACACCACCCACCACGAGGAGCGACACCATGAAGATCAAGACCGCCATCCTGGCCGCCGCCTGCATCTTCGCGCTGGCCGCATGCCAGAACGACAACGCCGATGCCGACCGCAGCGCCGCCGAGGCCGATGCCGCGATGGAGCGTGCGGGCGACTCCGCGCGTGACGCCGCGTCCGCCGCCGGCGATGCCGCCGAGGCCGGCCTGGACGCTGCCGGTGCCGCGACCCGCGACGCTGCCGCCGAAGCCGAGGCCGCTGCCGACCGCGCTGCCGCCGACATGGAGGCCGCTGCCGAGAACGCCAGCCAGGAAGCGCGCGAAGCCGCCAACGAGGCCGAGGCCAACACCCGCGAAGCGACGTCGAACGCGCTCGAGAACGTGTCCGAGGCCGCCGACAACGCCGCCGAAGACGTGCGCAACTGATCCACCGCGGGCTCTCCCTGGAGACCCGGTTCCGGACGGCCCGCCGCGGCGGGCCGTCCCTCCCGCAAGACCGCACCATGCGTGAGGAACGTTCCATGGACATCCGCCCGCTGCTCATCCTGCTGCCCCTGGGCCTCGCCCTGGCCGCATGCACGAATACCCACGACCCGGTCGCCGAAGGCGATGACGGGTATGACCGCGCCGTCGTCCCCACCGACGCCACCGGCGACAACGACAAGGACGTGGCCGGCATGACCGACGGCCCGCCGCGCCCCGACCTCAACGGTTCCACCGACGCGATCGGACGGACTGGCACCGGCCCCGCCGTGGTCGGCGGCCAGCACGCGGCCGAGGCCGAGACCGTGGCCATCGAGCGCACCGGGCAGGACGCCACCGATTCCGCCGCGGCCGAGGTGGCTGGTGCCGAAGCGCGCACCCGGGACGACAACTCCAACCAGTACGAGCGCGCACCGGTCGCGAGCGATGCGGTCGAGGGCGGCTACAACGACGACGACAAGGACGGCGACCCCTGATCGCCTGCGGGTATGCTGGGCGGCCCTGCCGCAACGACCGGTCCACGCATGCCCGCACTGAAGTCCAGCCTCGATCCCCGCTCGCCGGAGTTCCAGGACAACGTCGCCTACCATCGCGCGCTCGTCGACGAGCTCGATGCACGGCTTGCGCGCGCCGCGGAGGGCGGTGGCGACAAGGCGCGGGAAAAGCACACCGCGCGCGGCAAGCTGCTGGCACGCGAGCGCATCGCCGCACTGCTGGATCCCGGCTCGCCCTTCCTCGAGATCGCGCCGCTGGCCGCCGAGGACATGTACGACGGTGCCGCGCCGGCGGCCGGCATGGTCTGCGGCATCGGCCGGGTCATGGGCCAGGAAGTGGTGGTCGTGGCCAACGATGCCACCGTCAAGGGCGGCACCTACTTCCCGATGACGGTGAAGAAGCACCTGCGTGCGCAGGAAGTGGCGCGCGAGAACAACCTGCCCTGCGTGTACCTGGTCGATTCCGGCGGCGCCTTCCTGCCGCTGCAGGACGAGGTGTTTCCGGACAAGGAACACTTCGGCCGCATCTTCTACAACCAGGCGCGCATGAGCGCGGAGAACATCCCGCAGGTGGCGGTGGTGATGGGGTCCTGCACCGCGGGCGGCGCCTACGTGCCGGCGATGTGCGACGAGTCGGTGATCGTCAGGGAACAGGGCACGATCTTCCTCGGCGGCCCGCCGCTGGTGAAGGCCGCGACCGGCGAAGTGGTGGATGCGGAGTCGCTGGGCGGCGCCGACGTGCACACCTCGGTTTCGGGCGTGGCCGACCATTTCGCCGAGGACGACCGCCATGCGCTGCAGATCGCGCGCGACATCGTCGGCAATTTCAACCGCCACAAGGTGCTGCCGGTGGCCACGCGCCCGGTGGCCGAGCCGCTGTTCGCGGCCGACGAGCTGTACGGCATCGTGCCGAAGGACACCCGGCGCCCGTTCGACATCCGCGAAGTGATCGCGCGCATCGTCGATGGCAGCGAGTTCCAGGAGTTCAAGGCGCGCTACGGCAGGACCCTGGTCACCGGCTTCGCCCACCTGCACGGCTATCCGGTCGGCATCGTGGCCAACAACGGCATCCTGTTCGGCGAGAGCGCGCTCAAGGGCGCGCACTTCATCGAGCTCTGCAACCAGCGCGGCATCCCGCTGGTGTTCCTGCAGAACATCACCGGCTTCATGGTCGGGCGCAAGTACGAGAACGCGGGCATCGCGAAGGATGGCGCGAAGATGGTGACCGCCGTGGCCTGCTCGAGCGTCCCGAAATTCACCGTGGTGATCGGTGGCAGCTTCGGTGCCGGCAACTACGCCATGTGCGGCCGTGCCTACGGCGCGCGCTTCCTCTGGATGTGGCCGAACGCGCGCATCAGCGTGATGGGCGGCGAGCAGGCGGCGAGCGTCCTGGCCACCGTGCGCCGCGATGGCATCGAAGCGCGTGGCGGGCACTGGAGCACGGATGAGGAAGACGCGTTCAAGGCGCCGATCCGTGACCAGTACGAGCACCAGGGCAGCCCGTGGTACGCCACCGCGCGCCTGTGGGACGACGGGATCATCGATCCCGCCGACACCCGCCGCGTGCTCGGCCTGGCCGTTTCCGCCTCGCTCAACGCCCCGATCGAGCCGGCGCGCTTCGGGGTGTTCCGGATGTAACCGGCATGCCGGCGGGGCGCGGGCGCCGGATTGCGGCGCTCACAGCCCGTCGTGTAAGCCCTTGTCCGTGTTCGGTTTTGGTGAGACGGGTCACACGCGTGTGAAGGCGGCGTCATGATATCGTCGGCCTCCCCCGTCCTGCCCGTTCCGAGGAATTCCCACCCCATGTCCATCTTCCCGCAAGGCTCCGCCAAGAAAGATCTCCCGTTCAAGGACAGCGCCGCGCCGGTGCGCGACCAGGCCCCGGCGGTGGCATCGTTCGAGCCGGCCGAAGCCCCGTTCCAGGCGAGCCAGCGCCAGGCGGCGCCAGCCGCGCCCCAGGCCCGTGAATCCGTGATCGCATCCGACCTCACCATCGAAGGCAAGATCTCCGGCAGCGGCAACGTACGCATCGCCGGCCGCTTCAAGGGCGACGTCAACGTCGAGGGCGACCTCACGATCGATGGCGGTGCCCGCCTCAACGGCGGCGTGCGCGCAAAGCGCGTGACCGTGGCAGGCGAACTGGAAGGCAATATCGAAACCGCCGAACGCGTCGACCTGCAGCCCTCCGCGGTGCTGGTGGGCGACGTCAAGGCCGGCACGCTCACCGTCGCGCCGGGCTCGCGCATCCGCGGGCATGTCGAGTGCGGCTGGGACGAGGCCACCAGCGCCAAGGGCAAGGACGACCAGGCGCAGAAGCCCAGCAGGGACAAGGCCGGCAGCGACGCGGTCGCGTGACCGCCCGCCCCGGCGCGGCAGGCGCCACCCGCGCCTGCCCGCACTGCAAGACCGTGATCCTCGAGAGCGCGACGGTGTGCCCGTCGTGCCGCCACTACCTGCGGTTCGATGACGGGGCGCAGGCGCCCGAGGCCACGCGGGCACTCCAGGTGGAAGGCGAGATCCGGCATCCGGCCGAAGGCGGTGCCTGGGAATACTCGGTGGTGCTGACCATCCGGGACGACGAAGGCCGGGAAGTCTCGCACCAGGTGGTCGGCGTCGGGGCCATCCACCCCGGCGACGCGCGTACGTTCACGCTCGCGGTCGAGGTGACGCCCACCAGCGACATGCGCCGCATGCCCAAGCGCCCGACCTCCCGCCCACGCCACTAGCTGGGACGGGCCGCGGTCGCCATCGCCATGGCGGTGGTTCAGTCGCAGCCGCTGCAGCTGCCGCAGCTCCCTCCGCCAGCCACCACGGGCGGCGCTATGCGGCGGCCCAGCGCGCGCATCCAGGCCGGCCGTCCCTCGCGCACCAGCGGGACCGCCAGCGCCAGCCGAAGCCGCCGCGCGGTGGCGGGGAACTGCCGGCGCAGCAGCATCCACGCACTGAGCGCGACCACCACCGCCACCACCACGTACTGCAGCGCCAGGCCCGTGCCCATCAGCCCGCGCCCAGCGCCTTCGCGACCTGGTAGGCCAGCAGCGAGGCCATGTAGGCCAGCGCGAACAGGAACATCGCATTGCCCGCCATGAGCTTCCAGGAGCCGGTCTCGCGCCGGATCGCCGCCCAGGTGGCGATGCACTGCGGTGCATAGATGAACCACACCAGCAGCGACAGCCCGGTCGCCAGCGACCAGCCGCCGCTGATGATGGGCAGCAGGGCCTCGCTCGCAGCGGCGTCGTCGGCGGCCGAGAGCGCGTACACGGTGGCCAGCGATGACACCGCCACCTCGCGCGCCGCCAGACCGGGTATCAGCGCGATGCAGATCTGCCAGTTGAAGCCCACCGGTGCGAACACCGCCGCCAGCGCATGTCCGATGCGGCCGGCGAAGCTGTAGTCGATGGCCGGACCCACCGCATCGGCGGGCGGCGCCGGGAACGACAGCAGCACCCACAGCAGGACGGTCAGCGCGAAGATGATGCCGCCGACGCGCTTCAGGAAGATCATGCCACGCTCGTACAGCCCGATCGCGAGGTCGCGCGGATGCGGCACGCGGTACGCCGGCAGTTCCAGCATCAGCGGATGCTCGCCCTTGTCCCGGCGCCAGCGTTTCATCAGCCAGGCCACCGCCAGCGCACTCAGGATGCCGGCCATGTACAGGCCGAACAGCACCAGGCCCTGCAGGTTGAACCCCCCGGCCACCGTGCGCGCCGGGATGAAGGCGCCGATCAGCAGCGCGTACACCGGCAGCCGCGCCGAGCAGGTCATCAGCGGCGCGACCATGATCGTGGCGATGCGGTCGCGCGGGTCCTGGATCGAGCGCGTGGACATGATGCCGGGCACCGCGCAGGCGAAGCTCGACAGCAGCGGGATGAAGGAGCGCCCCGACAGGCCCGCAGCGGACATCATGCGATCGAGCAGGAAAGCCGCGCGCGGCAGGTAGCCCGACTCCTCGAGCGCAAGGATGAAGGCGAACAGGACCAGGATCTGCGGCAGGAAGACCACCACGCCGCCAAGGCCGGCGATGAGGCCGTCGACCACCAGGCTCCTCAGCGGCCCCTCCGGCATGGCGCCGCCCGCCGCCTCGCCCAGCCAGGCGGTGCCGGCTTCGATCAGGTCCATCAGCGGCGTCGCCCAGGCGTAGACCGCCTGGAAGATCAGGAACATCACCACCGCCAGCGTCAGCAGGCCGAATACCGGATGCAGCAGCCAGCGGTCGAGTGCATCGTCGACGCGAGCGGTTCGCGTGGGCATGGCCACCGCCAGTGCGAGCAGGCGGCGGGTTTCGGCATGGAGCGCGTCGTGCTCGAGGGTCTCTGTCATTGCCGGGGCGGCGACCGCGGGGACTGGCGAGGGGAGTCGCTTCGCAGGCGGCCTCGGCGCCTGCGCCATGGCCTCGATGTGGTCGACGAGCAGGGCCGCGCCGTCGTGGCGCACCGCGACGGTCTCCACGACCGGCACGCCCAGCTCCGCTTCCAGCGCCGCGCGGTCGACGCGGATGCCGCGGTGCTGCGCCACGTCCACCATGTTCAACGCCAGCACCATCGGTACGCCCAGCTCGCGCACTTCCAGCGCGAAGCGCAGGTGCAGGCGCAGGTTGGTGGCATCGACCACGCAGACGATGACGTCGGGCGCGGGTTCGCCGGGGTAGAAGCCGCGGCAGAGGTCGCGCGTGACCGCTTCGTCCAGGCTGGACGGCACCAGGCTGTAGGCACCGGGCAGGTCGAGCACGGCGTAGGCACGGCCCGAGGGCGCCACCAGCCGCCCTTCCTTGCGCTCGACCGTGACGCCGGCGTAGTTGGCGACCTTCTGCCGGCTGCCGGTCAGCTGGTTGAACAGCGCGGTCTTGCCGCAGTTCGGGTTGCCTACCAGGGCGAGGCGCGGGACGGACGGCGCGGCGGCGCTCATGCCGCGCCGCCCGGCGCGGCGGCCGCGACCACCTCGCCCTCCGGTCCCCCGTGCTCCACCGCTTCCGCCAGGACAACCCGCGCGGCTTCCCCGCGCCGCAGCGCGAAACGGGTGTAGCCGACCTGGACCAGCAGCGGCTCGGCGCCGAAGGGGCCGGTCGCGGTCACCTGGACCGACTCCCCCGCGACGAAGCCGAGTTCCCGCAGGCGACGGGCGATGGGGTCGTTGTCCGAGCACGCCTCGACGCGCTCGACCACGCCGCGCACGCGACGTGGGAGTTGGGAGAGCCTCACGAGTGGGTCCTATTGGGAATGGTTCTCATTATAAAGCCCGCGGGGCCGGCCGGTATCATCCGGCGTCCGATTTCCTCGAGGCCCTCCCCATGACGGCACACTTTTCGGTTGCGCGCGATGGCGCGGTGGCGCGCCTGCGCCTGGAACGCCCCGCCCTGCACAACGCCTTCGACGACGCGCTGATCACCGGCCTGACCGGGGCACTGGAGACGCTGGGCCGGGACCCCGGCGTGCGCGTGGTGCTGCTGGAAGCCGCGGGCGCATCGTTCTCCGCCGGCGCCGACCTCAACTGGATGCGCGGCATGGCCGCGGCGAGCGAGGACGCCAACCGGGAGGACTCGCTCCGCCTGGCGCGCCTGATGCGCACGCTCGACGAGCTGCCCAGGCCCACGATCGCGCGCGTACAGGGCGCGGCCTTCGGCGGCGGCGTCGGACTCGTGGCCTGCTGCGACATCGCCATCGGCGTACCCGGCGCGAAGTTCGGCCTGACCGAGAGCCGCCTCGGCCTGCTGCCGGCGGTGATCTCTCCCTATGTCATCAACGCCATAGGCGCCCGCCACGCACGCCGCTATTTCGCCACCGCCGAACTGTTCGATGCCGCCGAAGCACAGCGCATCGGCCTGCTCCACCAGGTCGTCCCGGACGAAGCGCTCGACGCCGCGATCGAGCGCCAGGTCGCCCTGCTCCTCAAGGCCGCGCCCTTCGCCTCCGCCGATGCCAAGCGCCTGGTCCGCGAGACCGCCGCCGCCACGGACCGCGACCGCCTCGACCACGACAACGCCGCCCTTATCGCCGCCCTGCGCGTCTCCGCGGAAGGCCAGGAAGGCCTGGCCGCCTTCCTCGACAAGCGCCCTGCTTCGTGGGCTGGATAAGAGCAGGGGCTCTTGCCACGGATTCACGCCGATGAGCGCGGATCCACCCGGGTCGGGATACGGCTTCGGACCCCGCCCCGGGTTCCGCCGTCGCGTTTTCTCATAGACTCGTCGGCCTGATCCGCGTCATCACCGCAAATCCGTGGCAAGAAGAATGTTCCCGAAAATCCTCATAGCCAACCGCGGCGAGATCGCCTGCCGCGTCATCCGCACCGCCCGCCGAATGGGCATCGCCACCGTGGCGGTGTATTCGGAGGCCGATGCCGGGGCGCAGCACGTGCGGCTGGCCGACGAGGCGTACCCGATCGGGGGGCCGCGGCCGCAGGAGAGTTACCTGCGGGGCGAGGCGATCCTCGAGGCCGCGCTGGCCAGTGGCGCGCAGGCGGTGCATCCGGGGTATGGCTTCCTGAGCGAGAACGCGGATTTCGCCGATGTGGTGGAGGCGGCCGGGCTGGTGTTCATCGGGCCGAAGGCTGAGTCCATGCGGCGCATGGGCAGCAAGGCCGGCGCCAAGGAGCTGATGGCCGCCGCCGGCGTGCCCGTGGTGCCGGGCTACACCGGCGAGGACCAGGCGCCGGAGCTGTTGCAGCGCGAGGCCGACCGCATCGGCTATCCGCTGATGATCAAGGCCGCGTTCGGCGGCGGCGGCAAGGGCATGCGCATCGTGCGCGCGTCCGCGGAGTTCCTGCCGGCGCTGGAAAGCTGCCAGCGCGAGGCACGCAATGCCTTCGGGCGTGACCGCGTACTGCTGGAGCGCTATATCGAGTCGCCGCGGCACATCGAGATCCAGGTGTTCGCCGATGCGCAGGGCAACACCATCCATCTCAACGAGCGCGAGTGCTCGGCGCAGCGGCGTTACCAGAAGGTGCTGGAGGAATCGCCCTCGCCCTTCCTGACGCCGGCGCTTCGCGCGCGCATGGGCGAGGCGGCGGTACTGGCCGCGCGCGCGATCGGCTACCAGAACGCGGGCACGGTGGAGTTCATCGTGGCGCCCTCGGGCGAGTTCTTCTTCATGGAGATCAACACGCGCCTGCAGGTGGAACATCCGGTGACCGAAATGGTGACCGGCCTCGACCTCGTCGAGTGGCAGTTGCGCGTGGCCGCCGGGGAACCCCTGCCGTTGGCCCAGTCGGAGGTGCGCCAGCAGGGCCATGCGATCGAAGTGCGCCTGTACGCCGAGGATCCGGAGGCCGGCTTCCTGCCCGGCTCCGGTCGCCTGCAGCGCCTGCGCCTGCCCGCCGATGCCGAAGGCGTGCGCATCGATTCGGGCGTGGTCGAAGGCGACGTGGTCACGATCTTCTACGACCCGATGATCGCGAAGCTCATCGTCCATGCCGCCGACCGCGACGGCGCGCTGGCGCGACTGCGTTCGGCGCTCGCCGCCTGCATCATCGAAGGGCCGAAGTCGAACATCGCCTTCCTCGAGCGCCTGGCGCGCCACCCCGCGGTGGTCGAAGGCCGCATCGACACCGGCTATCTCGACCGCCATCTCGACGAGTTCATCGGCGATGCGGACGCGGCCGACGCCGACGGCGAAGCCGCGCGTGCCGCGGCGGTGGTCGCGGTCCTCCTCCACAACGAGGCCGCGGCGCGCCAGGCCGCCGCGGCGAGCGGCGATCCCGGCTCGCCCTGGGCGATTGCCGATGGCTGGCGCCTGGGCCACGCCGGCCTGCGCCGCGTGGTGCTGGGCGAGGACGGCGCGCGCCATGTCGCGACCGCGCATGGTGCCGGCGGCAACTACCGGATCACCCTGGACGATGCCGCGCCCGTGCAGGTGGACGGTGCCTCGCTGGCCTCCGGCGCCCTGCAGGCGCGTTTCAATGGCCGGGGCCTGCGCTTCGCACTCGATACCGATGACCAGGCCGTGCGCCTGCATGACGGCCGACGCCACTGGCGTTTCGAGCGCGTCGGCGCCTACGAGCCCACCGGGGCCGATGGTGCCGGCGGCGGGAACAGGGTTGCGGCGCCGATGCCGGGGCGTATCGTGGTGACGCGTGTCCGGGCAGGCGACCGTGTCAGCGAAGGACAGGAGCTGCTGGTGATGGAGGCGATGAAGATGGAGCTCGCGCTGAAGGCCCCACGCGACGGCGTGGTGGGCGAGGTGCGTGCGGCCGAAGGCGACTTCGTCGACGCCGACGCCGTGCTGGTCACCCTGGAGGACTGATGGCGGCGCCGGCACGGGTACGCATCGTCGAGGTCGGGCCGCGCGACGGGCTCCAGAACGAGTCCACGCTGGTGCCCACCGCGGCCAAGATCGAGCTGGTCGACAGGCTGTCGGCCACGGGCCTGCGCACGGTGGAGGCCACGAGCTTCGTCAGCCCGAAGTGGGTGCCGCAACTGGCCGACGCCGCCGAGGTGTTCGCCGGCATCACCCGCAGGCCGGGCGTCGCCTATCCGGTGCTGGTGCCCAACCTGCAGGGCTATGAGCGTGCCCGCGCCGTGGGTGCCGACGAGGTCGCGGTGTTCACCGCGGCGTCCGAGGACTTCAACCGCCGCAACACCAACGCCGGAATCGACGAATCACTCGAACGCTTCCGGCCCGTGCTCGAACGCGCGCGGGCCGACGGCGTCCGCGTGCGCGGCTATGTCTCGACCGTGCTGGGCTGCCCCTGGCAGGGCGATGTGCCGCTGGGCGACGTGGTCCGCGTCGCGGCCGCCCTGCATGCCATGGGCTGCTACGAGGTCTCGCTTGGCGACACCATCGGCATCGGCACGCCGGCGCGCGCACGGGGCATGCTGCGGGCCGTGGCGGCCGAAGTGCCGATGCATGCGCTCGCCATCCACTTCCATGACACCTACGGGCAGGCGCTGGCCAACGTGCTGGCCTGCCTGGAGGAAGGCGTGGCCGTGGTTGACGCCGCGGTCTCCGGCACCGGCGGCTGTCCCTATGCACGTGGCGCCAGCGGCAACCTGGCGACCGAGGACCTGGTCTACATGCTGCATGGGCTCGGCATCGACACCGGCGTGGACCTCGACGCCCTGGTCGACACCGGGGCGTGGCTGTCCGGCGTCCTCGGGCGCGCGACCGGCAGCCGGGTCACGCGGGCGCGGTCCGCCGCGTGAACGGGCCGCCGCCCGGACCAGCCCCGCGGATGCCGG
>DATBUS010000111.1:0-44391 GCA_036515815.1 Luteimonas sp.
CGGGCGCCGCCGGCTCCAGCCACGTCATCTGCCAGGCGACGCCGGCGGCAAGGACGACCGCCGCAGCCGCGGCGTAGCCGGCATTGCGTCGCTGGTGCCCGCGGCGGCGGCTGGCGCGAGGCGCTGCATGGCCGTTCCGCGGCACGTCCGCGGCCGCCATGGTCCTGCGTGGCTCCAGTCGTGCCGCGATGCCGGGCCAGAGGTCGCGATCCGGTGGGACATCGGTGCGCAGCCGACGAAGCCCCGGCGACAGTGCGTCGGGCAGGGCTCCGGGGTGCACGTCGTCATCGCGTCCGGGTCGAAGGTCGTCGGGGTTCATGCCATTTCTCCGAGCCGCGCGCGCAGCAGTCCGCGCGCACGATGCAGTTGCGATTTCGAGCTGCCCTCCGCCATGTCCAGTGCGGCGGCGATCTCGCCGTGGGTCCAGCCCTCGACGTCGTACAGCACCAGCACGGCCCGCGCCCGCGGCGGCAGGCTGGCCACCGCGCGTTCCAGGTCGAGGGCGAGCCCCGGCCCGTGTCCTGCGGCGTCGGCGGCGGGCAGCGATTCCAGGGCGTCGCCGTCGTCGCCATCGAGCACGGGCCTCGACCGGCGCGCGCGCAGGTCCATCAGCGCCACGTTCACGGCGAGGCGGTGCAGCCAGGTGCCGAACGCGGACTCGCCGCGCCAGCCGGGCAGTGCCTGCCAGGCACGGATGAAGGCCTCCTGCACCAGGTCCTCGGCGCGCGCGTGTTGCCATCCGGCCAGGCGCAGCACGACCCCGTGCACACGCGCCGCGTGCCGCCGGTAGAGCGCCTCGAACGCCGTGGCATCCCCCGCGGCCGCTGCCAGCGCCAGGGCGCGGTCGCCGTCCCCGGCATCGGGGGCCGGGGGGTGCTGGCTGCGGGTCATGACGGCGTCGAGCATACCGGTCGGATGCTCCGTCGCGGCAAAAGGTTCAAGCCGGGTGAACGGGCCGCTTAAAATGGGGGCTTCCAGCCCGCAATCGAGCCAGCCGTGACCGAGATCCGCCAGGACGACTTCATCCAGAGCGTCGCCGACGCCCTCCAGTACATCAGCTACTACCACCCGGTGGACTACATCCGGAACCTGGCGGCGGCGTACGAGCGCGAGGAGTCCCCGGCCGCGAAGGACGCAATGGCGCAGATCCTGATCAACTCGCGCATGTGCGCCGAGGGCCACCGACCGATCTGCCAGGACACCGGCATCGTCACCGTCTTCCTCGAGATCGGCATGGACGTGCGCTGGCCCGACGCCACCATGGGCGTGGAGGACATGGTCAACGAGGGCGTGCGCCGTGCCTACAACCTGCCGGAGAACAAGCTGCGGGCCTCGGTCCTCGCCGATCCGGCCGGCAAGCGCCGCAACACCGGCGACAACACCCCGGCGATCGTGAACTTCAAGGTCGTGCCGGGCGGCAAGGTCGACGTGATCGTGGCTGCCAAGGGCGGCGGCTCGGAAGCGAAGTCGAAGTTCGCCATGCTCAACCCGTCCGACTCCATCGTCGACTGGGTGCTGAAGACGGTGCCGACGATGGGCGCCGGCTGGTGTCCGCCGGGCATGCTCGGCATCGGCATCGGCGGCACGGCCGAGAAGGCGATGCTGCTCGCCAAGGAAGCCCTGATGGAGCCGATCGACATCGTCGACCTGAAGGCCCGCGGCCCCGCCAACCGGCTGGAAGAACTGCGCCTGGAGATCTTCGAGGGTGTCAACGCGCTCGGCATCGGTGCGCAGGGCCTGGGAGGCCTGACCACGGTGCTCGACATCAAGATCAAGGACTACCCGACCCATGCCGCCAACCTGCCGGTGGCGATGATTCCCAACTGCGCGGCGACCCGGCACGCGCACTTCACACTGGACGGCAGCGGCCCGGTGATGCTGGAGCCGCCCTCGCTCGAGGACTGGCCGGAGATCACCTACGACGCCTCCAAGGGTCGCCGCGTCGACCTCGACACCGTCACCCGCGAGGAGGTGGCGTCCTGGAAGCCGGGCGAGACCCTGCTCCTCAACGGACGCCTGCTGACCGGCCGCGACGCCGCGCACAAGCGCATGGTCGACATGCTCAACCGGGGCGAGTCGCTGCCGGTGGACCTGGCCGGCCGCTTCATCTACTACGTGGGCCCGGTGGATCCGGTGCCCGGCGAAGTCGTGGGGCCGGCCGGTCCGACCACCGCCACGCGCATGGACAAGTTCACCGACCAGATCCTGTCGCAGACCGGGCTCCTGGGCATGGTCGGCAAGGCCGAGCGCGGCGTGGCGGCGATCGACGCGATCCGACGCCACCGCTCGGCCTACCTGATGGCCGTGGGCGGCTCGGCCTACCTGGTGTCGAAGGCGATCCGCGCGTCGAAGGTCGTGGCGTTCGAGGACCTCGGGATGGAAGCGATCTACGAGTTCACGGTGCAGGACATGCCGGTGACCGTGGCCGTCGACTCCACCGGCGTGTCGGTGCATGAGACCGGCCCGCGCGAGTGGCAGTCGCGGATCGGGAAGATTCCGCTGGCGGTGGTTGAGACTGCCTGATCGGTTGGGCGGGTCGACGCCCGGGGGTTTCGCAATCGCGGCCATGGCCGCTCCCACAAACGCCCGACCCTGTAGGAGCGGCCACGGCCGCGATCCGCCCGAAGCCTGGCCCTGTATGAGCGGCTACAGCCGCGATCCGCACACCCCGGTCCACCATCGCCGCTACAACTGCGACCGGATCGGCCGCACCACCTTCTCCGCCAGCTTCTCGTGCAGCGGCCGCTGCTCCCACATCTCGTGCGAGTACTGCACCGCGTGCACCAGGTCCTGCTCGAAGACCTCGGTCATGCGCGCGGCGAACGCCCGGTCGTAGACGTTCAGGCTCGCCTCGTCGTTGAGGCGGAAGGAGCGGATGTCGAAGTTGGTCGAGCCCAGCGAGACCAGTTCGCCGTCCACGATCAGCAGCTTCACGTGCAGCATCGTCGGCTGGTATTCGTGGATCTCGATGCCTTCATCAAGCAGTCCGCCCCAGCTCGCCTTCGATGACAGTCGAACGGTCTCCGAGTCGATGTGCTTGCCCGGCAGCAGCACGCGCACCCGCACGCCACGCTTCCGGGCTGCCACCAGCGCCTTCATGATCAGCTCGTCCGGCACGAAATAGGACGCGGTCAGGTCGATGCTGTGTTCGGCCGCCGCGATCGCCGTGAGGTACATCAGGTGCATGCTCTCACTGCCGCCGGCGGGGGAGGCGATGAAGAGGTGGGCGTCCATGTCGCCCACCGGCTCCAGGTGCGGGAAATAGTCCGGGCCGTTGAGCAGGGTGCCGGTGGTCTTGATCCAGTTGTCGTTGAACGCCGACTGCATCTGCGCCACGGCCGGGCCCTCGATGCGGAAATGCGCCTCGCGCCAGTGGTCCGGGTCCTGGGCGTGGCCGGACCACTGGTCGGCGATTCCAACGCCGCCGGTGAAGCCCACGCGCCCGTCGATCACCAGCAGCTTGCGGTGCGTGCGGTTGTTCATGCGGCCGAGGTTGTACCAGTGCAGCGGCCGGTAGCGCTCCACCTCGACGCCGGCGTCCTTCATCTCCTGCAGCATCTCCTCGTCCATCTTGATGCTGCCGGCCCAGTCGACGAGCAGGTGCACGTTCACGCCGGCGCGCGCGCGTTCGCACAGCGCGTCGGCGAACTTTCCGCCGATTTCGCCCGACCAGTAGATGTAGGTCTCGAAGGTGATGGTCTTCTGCGCCGACGCGATCGCGCCAAGCATGGCGGGGAAGATCTCGTCGCCGTTCTGGTAGTCGATGACGTGGTTGCCAGGCAGGATGGCCGGCCCCAGCAGCACCGACATCTCGCGGCGGAACTGCGGGTCGGCGATCGCGTGGCGGTGCTCGATCTTGCGTTCGATCTTCTTCTCGGGAGTCGAGAAGTTCATCGCAAGCACCACGGCAAGTACCGTGATGGCGATGGTCAGGACGATCGTCCAACCCATGTGGTTCCGGCTCCAGGTTCTGAGGCTCATCGACTTCCTCGGCGTTTCGCGCGCCGGCCGGTCAATGTCGCCTGCCCGCATTCAGCGTCGCGTGAAGCCGGCGCCCGCCCACGCCTCAGAACCAGTCCAGCACCGAGATGCCCATGCCGACATAGGTCGCTTTGTGGTCGTAGTCGAGCATGCTCTCGCCATAGCCACTGAAGACCTGCATGTGGCCGCGCAGGTTGCTGCTGATCGGGAAGCCCCAGTCGAACTGCACCGCCCCGCGCGAGCGGTCACCGCCGCGCAACGAGTGCCGGCCCATCAGCGAGAACACCTGGTCGCCCCGGGTATGCACGACGGTGACATCACCGCGGCCCAGGTAGTCCTCGATGCCGGGATTGTCGTCGTCGCTGCCGTCGCTGAGGCGGATCCAGGGACGGAAGGTCACGGCCCAGTCCTCGCGGTCCAGCCCGACGTTGAACATCAGGCGGTTCCAGCTGCGCGACAGCGGGTCGCCGCGCCCGTTCGACTGGTGGTTGATGCCGACCGCGGCCATGCGGCCCTTCCAGCCGCCCAGCGAATAGTTGTTGCGGAAGACCAGCAGCACTTCCGGCTCGTAGTTGGTTTCGCGGAACGGGCGCGAGTTGTCGGTGTCGTAGACCTGCCAGCGCGAGCTCTGGGTATAGCCCATCCAGATGTCGCCGTTGTCGCCGAACAGGTTCTCCACCGCCTTGGTCTTGAAACTGATCTGGAACTTCGCCTCGATCGCGTCCACGCCGGGGGTATCCAGCGGCGTGCCGTCGGTCGACGACGTGGGCCGGTTGTTCGGATTGCTGCTCCAGAAGGCCGGCAGCAGGTACACCGGCTTGTAGGCGCGCATGTTGAAGGTGCCCAGCTTGGAATCGGCGGCCAGTTCCCAGCGGCTGTCGAGCAGGGAGCCGCGGCCGGCGTTCGCCAGCGCACGGCGCGGATCGCCGTCATGCGGGAACACGTCGCTGCTGGTCGCGGCGGCGGCTGCCGGCGCATCGGACTCGACCACGGCCTGTGCCTGGGCCGCGGCGGCATCGGCTTCCTCGGGCGTGGGCGCGACGCGCTGCGCGACCCGGTCGTAGCAGGCCAGGCGCTCGGCGGCGATCTCGATCGCGACGCAGGCGTCGAGCACGGGCGCCTCCGCCGGGGCCGATACCTGGGCGCCAGCCGCGAAGGGCAGGGCGCAGAGCAGCAACAGTCCGTTGTTTCCTGGTCGCATGTGGCGGGATCCTCTGGGCGTCGGCGCCGGAGTGTAGCGTTCCGCCATGTGTAGGCGAGTTCGCAGCCCGTGCCGCGCGTGCGCCCCGGTCGTGTCAGAACACCCAGGCCAGCACGAAGAGCCCCAGCATGGTGAACCCGAGTGCAAGCTTGAGTACGGTCCCGAAGACCACGCCAAGCCACGTGCCGAACCCCACGCGCGTGGCCTGGCCCACGTCCCGCCCGTGCAGGAGCTCACCCGCGAGCGCGCCTGCGAACGGGCCCGCAAGCAGGCCGATCGGGCCGAAGAAGATGCCGACGAACGTGCCGATGACCGCGCCGGCGATCGCCTTCCGGCTGGCACCGACACGTTTCGCACCCAATGCGGTTGCCCAGAAGTCGACCACCAGCGACAGCGCCGTCAGCACGCCCAGCAGCACGAGCATCGGGATGCCGACATATTCGAAGCCGCCGGCCCAGGCGCCCAGCAGCATGCCGGCGAACACGAGCGGGAGCCCCGGCAGGGCCGGCAGGATGGTGCCCGCGATGCCGATGGCCACCAGGATGGCGGCGATCGCGTAGTAAAGGGTCTGCAGGTCCATGCGTGAAGTCTGCCAAAGAAAAACGGCCCGCAGGGCGGGCCGTCAAGGAGAGAGAGGAACGATTGATCCGGCGGGGTCAGCGCACCGTGGCGCGGCCACCGGCCACGCTCACGTACGAGCCCTCGCGGATGCCGCCGAGGTCGTTCTGGGTGACGACCGTCATGCGACCGTTGTCCAGCCGCACGTGGACGTCGTAGACCGACTGTCCCTGCACGCGGTTCTGGATGGCATTGCCCGCGACCGCGCCGCCCACGGCGCCTGCCACGGTGGCGGTGTTGGCGCGGCCGTCGCTGTCGGTATTGCGCTCGGCGATCTCGCGCGCGGCGACGGCGCCCACGATGCCGCCAAGGACGGCGCCGGTGGCGTTCGGGGTGTTGGATGCGCGGGCGCGATGATCGATGCGCGTCACCACGCCGCAGGTATCGCAGCGCGCGGACGTGCCGTAACCGCCGCCGCCGTAACCGCCGCTCGAGTAACCGGGGGAGGTGCTGGCGCAGCCGACCAGGGTGGCGGCGGCAATGATCGCGCTGGCGCTGATCAGTCGGGCCTTCATCGGTGGGGACTCCTGCAATGGCACCGGGGTGATGCCTCGCAGCCGACGTTAGTCAGGCAACCGTGAACAGCCAATCAAGCGTGACCGGATGCCGGCCGATGCCGGGCATCCAGTGCAGCAAACGTTCATCCGCCGTGCGTCGGCCGAGGGTGCCAACCGCTTGCGGGCATCGCGACGTCGTGCCGCCGCGACGCCTTCGACCCCGGCTCAGCCGCGGAAATCGCCGTGGCAGGCCTTGCAGGTCTCGCCGATCGCTTCCAGCGTGCTCTTGAGCCCGGCACAGTTCATCGGCGGCGAGGACAGCGCTTCGTCCAGGGCTGCACGGTAGCCGCCGGTGTGTGCGGCGAAGCGGCTGTTGTCGCGCAGGTCGGGGAAGGCCGGGTCGAGGTCGTTGCCGAGCGCGCGCAGCGACTGCAGGTGCGGCAGCACGTCGGTGGCGGCGCAGCGGTTGGCATCGAGCTTCTGCCGCAGCTGCGCGCTGTGTGCCGACATCAGCTGCATGGTCGCCGTGGGGTAGTGGTCCTGCCAGGTCTTCCGGCCGTCGAGGGTGCGCAGCAGCATGACCACCGCGATCACGCCAAGCACCAGGCCGAGCAGGAACAGGAACAGGTAACGTCCCGCGGCCGAAGGTGCCTTGCGCGGCTGGCGCGGCTGCGAAGGATCGACCGGCGTGGCTTGCGGCTTGGGCGTCGACATGCGGAATGGTTCCTGTGTTGCGGAAGATGCAGGGCGCGATTGTATGCGGCCGCGACGCTAAAATGGCCGGATGGACGCAGGCTGGAACGAACGCTTCGCCGGGATCGACCGGCTGTATGGCCGTGGCGCGCTCGAGCGTTTCGCCGGCTGCCACGTGGCCGTCGTCGGCCTGGGCGGCGTCGGCTCCTGGGTGGCCGAAGCGCTGGCGCGCAGTGGCGTGGGCACGCTCACGCTGATCGACGCCGACGACCTGTGCGTGTCCAACACCAACCGCCAGCTGCCTGCGATCGCCGGCCAGTACGGCCGTGCCAAGGTCGGCGCGATGGCCGAGCGCTGTCTTGCCATCAATCCGGCGATGGTGGTGCACGAGGTGCCCAGCTTCCTCACGCCGTCCAACCTTGGCGAGCTTCTCGACCGTGGCTACGACCTGGTGGTCGATGCCTGCGACAGCTTCCGCAGCAAGGTCGAGATGATCGCCTGGTGCCGCCGGCGCAAGCTGCCCATGGTGGCCGTGGGCTCGGCAGGCGGGCGTATCGATCCGACCCTGGTGCGCATCCGCGACCTGTCCCGGACCGAACACGACGCCATGCTCGCGCTGGTGCGCAAGAAGCTGCGCGCGGAGTTCAATTTCCCCAAGGGGCCCAAGCGCTACTTCGGCATCCCGGCGGTGTATTCGCTGGAGAACGTGCGTTACCCGCAGGCCGACGGCAGTGTCTGCGGGCTGCGTCCGCAGGTGGGTGGCGAGGACGGGTTCAAGCTCGATTGCGGTGGCGGCCTTGGCGCGGCCACGCACATCACCGGCGCGTTCGCGTTCGCGGCGGCAGGGAAGGCGCTCGAGATGCTGCTGGCCCGCGCGAAGGCGAAGGACGTCGTGGCGCCTGCCGGCGGGGCCGGCGCCTAGGCGACGGCGGGCAGGCCGAACAGGCGGCGGGCGTTGTCCGTGGTCGCTGCCGCGACCTCGTCCGGCGCGATCCCGCGCAGCTCCGCGATGGTGTCGCAGACCAGCCGCAGTCGAGCCGGTTCGTTGCGCTGGCCGCGATGCTGGGCGTCGGGCTGGTCCGGTGCATCGGTTTCGAGCAGCAGGCACTCGAGCGGCATGGTCGCGACCAGGGTGCGCAGCCGGTTGGCACGGGCGTAGGTCACCGGGCCACCGATGCCGAGCATGAAATCCAGCTCCCAGAGCTTCTCGGCCTGCTGGCGGCTGCCCGAGAAGCTGTGGACCACGCCCCGGAGGCCGCCGATCCGGCGGATCGCGGCGGTGACCCGGTCGACCGCGCGCCGCGCATGCACGATCACCGGCAGGCCGGCGTCGCGTGCGATCCGCAGCTGGCCCTCGAAGAAGTGCGACTGCGCCTCCTCGTCGAGGCCGTCCACGAAGAAGTCGAGGCCACACTCGCCCACGGCGACCGGGCGCTCGGCCTCGATCCATTCCTCGAGCGCCCCGAGGTCCGGGTGGCGATGGTGTTCCAGGAAGGTGGGGTGCAGGCCGTAGGCGGCGAACAGGCCCGGGTCCATCGCCGCGGCGTCACGGAGCGCCGGCCACTCGTCGGCATGGGTGGCCGGAAGGACCTGCATGCACACGCCCGCGTCCCGGGCGCGCCGGATCACATCGGCGCGGTCGGGTGCGAATTCGCCGGCGTCGAGATGGCAATGGGTGTCGACCAGCATCGCGCTCAGCCGCGCCGGGCTTCGCCGTCGATGACGCGCCCGGTGGGCGGCGCGGGTTTGCGCTTGCGGCGCGAGATCAGCAGCGCGCCCATGCCGAGCAGCAGTTCATCGACGAAGGGCAGGGGGTCGGGCACGACCACGCTGATCGCGAACAGTACGGCGGCGAACGCGAACAGCCTGGGGTAGCTGAGACGGCCCAGCCAGCGCAGCACGGGGGCGAGGAGGGGATTGGGCACGGGGTGTCTCCGGAAAGCGCGACTGTCGGCACGCTAGCACGCGCAGGATGGTGGCGAAGTTCAGGACGCGCTCAGTGCCAGCACGTGTGATCGGGACCTGTTCAGGCGGGAAGTGGTCGAATCGCGCTACCCCTGTTTCCAGCCGCGCGAAAGCCGGTTTTCCCCCGAGGAGTCCCCACATGAAGAACAATACGCTCGCCATTGCCCTCGCCTCGCTGCTCGTGGGTGGCGTCGCGGTCGCCGCCTTCCAGGGCAACCGGAACGACGGTCCGCGCGCCGATGTCGCATCGCTGTCCGCAGGGGATGCACGCGTGGGCGACGCCTTCGCCGATGCCGGGGACGCCCTGCCCGAGGCTCGCCTGGAATACGCGTCGGTGGTGGCGGTCGAGCCGATCACCGAGCGCGAGCCGCAGTACGCCACGGTCATCGGTTCGGAAGCCATCCGCGAGACGACGACCACCAGTTCGCCGCGCGAGGTCTGCGAGGACGTCGTCGTGCAGGAGCGCCTGCCCGAGCGCGACGGAAATGTCGGCGGCACCGTGGCCGGTGCCGTCATCGGTGGCCTGGTCGGCAACCAGGTCGGCAGCGGCAACGGCCGCAAGCTGGCGACCGTGGCGGGTGCGGTGGGCGGTGGCTTCGCCGGTCGCGAGGTCGACCGTCGCCATGTCGGCGGACGGGTGGTCGAGCGCGTCGACCGCCAGTGCCGCACGCTCAATGACAGCTCGGAATCCTCGCGCGTGGTCGGCTACAACGTGACCTTCCGCAATCCGGATGGCACCACGGGCACCATGCGTACCGACAGCAAGCCGGGCGACCGCATCGCGCTGGGCGACAGCGAGGTCACGGTGGGCTACGAGGTGACCTACCGCTACGACGGGATGGAGCGCAGCATCCGGATGGATGACCGCCCGGGCGACCGCCTGCCGGTGATCGATGGACAGGTGGTCACCCAGGTGGCATCCGTCGACGGCGATACCGAACGCGGCTGATCCGTCCACCCCACCTCCGGACGCCCCCCACTCCCCTGTAGGAGCGGCTACAGCCGCGATCGTTCGCAGCGGCGTCGACCCTGCGGCCATCGCGGTTATAGCCGCTCCCACAGGTCCGGGTAGGTCCGCCAGGTCCGGGCAGGTCCGCCAAGTCCGGGCAGGTCCGCAGGTCCGCAGGTCCGGCTGGATCCGGTCGCGGCGGTGCGGCGCCGGTCTCAGCCATGGCGGACGTGCTGCCATCGGGCGCCGTCCAACTCTTGCGCGGCCTCGCTACAATGCGCGGTTTCCGCCCACCGGTAGCGCATCCATGGCCCTGAACCCCTACGACCTCTACGACGTCCGTTCCCTGCTCAGCGAGGAGGAGCGCACCGTCCAGGACACCGTGGCCCGGTTCACCGACGAGCGCGTGCTGCCGATCATCGGTGAGTGCTTCGATGAAGGCCGCTTTCCCAGGGAGCTGATCCCCGAGATCGCGGAGCTGGGCCTGCTCGGCGCGACGTTGCCGGCAGAGTACGGCGGGGCGGGGCTCAACTACGTCAGTTACGGCCTGATCTGCCAGGAGCTGGAACGCGGCGATTCCGGCCTGCGCAGCTTCGCCAGCGTGCAGTCCTCGCTGTGCATGTATCCGATCTTCGCCTATGGCACCGAGGAGCAGAAGCAGCGCTGGTTGCCGGACATGGGCGCGGGCAAGGTGATCGGTTGCTTCGGCCTGACCGAACCGCACGGCGGTTCCGATCCGGCGAACATGAAGACGCACGCCCGGCGTGACGGCGACGACTGGGTGATCAACGGTTCGAAGATGTGGATCACCAACGGCAACCTGGCCGACATCGCGATCGTCTGGGCGCAGACCGACGATGGCATCCAGGGCTTCGTGGTGGAGAAGGACTTCGCCGGCTTCAAGGCGCAGGAGGTCAAGCACAAGATGAGCCTGCGCGCGTCGGTGACCAGCGCGCTGTTCTTCGACAACGTGCGCGTGCCCGAAGCCAACCGCCTGCCCAACGTGAAGGGGCTGAAGGGGCCGCTCGGCTGCCTCACGCAGGCGCGTTACGGCATCACCTGGGGCCCGATCGGCGCGGCCATCGCCTGCCTGGACGAGGCGCTGGGGTATTCGAAGGAGCGCATCCTGTTCGGCCGCCCGGTCGCCGCCACCCAGAGCGCGCAGATCAAGATGGCCGACTGGGCGCGGCGCATCACCAGCGCGCAGCTGCTGAGCCTGCAGCTGGGGCGCCTGAAGGATGCCGGGAAGATGCAGCCGACCCAGGTGTCGCTCGCCAAGTGGAACAACTGCCGCATGGCCATCGACATCGCCCGCGAAGCGCGTGACCTCCTCGGCGGCGCCGGCATCACCACCGAGCATTCGCCGATCCGCCACGCGCTCAACCTCGAGTCCGTGATCACCTACGAGGGCACGGAGACCGTGCACCAGCTGGTGGTTGGACGCGAGCTCACGGGCATCAACGCGTTCGGCGGCTGAGCCCGCAAACGCCTGCCGCGGCCTGCCGGGGAACAGGGCCATGTCGCTCGACGGAATCCGGATCGAAACCGAACGCCTGGTGCTGCGTGTCCCGCGCATCGACGACTTCGACCGCTTCGCGGAGCTGATCGCCGACGAGGACGCGGCCCGCCATATCGGCGGGCATGTGCCGCGCGCGGCGGCGTGGCGCAGGTTCCTGCAGCAACCGGGTGCCTGGGTGCTGCAGGGCTTCGGCATGTTCGCGGTGACCCACCGCGAGACCGGCCTGTGGCTCGGCCAGGCCGGACCGTGGAAGCCGGAAGGCTGGCCCGGCAACGAGATCGGCTACACCTTCCATCCCGACGCCTGGGGCCACGGCTACGCCACCGAAGCCGCGGCGGCCGCGATCGACTGGGCGCTGGCCAAGCTCGGCTGGGACGACTTCATCCACTGCATCGCGCCTGCGAACCTGGCCTCGCAGAAGGTCGCACGACGCCTGGGCTCGACCCTGCGCGGTCCCGGCCGGCTGCCCGCCCCGTACGAGGACGCCGCGGTCGAGGTCTGGGAACAGACCCGCACCCAGTGGCAGCACAACCGCACGCGCCTGGCCTGAGCGCCGGCACCTCTCCAGACAGGACAGCATCCCCATGTTCGCAGTCGTTCCGAATCCGATCCCGGCCCGCATGAAGGGCCTCAACCGCGCCGAGATCTGCGATGTCAATTTCACCGACTTCGTGCGTGGCTGGGAGGGCCGGAGCGGCCGCGCGCCAGCCGGTGACGCCCCCGTGCTCGATGGCAGCGCGCTCGATGCCCGCGGCTTCCGCGAACTCTTCGAGTCGCAGCTGATCAGCCGCCATCTCGACCTGATGGCGCGCGTGCTGCGCGTGCAGAACAAGGTCTTCTACACCATCGGTTCGAGCGGCCACGAAGGCAATGCGATGGTGGCGCGCGCCACGCGCCATACCGATCCGGCGTTCCTGCACTACCGTTCGGGCGGCTTCATGGCCGAGCGCTTCCGCAAGCTGCCTGGCATGGATCCGGTGATGGACTCGGCGCTGTCGTTCGCGGCCTCCAAGGAGGATCCGGCTTCGGGCGGGCGACACAAGGTCTGGGGCAGCAAACCGTTGTGGGTGTTGCCGCAGACCTCCACCATCGCCTCGCACCTGCCCAAGGCCTTCGGTACCGCCGTCGCCATCGAGCAGGCGAAGCGCATCGGGCACGCGCTGCCGATACCCGGCGACAGCATCGCCATCTGCTCCTTCGGCGATGCCTCCAGCAACCACGCCACCGCGCAGACCGCCTTCAACGTGGCGGCGTGGACGGCTTACCAGAAGCTTCCGGCGCCGGTGCTGTTCGTCTGCGAGGACAACGGCATCGGCATCTCGGTGAAGACACCGGATGGCTGGATCGCGCGCAACTTCAGCCAGCGCCCCGATCTCGACTATTTCGCCGCCGACGGCCTGGACCTCGCCGCGGGCTACGGCGACGTGCAGCGCGCGGTCGAGCACTGCCGTCGCACCCGCCGCCCGACCTTCCTGCACCTGCGCACCACGCGCATCATGGGCCACGCCGGCACCGACTTCGAGATCGAATGGCGCAACATCGAGGAGCTGTGCGCGGTCGAGGCCACCGATCCGCTGCTGCGCTCGGCGGCCATCGCGCTGGAGTCGGGCCTGATGTCCAAGGACGACGTGATCGACCTGTACGAGGCCACGCGCGCGAAGTGCTTCGCCGCGGCCGAGGATGCCGATCGCAGACCCAGGCTGGAGACGCTGGAGGACGTGATGGCGCCGCTGGCGCCGTACACCCCGGACGCGGTCGCCGCCGAAGCCGCGCGCACGGACTACGCCGAACGACGACTGGAGGTCTTCGGTGGCGAGGCGAAGCTGCCCGAGAGCCAGCCGCCCAGGCACCTCGCCATCCAGATCAACCAGGCCCTGCACGATCTTTTCGCCAAGTACCCCGAGACCCTGCTGTTCGGCGAGGACGTCGCCCAGAAGGGTGGCGTTTACACGGTGACCAAGGGCCTGCAGAAGGCGTTCGGCCCGCGCCGCGTGTTCAATACGCTGCTGGACGAGACCGTGATCCTGGGCCTGGCCCAGGGCTACGCCAACATGGGCCTGCTGCCCATGCCTGAAATCCAGTACCTGGCCTATTTCCACAACGCCTGCGACCAGATCCGCGGCGAGGCGGCCAGCCTGCAGTTCTTCTCCAATGGCCAGTACCGCAATCCGATGGTGATGCGGATCGCCTCGCTCGGATACCAGCGCGGTTTTGGCGGCCACTTCCACAACGACAACTCGATCACCGCGCTGCGTGACATCCCGGGGCTGGTGGTCGGCTGTCCGAGCCGCGGCGACGATGCGGTCACGATGCTGCGCACGCTGATGGCGCTGGCGAAGGTGGACGGGCGCGTCTGCGCCTTCCTCGAGCCGATCGCGCTGTACATGGCCAAGGACCTGTACGAGGCCGGCGATGGTGGCTGGCTGACGACGTTCCCGGCACCGGGCGAGGCCATGGCGCTGGGCGAGGGCCGCGTCTACGGCGAGGAGCATGACGACCTGGTGGTGTTCACCTTCGGCAACGGCGTGCCGATGAGCCTGCGCGCCGCCGGCGCGATCGAGGCGAAGCATGGCTGGAAGGTGCGCGTGGTCGACCTGCGCTGGCTGGCCCCGCTCAACGAGGACTTCATCCGCGAGCAGGCGGCGGGTGCGAAGCGCATCCTGGTGGTCGACGAAGGCCGGCGCAGCGCCGGCGTGGGCGAGGGCATCATCACCGCGCTGGTCGAAGGCGGGCTGGCCGGCGTGCCGCTGCAGCGCGTGGTGGGCGCGGACACGTTCACGCCGCTGGCCGGCGCGGCGTTCCTGGTGATCCCGTCGGAAGAGCAGATCGTCGAAGCCGCCGACCGCCTGGCCTGACGGAAAGCCCTGTAGGAGCGGCTGCAGCCGCTCCTGCAGGTGGTGGGGTGGGTCAGGGGGCGATGACCTTGACTTCCACGCGGCGGTTGGGCGCCAGGCAATCGATCAGCGCCTGGCCGCGCTCGCCTTCGCAGGTCGTCACCGGCTCCACGCTGCCGCGGCCGACGGCGGTGATCTTCTCCGCGGGCACGCCGGCGGCGATCAGGTGGTCGCGCACCGCGGCCGCGCGCTTGCGCGACAGCTCGACGTTGGCCGCGTCCTTGCCGATGCGGTCGCTGTGGCCGATCACGTGCACCATGTCGATGGCCGGCGTCGCCAGGACGCGCGCAGCCAGCGCGTCCAGCTCGGCGCGTCCGGCCGGGCTCAGGTTCTCGACGCTCGCCTTGCCGAACGCGAACAGCGCGTCGCCCGACAGGGTGTGGTCGAACGAGGCCGGAGCGGGCGGCGGCTCGGGTGCGGGCGCCGGCTCGGGGGTGCTGGAGCAGGCGGCGGCGAGGCAGGCGGTCGCGAACGCCGCCAGGAGCGGCTTCGTGTGTCGATGCATTGGTTTCCCCTTTGCTGTGTTGCGGTGGCGCCGGGCCCCATGCCCGGCGTCCCCTCCGGATCCCCAGCGGAGCATAGCCAAGCAGCGTGAAGCTTTCGCAACGGCGATCCCGGTTCCGGGATCGGGCCCGGAAACGTCGCCGGGCTCAGCGGGCGAGGCCGTCCAGGAGGGGCAGGGGCACCAGGGCGTGGTCGTCGACGGTCAGGCGTGGCGACCCGTCCGGCCGCTCGACCGGAAGCACCGCGAGCACCAGCCCGGCATGCACGCCGGACGCGGCGTCGGCGGCCCCATGCCCGGCCGATGGCGCCGCCGCCACCACGTTGCCGACCGCGCGCTCGCCGTCCATCACCTGCGCGCCGGCCGGCGGCACGGCATCGCTGCCGAACAACGCCAGTCCGCGCTTGGCCTGGCCCAGGAAGTGCGTGCGGGCCACGATTTCCTGACCCGGATAGCAACCCTTGCGCACGCTGTAGGCCTTGAGCCGCTCCAGCGACAACTGCTGCGGCGTCCACGCCTCGAGCGCGCCGGTCCCCGCACCGGGACGCGGCACACCATGCGCGAGGTCGAACGCACGCCAGCGTGCAAGTGCATCCTGGTCCACCGGCGCCGGGCAGCCGCTGCAGATCCGCAGCGTGCGCGCGGTGGTGCCATCGCCCAGGTCCAGCTCAACCCGGCCCCTGGCATCGGTCGCCGACATCGCGCCCGAGGCCGCGGCCGGCGCGCTGAACGAAGCGCAGGGCGCCAGCCCGTCGGGCAGGGACAGCCTGACCTTGCTGCGGAAGACGAAACGTTCCATGGCGGCCTTGAGTCCGGCCGCATCGCCGTCGGGCAGCACCAGCCAGACCGTTTCCGGGCCCACCCGCAGCAGCAGGAACAGGGCCTGCACGCGCCCCTTGGGCGTCAGCCAGCCGCTCCACTGCCACTGTCCGTCGGCGAGGGCGGCGACATCGCTCATGCACTGGGCCTGGACGAACGCGATCGCGTCGCGTCCCTCCAGCGCCAGCAGGACGTGGTCGGAAAGGGCGAAATACGGCGCCTTGGCGGCGGCTGGCTTGTCCAAACTGTGCTCCGGGACGTAAACTTCGGCGGGTGCCAGACCCTTCAATCATAGGCGAAACGCCGCCCGGGACCGCCCCGGACGCCACGCCGGGCGAACCCGAGCCCACCCCCCGGACGCCGCCCGCGGCACCGGAGTACGGTGGTCGCGAGGGTCTGGATCCGACGCGCTACGGGGACTGGGAAAAGAACGGGCGCTGCATCGACTTCTGATGCGGCCCGCCGCAGGACGCGGCCACGCCACCCCTGCCTGTAGAAGCCAACGCGGCGCCTGCGCCGCCCAGCGAGAGATGCCTGCCGCGATGACACACCCGAAACGCCCACTGTCGCCCCACCTCCAGTTGTATCGCTGGCAGATCACCATGGTCATGTCGATCCTGCATCGCGCCACCGGCATCGCGCTGGTCGTCGGCGCGTTCGGGCTCGCCTGGTGGCTGCTCGCGGTCGCCGCCGGCGGTGAGGCCTACGTCTCCGCGGCCGAGTGCCTTGCCTCGCCGCTCGGCCAGCTGGCGCTGTTCGGCTTCTCGCTCGCCCTGGTCTACCACCTGCTCAACGGCATCCGCCACATGTTCTGGGATTCCGGCTGGGGCTTCGAGCTGCCCGAGGTCTACCGCTCCGGCTACGTCGTGTTCGGCCTGACCGTGGTGCTGACCGCGCTGATCTGGTTCTTCGCAAGGGGTGCGGCATGACCGATATCGACCAGCGGGCGATGCCCGAATACCGCACGCCGCTCAAGCGCGCGCGCCGCCTGGGCTCCGGCAAGACCGGCACCGGCCACTTCTGGTGGCAGCGCGTCACCGCCGTGGTGTTGGCGCTGCTGGTGCCGTGGCTGGTCGGCACCCTGGTGTCGATGGTCGGTGCCGACCTCGGCCAGGTGCAGGAGGTCTTCGCGCGCCCCTTCAATGCCATCCTGATGGCGCTGTTCGTGGTCGCCCTGTTCTGGCACGCCAAGCTCGGCCTGCAGGTCGTGATCGAGGACTACGTCCACGAGCGCGCCACCGAACTGGTGCTGCTGGTGCTGAACCTCATCCTGTGCAGCCTCGGCGCGCTGGCGTCGCTGTACGCGATCGCCCGGATCGCGCTGCTGGCCTGACGAGACCGACATGACCAACGCCTACAAGATCACCGAACACAAGTACGACATGATCGTGGTGGGAGCCGGCGGCGCCGGCCTCCGCGCCACCTTCGGCCTCGCCCGGAAGGGCCTGCGCACCGCCTGCATCACCAAGGTCTTCCCGACCCGCTCGCATACCGTCGCGGCGCAGGGCGGCATTTCCGCCGCGCTGGGCAACATGGGCGAGGACGACTGGCGCTTCCACTTCTACGACACCATCAAGGGCTCGGACTGGCTGGGCGACCAGGACGCCATCCAGTACATGTGCCGCGAGGCCATCCCCGCCATCATCGAGCTCGAGCACCAGGGCGTGCCGTTCTCGCGCACCGAGGAGGGCAGGATCTACCAGCGCCCCTTCGGCGGCATGACCACGCACTACGGCAAGGGCATCGCCCAGCGCACCTGCGCCGCGGCCGACCGCACCGGCCACGCCATGCTGCACACGCTGTACCAGCAGTCGCTGGCGCACCAGGCCGAGTTCTTCGTCGAATACTTCGCGCTCGACCTGATCATGGACGACGAGGGCGTGTGCCGCGGCGTGCTGGCCATCGACATGGCCGAGGGCACGCTGCACCTGTTCCGTGCCCAGGGCACGGTGCTGGCCACCGGCGGCTATGGCCGCGCCTACTTCTCCGCGACCAGCGCGCATACCTGCACCGGTGACGGCGGCGGCATGGCGCTGCGCGCAGGCCTGGGCCTGCAGGACATGGAATTCGTGCAGTTCCATCCCACCGGCATCTACGGCGCGGGCTGCCTGATCACCGAAGGCGTGCGCGGCGAAGGCGGCATCCTGCGCAATGCGCAGGGCGAGCGCTTCATGGAGCGCTACGCGCCCAACGCCAAGGACCTCGCCTCGCGCGACGTGGTCAGCCGCTCGATGACCATCGAGATCCGCGAGGGCCGTGGCGTCGGCGAGCATGCCGACCACATCCACCTCGACCTGACCCACCTCGATCCGAAGGACATCCACGAGAAGCTGCCGGGCATCGCCGAGAGCGCGCGGATCTTCGCCGGCGTCGATGTCGAGAAGCAGCCGATCCCGGTGATCCCGACCGTCCACTACAACATGGGCGGCATCCCGACCAACTACCACGGCGAAGTGGTGCAGCTGAAGGACGGCAACCCGGACGCGGTCGTGCCGGGCCTGTACGCCATCGGCGAGGCCGCCTGCGTGTCGGTGCACGGTGCCAACCGCCTGGGCTCGAACTCGCTGCTCGATCTCGTGGTCTTCGGCCGCGCGGTCGCCAACCGCTGCGCCGAGACCATCGAGCCCGGCCTGCCGCACAAGCGCCTCGCCACCGATGCCTGCGACAAGGCGCTGGCCAACCTCGACAAGCTGCGCCATGCCAATGGCGGCACGCCGACCGCGGTCATCCGCGACAACATGCAGCGCACCATGCAGGCCGACGCCGCGGTGTTCCGCACCGGCGAGACGCTGGCCCAGGGTGTGTCGAAGATCCGCGAGATCCATGCCTCGTTCGCCGACGTGCGCGTCAGCGACCGGTCCCTGGTGTGGAACTCGGACCTGATCGAGACCATGGAGCTGCAGAACCTGCTCGGCCTCTCGCTGGCCACCATCGTGTCGGCGGAAAACCGCAAGGAATCGCGTGGCGCCCATGCCCGCGAGGACTTCCCGGATCGCAACGACTCCGAGTGGCAGAAGCACACCCTCACCTGGGTGGACGATGCCGGCAATACCCGCATCGACTACCGCCCGGTGCACATGTACACGCTCGACGATGAGGTCGAAGTCGTCCCGCCCGTTGCGCGCGTCTACTAGGATCCAGACAGATGGCCGAGTTCACCCTTCCCAGGAATTCCAAGGTCCACAAGGGCAAGCACTTTGCGGCACCGTCGGGTGCGTCCCGCGTGCGCCAGTTCAAGGTCTACCGCTGGAGCCCCGACGACACCGAGAACCCGCGCACCGACACCTACGAGGTCGATCTCGACAAGTGCGGGCCGATGGTCCTCGACGCGCTGATCAAGATCAAGAACGAGATCGACCCCACGCTGACCTTCCGCCGGTCGTGCCGCGAGGGCATCTGCGGTTCGTGCGCGATGAACATCGACGGCACCAACACGCTGGCCTGCACCAAGGCCATCGACGACTGCGGCAAGGGCAAGGGCGACGTCCCGATCTACCCGCTGCCGCACATGGAGGTGGTCAAGGACCTGGTGCCGGACCTGACGCATTTCTATGCGCAGTACGCGTCCATCCAGCCCTGGCTGCGTACGCAGAGCCCGGCGCCGCCGGACCGCGAGCGCCTGCAGTCGAAGGAAGACCGTGCCAAGCTCGACGGCCTGTACGAGTGCATCCTGTGCGCCTGCTGCAGCACCTCGTGCCCCAGCTACTGGTGGAACGGCGACCGCTACCTGGGCCCGGCGATCCTGCTGCAGGCCTACCGCTGGATCGTCGACTCGCGCGACGAGGACACCGGCAAGCGCCTGGACGACCTCGAGGATCCGTTCAAGCTCTACCGCTGCCACACCATCATGAACTGCACGCGGACCTGCCCGAAGGGACTCAATCCCGCCAAGGCGATCGGTTCGATCAAGCAACTGATGCTCGAGCGCCAGGTCTGATGCCACGATGCGCCGGCGAAAGCCGGCGCTTCCGCATGCGGTGATGCCATGACGATGCCCGACGACGAGGTCGAACTCCGCCGCCTGCGCTGGCGCTGCCGGCGCGGCATGCGCGAGCTCGACCGCCTGCTCGAGCGCTGGCTGGAGCAGGGTTGGCGGCAGTCCCCGACGGCCGAACGCGACACTTTCCTGCGGCTGCTGGACAGCGAGGACGATAGGCTCTGGAAATGGTTCCTCGGCCACGAACGTCCGGATGATCCCGAGCTCCAGGCCCTCGTCGAACGGATTCGCGCCCTGCCGCATTGAGTGGCGGCCGTCGCGCTGGCAGGCGGGTGGCCTGGTGCTCCTGGCCGCGCTGGCGCCGGTCGCGCTATGGGCC
This sequence comes from Luteimonas sp., assembly GCA_036515815.1. Lineage (GTDB taxonomy): Bacteria > Pseudomonadota > Gammaproteobacteria > Xanthomonadales > Xanthomonadaceae > Luteimonas. The sequence goes on from DATBUS010000111.1 coordinate 19,955, forward strand.
AGCGAGCTTCCGGCGGGCGCGGCGGGGCTGCTCGGCCTGGCGGGGCTGCTGCACGGCCTCTCGCTTGCCGGGCGGGAATGGCGGCAGCCTGCGCGCAGCCTGCTGTTCACCGCCGATGGCCGCCTGCTGGTGGATGACACCGAGGCCGCGGACATGCAGTTGCAGTGGCGTGGACCGCTCGCCTTCATGTCATTCCGCGATCCCGCCGGCCGCCGGCTGCGCCTGGCCTGGTGGCCCGACACGCTGCCGCCGGCACGCCGCCGTGAACTCCGGCTGGCGGCCGATCGCCTCGCCGCTGCGCGCGCGGCCCCATCGGTGGCACCATAGCGGCCTTAACGCCGGCGAGACCCGATGTTCAAACCACTGCCTGTCGCCATCGGCCTGCGCTACCTGCGCGCCAAGCGCCGCAACGGCTTCATCTCCTTCATTTCGCTGGCCTCGATCCTCGGCATCGCCATCGGCGTCACCGCGCTGATCACCACGCTCGCGGTGATGAGCGGCTTCCAGCGCGAGATCCGCGACCGCATGCTGCAGATGACGCAGCACGCCACGGTGAGCGCGCACGGCGAGCCGATGGCGAACTGGCGCCAGGCGGTCGAGGTCGGCCAGGCCGACCCGCGGGTCGCGGCGGCCGCGCCCTATATCTCCACCGAGGCCCTGCTGTCGGGCAAGCGCCGTGAGCCTGCGATGCTGCGCGGAATCCGTCCGGATGACGAGGCCAGGGTGTCGATCCTGGGCGAGCGCATGGTCGAGGGCAGCCTCGCAACGCTCGCGCCGCGCAGCTACAACATCGTGCTTGGCCGCGAGCTCGCGCTGTGGCTGGGCGTGCGCGTGGGCGACAGCGTGGTCGCCACCACCGACTTCCAGGCCACGCCCATGGGCGCGGTGCCACAGCTCAAGCGTTTCACCGTCAGCGGCATCTTCGAGGCCGGCTACCAGGACTTCGACCGCGGCCTGGCCGTGGTCAACATGGAGGACCTGCAGCGCCTGACGCGCATGGGCGACGGCGTCACCGGCGTGCGCCTGCAGATGCACGACATGGACCAGGCCTATGCGGTCGCGCGCGACCTCGCGCTGAAGCTGGAAGGTCCGTACATGGTCAGCGACTGGACGATGGAGAACGCGCACCTGTTCCGCGCGCTCAAGCTCGAGAAGACCATGATCGCGATCCTGCTCTCGCTGATCATCGCGATGGGCGCGTTCAACCTGGTGTCCTCGCAGGTGATGCTGGTCACCGACAAGCAGTCCGACATCGCCATCCTGCGCACGCTCGGGCTGTCGCCCGGTGGCGTGATGCAGGTGTTCATGGTGCAGGGCACGCTGATCGGCGTGATCGGCACCGTGCTGGGCGTCGTGGGCGGAATCGCGCTGACCCTGAACCTGGAACGCATCCTGCGCCTGATCGAGGCGATCACCGGCGCCGAGCTGATGCCGGCCGACGTCTACTACATCACCGGGCTGCCGACCGATCTCAGCGCGCAGGACATCACCATCGTCGGGCTCGTCGCCCTGGTCATGGCCTTCCTGGCCACCATCTACCCGGCGCGCCGTGCGGCGCGCACGGCACCGGCGGAGGCGCTGCGCTATGAGTAAGCAGGCCGCTGCACGCGACCCGCAGGAAGTGGTGGGGGCCGGGGCGCTGGGCAAGACCTATGCCGAAGGCCGGATGCATACCCCGGTGTTCGACGGGCTGGACCTGAGCGTCAATGCCGGCGAGACCGTGGCCATCCTCGGTGCGTCGGGCGCGGGCAAGAGCACGCTGCTGCACCTCCTGGGCGGCCTCGACACGCCCACGGCCGGCGAGGTGTACGTGGCGGGCCAGCGCATGAGCGCGCTGTCCGACGCCGACCGCGGCCGGTTGCGCAATCGCGCGCTCGGCTTCGTGTACCAGTTCCACCACCTGCTGCCCGAGTTCACCGCGCTGGAGAACGTCATGTTGCCGGTGATGCTGTCGGGTGCGGAGGTGCCGGATGCTTCGGCTCGCGCGCGCGTGCTGCTCGAAGGCGTCGGCCTGGGCCATCGCCTGGAGCACAAGCCCGGCGAGCTTTCCGGCGGCGAGCGCCAGCGCGCGGCCGTGGCCCGTGCCCTGGTCAACCGGCCGGCCTGCGTGCTTGGGGACGAGCCCACCGGCAACCTCGACGAGAAGACCGCGGCCACCGTGTTCGACCTGATGCTCGAACTCAACCGCGCCGAGCGCACCAGCCTGGTCCTGGTCACCCACGACCGCCGCCTGGCCCGTCGCCTCGACCGCGTGCTCGAGCTGCACGAAGGCAAGCTCCGCGAAATCAACCCCGCCACCGCCTGACCCGCCCCTGACCCGCCCCCTGTAGGAGCGGCTACAGCCGCGATCACCGCCCCCTTTGTAGGAGCGGCTACAGCCGCGATCCGGCCTGGCGACACGCCAACCCTGATTGCCGATATCGCCGTTCCGAGGGGGGTGCGGTTATCGCGGCTGTAGCCGCTCCTACAGATCGGGCGTTGCGGTCGGTCGGGCGGATCCATCGCGGCTATAGCCGCTCCTACAGGGGAGCAGCGGTTCGGCCTACGCGGGAAGCAGGGCGGGAGGAGGTGCCCCCGGGACCGCCGCGGCGCACGCTTTCCGCATGCACGCGCACCGCTCCCGATCGCTGCGGGCTGGCCGCTGGTCCGAGCCCGGACGCATCTACCACCTCACCCTGGTCACCCGGGAGCGCCAGCCCTGGTTCGGCGAGTGGGAGGCTGCTTCCAGTGTTTCGCGCGCCCGTGCAACCCGGGCCTGGCGACCGGCGGATGGCGGTGGACCGTGGCAGCCCGGCTTCCATGACCGGGCCCTGCGTGCCGAAGAGGACCTGCTGGCGGTCGCGCGGTATGTGGTCGCGAATCCCATCCGCGCAGGACTGTGCCGCGGGTTCGGCGCATGGCCGTACTGGGACGCCGTCTGGATCGACCGCAACGCGGATCCCGCCGCATGACAACCCCGGATCCACCCGCCCCCTGCAGGAGCGGCTACAGCCGCGATGGCGACCAGGCCACAGCAAGCGTTCACGACCAGGCCACAGCCGGCGATCGTGGCGGGCTTGCAGCAGGAGAGGAGAGCATCGCGGCTGTAGCCGCTCCTACAGGGGTGGGTACGCCGGTGCCGGTGCTGGGTGTCGGGGCGGCCACGGGGCTGGTCGCCGGGGCGATGGCCTGTCTGCGGCTGCCGGCGTTGCCGCCGGTGTGGCTCCTCCTGTCGATGCTGGCGGGCGGCACGTTCCTGTGGTGGCGCAGCCGGAAAAAGGCCCGATGGCTCGGGGCGGCGCTGGCAGGGTTCGCACTGGCCGGGCTGCACGCCGCGGCGTCTCTGGCCGCGCAGCTTCCCCCGGCGCACGAGCGTGGCGACTTCACCATCACCGGCCGCGTCATCGCGCTTCCGGAGCACGAGCCCCGACGCACGCGCTTCCAGTTCCGGGTGGACGACGACCCAGCGCTTCCGGACGTCCTGCGCAGCGCGAAGCTTAGGCTGGCCTGGTACGAGAACGACTGGTCCGACGAAGCGTCCCGGCGCCACGAGCTCGAACCCGGCGCCGCCTGGCGCCTCAAGGTGCGGCTGCGGGCGCCGCGCGGCTTGCGCAATCCGGGCGGCTTCGACGCGGAGCGGCACGCCATGGCCACGCGCATCGCCGCCACCGGCTACGTCCGCGAGCAGGCCAGCGCGGAGCGCCTCGCCGCCCCACGCGGCATCGACGCATGGCGCGACCGCATCGCCACCCGCATCGACACCGCCGTGGCCGGCGCCTCGTCGCGCTACATCCGCGCGCTGGCCCTCGGCGACACCCGCGCCCTCGGCGACGCCGACTGGGAACTGTTGCGGGCCACCGGCCTCACCCACCTGATCGCGATCTCCGGCTTCCATGTCGGCCTGGTGGCAGGCTTCTTCGCGCTGCTCGGCACCGCGGTCTGGCGCCTGTTCCCCGGCCTGTGCACCCTGGTGCCGCGTCCCCACGCCGCAGCGGCCGCGGCCTTCCTGGGCGCATCCGGTTATGCAGCGGTGGCCGGCTTCGCGCTGCCCACGGTGCGAACGGTGCTGATGATCGCGGTCGCGGTGGCGGCACGGCTGTGGCGGCGGCCGCTCCGGATCTCCGAAGCGCTTGCGCTGGCGGCGATCGCCATCGTGCTGGCCGATCCGCTGGCCCTGCTGTCCGCCGGTTTCTGGCTGAGCTTCGGCGGCGTGGCCTGGCTGCTCTGGTGCCTGCCCCGGGCCAGTGGCCGGCCAGTGCGCGACTTCCTCTCGGCGCAGTGGGTGGCGACGCTGGGCCTGCTGCCGCTGACCGCGATGCTGTTCGGCCAGGCCTCGCTGGCCGGGCCGTTCGCCAACCTGCTGGCGATCCCGTGGTGGAGCCTGGTGGTGGTGCCGCTGGCCTTGCTGGGGACGGCGCTCGAGGGCCTCCAGCCGGGGTGGGGCGGCGGCGCGTGGCGACTGGCAGCCGCGGCATTCGATCTGTCCTGGCCGGTGTTCGAGCGCCTCGCCGCCAGCCCGCTGGCGCTGTGGTGGTTATCGGAGGCCGCATGGTTCGCGCTCCCGATGGCCATGTTCTCGGCCTTCTGGCTGCTGCTGCCGCGCGGCGTGCCGGGCAAACCGCTGGCCGTGCTGCTGTGGCTGCCCCTGCTGTGGGCCGACCGCGGCCTGCCGCGCCACGGCGAGGCCGAGCTGGTGGTGCTGGACGTGGGGCAGGGCATGTCGCTGCTGGTACGCACCGCCCGGCACGTCCTGCTCTACGACATGGGGCCGGCGGCACGCGACGGCTTCGACGCCGGGGAGCGCGTGGTGGTGCCCGCCCTGCACGCGCTCGGCGTCCGGCGGATCGACACGATGGTCGTCAGCCACGGCGACGCCGACCATGCCGGCGGCCTGGATGCCGTGCGCCGGCGCTTCCCCACGCCGCGCCTGCTGGTGCCCGAGGGCGTGGAGATCGATGGCGCGGCCAACTGCCTGGCCGGCGGCGGCTGGGAGCGCGACGGGGTGCGGTTCCGCTTCCTGCATCCTCCGCTGCACTTTCCCTACCTCCGCAACGAATCCAGCTGCGTGCTGCGGATCGAGTCGGCGCACGGCGCGATCCTGCTGCCGGGCGATATCGGCGAGGCGGTCGAGGAGCGGCTGGTCGGACGTGTTCCGGAGGACCTGCCGGCCGACGTGGTGGTGGTGCCGCACCATGGCTCGCGGACCTCCTCCACGGCCGCCTTCATCGAAGCGACCGGCGCCCGCGTGGCGCTGGTCTCGGCCGGGCATGGCAACCGCTTCGGCCATCCCGATCCGGCCGTGGCAGCGCGCTGGCGTGCCGCGGGCGCGGAGGTGCCGGCAACCGCGGGGGAGGGCGCCTTGGGGGTGCGGCTCAGCGGTGCGGGACCCGAGGTCACCGGAGAACGCCAGCGCCGTTCGCGGCTGTGGGACCGTGCCCGCAACGCCGCACGCGACCCCTCGGACGAAACATCGCGCATCCCCCTGTAGGAGCGGCTACAGCCGCGATTGCGCGGATATCCGGATACCCGGATCGCGGCCATGGCCGCTCCTGCAAGGCGCGATCGTCGGATACCCGGATCGCGGCCGTGGCCGCTCCTACAGGGAGGGGGTGCGCGGGTGGCCGGATCGCGGCCGTGGCCGCTCCTACAGTGTGCGGTGGCGCGGGTATCCTATGTCCCTGTTTCCCCGCGGGCCTCCCGGCCCAGGAGTCGGTACGTGCTGGAACTGGTCAAGGCAGGCGGGTGGCCGATGCTGCCCCTGCTGCTGCTCTCGGCGGTGGCGCTGGCAATCATCGTCGAACGGTTCTGGACCCTGCGCCGCAGCCAGGTGCTGCCCCCCGGCCTCGGGCGCGAGGTGCGCGACTGGGTCGGCCGCGGCGGCCAGCTCGATCCGGCGCACATCGAATCGCTGCGCGGCAACTCGCCGCTGGGGGCGTTGCTGGCCAGCGTCCTGGACATGCGCAACCACCCGCGCGAGGAGATGCGCGAACGCGTGGAGGACATCGGCCGCCACCTCGCGCACCGCATGGAGCGCTACCTCAACGCACTCGGCACCATCGCCGGCATCGGCCCGCTGCTGGGCCTGTTCGGCACCGTGGTCGGCATGATCCAGATGTTCCTCGGCATCATGGATGTCGGCATGGGCGAGATGAACGAACTCGCCGGCGGCATCGGCAAAGCCCTGGTCTGCGCCGCGGCGGGCATGGTGGTGGCGGTGCCGGCGCTGATGTTCCACCGGTATTTCCGTGGCCGCATCGACGGCTATATCGTCGAGATGGAACACGAGGCGATTGCGCTGATGGACGCGCTCGATCCGCGCAACCGCCCGGTCGCCACCGCGGCGCACGGCCAAGCGGGGCAGGGCGTCCACGCAGGGACTGCCGGCCACGCCGGCCACGCGGCCGCCACCTCCCCGGCGCGGGCCTGATCCGCGCATGCGCATCCGCGACCGCCGCGCCGAGGACATCCCCGAGATCAACCTCGTTCCGCTGATCGACGTGATCCTGGTGCTGATCATCTTCTTCGTGGTCACCACCACCTTCGACACGCGCTCGACGCTGAAGCTGGAGCTGCCGCGTGCCGATGCGCGCCCGGCCGAGCGCGACGAGCCCGCGCTGAGCGTGCTGGTCAATGCCGAGGGCCGCTACTTCATCGACGACCGCGAAGCGCTGCGCACCGATGTCGAGGCGATCAAGGCCACGATCCTGGAAGTCGCCGGCGACGATCGCGAGCGTCCCGTGCTGCTGCGCGCCGACGCGCGCACGCCGCACCAGGCGGTGGTGACCGCGATGGACGCGCTCGGCCAGCTCGGCTTCCGCCGCGTCTCCATCGCCACCGCGCCGGAGGCCGGCGCGCGGGGCCTGCAGGATGCCTCGCCATGAGCGCCGCGCCGTGAACGCCAGGACGCCGGCGGAGGCCTCCGCCTGGACCACCTATCGCCGCCTGCTCGGCTACACGGTCAACTACCGCGCGCTGCTGGTGGTGGCCATGGTCGGCATGGTCATCGAAGCCGCGGCCGGCGCCGCCTTCGTCTGGCTGATGGAGCCGCTGACCAACGAGGGCTTCGTCGATCCGCAACCGGAGATGGCCCTGATCCTGCCGGCCGCGATCATCGGCCTGTTCCTGCTGCGAGGCGTCGCGACCTTCTGCACCGATTACGGCATCGCCCGCGTGGGCCGCAGCGTGGTGCGCGACCTGCGCGAACTCGTGCTCGGCAAGTACCTGCGCCTGCCCAGCAGCCGCTTCGACACCGAAGCCGTGCCGCAGATGGTCAGCCGGCTCAACTTCGACACCGAGCAGGTCACCCAGGCCAGCGCCGACGCGCTGAAGATGATCATCTCCGACGGCCTGACCATCGTCTTCCTGTTCGGCCTGATGCTCTACACCAGCGTCAAGGTGACGCTGGCGATGATCCTGATCGCGCCGCTGATCGGCGTGGTGGTCTGGTACGTGGGCGGGCGCTACCGCCGCATCAGCCGCGGCATCCAGACCGGCATGGGCGAGCTGGCGCACAGCGCCGAGCAGTCGCTGGCCGCGCAGCAGGACGTCAAGGTGCACGGCGCGCAGGGCTTCGAGCAGAGCCGTTACTCGAAGCTCGCCAACCGCGTGCTGGGCCTGAACATGAAGGTCGAGGCCACGCGCGCGACCTCGTCGGCCCTGGTGCAGATCCTGGCCGCGCTGGCGCTGGCGGCGATCGTCTGGGTCGCGATCCACGAGTCGCTGGCCGGCGACCTCGATCCCGGCGAATTCATCAGGCTGATGACCGCGATGATGGGCATCATCCCGTCGCTGCGCCGCATCACCAATGTGCAGAGCGTGCTTGGCCGCGGCGTGGCCGCCGCCGAGCGCCTGTTCGCCATCCTCGACGACGAGGAAGAGGACGACCGCGGCCGCCACAGGGTCGAACGCGTGCGCGGCGAGCTGGCCTTCGACGCTGTCGGCCTGCGCTACGCACGTGGCGACGGCAGCGCACTGGAAGACGTGAGCTTCCGCGCCGCCCCCGGCACGGTCACCGCCATCGTCGGGCGCTCCGGCAGTGGCAAGACCAGCCTGGTGCGCCTGGTGCCGCGCTTCTACGAGCCGACCTCGGGCCGCATCACCCTCGACGGCGTGCCACTGGCCGACTACCCGCTGGCCGACCTGCGCCGCCAGATCGCGCTCGTCGGCCAGCGCGTGGCCCTGTTCGACGACACCGTCGCCGCCAACATCGCCTACGGCATCGATGCCTCGCCGGACGCCATCCGCGCCGCGGCCGAGGCCGCGAACGCCTGGGAATTCATCGCGCGCCTGCCGCAGGGCCTGGACACGCCGATCGGCGAGAACGGTTCGCTGCTGTCCGGCGGCCAGCGCCAGCGGCTGGCGATCGCACGCGCGATCCTGCGCGATGCGCCCATCCTGATCCTGGACGAGGCCACCGCCGCGCTCGATACCGAGTCCGAGCGCCTGGTGCAGGACGCGCTGCAGCGCCTGATGCCCGACCGCACCACCCTGGTGGTGGCCCACCGGCTGTCGACCATCGAGCACGCCGACCAGGTGCTGGTGTTCGACCAGGGCCGGATCGTCGAGCAGGGCACGCACACGGAGTTGCTGGCCCGCGGCGGGCTGTACGCACATCTGCACGCGATGCAGTTCCGCGAGGGTGGGGCGGCATGAGGCACCCGCGACTGCCCACGGTGCCGGCGGGAGGTGCCACGCCATGAGCCGGCAGACGCCGAAGTGGTGGTACCAGCCGGGCGCGCGCGTGCCGCTGTGGGCGGCGGCGGTCGCGCCGGCCTATGGCGCGGCCGTTGCATTGCGGCGCCGGCTCTATCGCAGCGGCCTGCTGCGCCGGCAGACCTTGGAGGTGCCGGTGCTGGTGGTCGGCAACCTGGTGGCGGGCGGCAGCGGCAAGACCCCACTCACCATCGCCATCGTCGAGCGCCTGCGTGCCGAAGGCTGGAACCCCGGCGTGGCCAGCCGAGGCTATGGCCGCGCCGATGCGTCGAAGCCGCTCTGGGTCGAGGCCACCACCCCCGCCGCGCAGGCCGGCGACGAGCCGGTGCTGATCGCGCGCCAGGCCGATGCCCGCGTGCGCGTCGACCGCGACCGCGTGGCCGCGGCGCGCGCGCTGGCCAGGGCCGGCTGCGACATCGTGGTCTGCGACGACGGCCTCCAGCACTACGCGCTCGCGCGCGACGTCGAGATCGAGGTCATCGACGGCCGCCGCCGCCATGGCAATGGCCGCCCGATCCCGGCCGGGCCGATGCGCGAGCCGGCCGAGCGCGGCGAGACTTGCGATTTCCGCGTCCTCAACGTCGGCAACGATCCCGACCTCACGGCCGGCTTCGGCGAATGGCCGATGTGGCTGGCGCCGGGCGATGCCGTGCCCCTGGTCGGCGGCCGCCACGTGCCACTGGCCGACTTCGCCGGCCGGCGCGTGCATGCCGTCGCCGGCATCGGTGATCCGGAGCGCTTCTTCGACATGCTGCGCGGGCTGGGCATCGCGGTGGTGCCGCACGCGTTCCCGGACCACCATGCCTACGCCCCCGAAGACCTGCGCTTCGGCAGCGACCTCCCGGTGCTGATGACGGCCAAGGACGCGGTGAAGTGCGCCGCCTTCGTCACCGAAAAGCACTACGCCGTGCCGGTGCGCGCGGAACTGCCGGAAGCCTTCTGGGTCGCCCTGCTGGCCCGCCTGACGCGCCCCGCGCGCTGAGCCCGCGCGATCGCGGCCATGGCCGCTCCTACAGGGGCAGGTGCGGCCCTGTAGGAGCGGCTATAGCCGCGATCCGCACGCCCCGGCACAATCGCCGCATGCATCCAGCCTTTGTCGTCGCCATCCCGGCGCGGTTCGCGGCCTCGCGCCTGCCCGGCAAGCCGCTCCGCCTCCTCGCTGGCGAGCCCCTCGTCCTGCATGTCGCCCGACGCGCGCTCGCCGCCGGCGCCGACGAGGTCTGGGTGGCCGCGGACGACGCGCGCATCGTCGACGCCCTGTCGGGCAGTGGCGTGCGGATCGCGATGACCTCGCCCCGCCACGCCTCCGGCAGCGACCGCCTGGCCGAGTGCGCCGCGATCGCGGGCTGGGCCGATGACACCGTGGTCGTGAACCTGCAGGGTGACGAACCCTTCGCCCCGGCCGCCGGTATCCGCGCCGTGGCCGCCACCCTGGCCGCGTCCGGCGCCGACATGGCCACGCTCGCCACCCCGGTGGAAGATGCCGCCACGCTTGCCGACCCCAATGCCGTTAAGCTGGTCCGGGCCGGGAACGGCGACGCCCTCTACTTCAGCCGTGCCCCGATCCCCTGGCCACGCGACGCCTGGGCCACCGCGGAAGGCCGCACCGGCCTTCCCGTGGGCCACCAGTGGCTGCGCCATATCGGCATCTACGCCTACCGCGCCGGCTTCCTGAAGCGGTTCGCGGCGCTGCCGCCGACGCCGCTGGAGCGGACCGAGTCGCTGGAGCAGCTGCGCGCCCTCGAGCATGGCCACCGCATCGCCGTGGCGCTGTCGCCCGAGCCCTTCCCCCCCGGGGTCGACACCCCGGACGACCTGGCCCGGGCCGAACGCCGGTGGAGGGCCGCGGGCGAGCCTACGCATCGCCGCACCGGCGCCCGCGACGGCGGCCGTTGACCGGGCCGCCCCGGCAGTTACTATCAGCGCTGGTATCCGGGAGTGGACGAAAATGAAGACGAAGTGGATGTTGGCGCTGGTGCTGGCCGGTTGCATCGCCGGGCCGGCCGTGGCCGGCCATGCGCCGGTCAATGCGCAGAAGGGTGACTTCGCCGCCGAGCGCGCGCGGGTCAACGCGGTGCTGAACGACGGCGAGACCTATGTCGAACTCAATACCGGCCACCGCAAGGAGGTCAACGACCTGCTCGACAGCATGCAGCAGCAGCTGGCAGGGCGCCGCTTCACCGAACTCGACGAAAGCGCGCGCAAGCAGGTGCTGGAGTCGCAGGGGCGGGTGAACGCGATCCTCGAGCAGGCCGCGCGCGACAGTCGCCAGGTGTGCCGGCGCGAGCGCGCCGTGGGCAGCAACTTCCGCGAGCTGCAGTGCATGACCGCGGCCGAGCGCACGCGCCAGCGCAAGGGCGGCCGCGATGGCTGGGAGCAGGCGACCCGGCGCGGCCAGGGCCCGACCCAGGTGCTCGGCAACTGATGGACACGGTGCCCGCCGCGGCGCCCGCCGCGGCGCCCGCACCGGAGTTCCATCCGGGTATCGAATGGCTCAACACCGCCGCGCCGCTGCGCATGGCGCAGCTGCGGGGCCGGGTCACGGCGCTGGCCTTCGTCAATGCCGGCTCGGCCTGGTGCCAGCAGACCCTGGTCGACCTCGACCATCTGCGCAACCGCCATCCCGACCGCCTCAACGTGGTCGCGATCAACGTGCCGCGCTTCGACCACGAGCGCGAGCCGCGGCGCATCGGCAAGCGTTTCGCGCGCAACCGCTTCGGTTTCCCGATCGGGCATGACGCCGACTGGGTGGCGTGGCAGCACTACGGCATCGAAGCCTGGCCGACCGTGGTCCTGCTCGATGCCGAGGGCCGCATGCGCGAGCGCTTCGTCGGGGACGGCCAGCTGCGCGAGATCGATGCCGCGGTCGCGCGCCTGCAGGCCGAGGCCACGCCACGCTCGCTCAATGCCGAGCGCATCGAAATGCGCCGGGGCGGCGAGCCGATGCTGCCGCTGCGCTTCCCGGCCGGGCTGGCCCTGTCGGGCGGCTATCTCTACGTGGCCGACAGCGGCCACCACCGCGTGCTCGAATGCGACCTCAGCGGCCGCGTGCTGCGCCAGTTCGGCAGCGGCGGCGCCGGTTTCATCGACGGCCCGATGGAATTGGCGGCGTTCAACCGGCCGCAGGGCCTCTGCGTCGAGCGCGACACCCTCTACATCGCCGACACCGGCAACCACGCCGTGCGCCGGATCCACCTGCGCACCGGTGACATCGACACCGTGGTCGGCGCCGGCCGCCCCGGCACGCCCACCGAAGGCCCGGTGTCCGATCCGCGCATGGTCGCGCTCGACCAGCCGCGCGCGGTCGCGGCCTCGCTCGCGGCCACCAGCCTCTACATCGCCACCGCCGGCGACAACCGCGTCTGGCGTTTCGACCTGAGTGCCCCGGGCATCGCGCTGGTGGGTGGCTCCGGTGAACTCGCCGTCGCCGATGGCACGGCGGCGGCGGCCGCCTTCGCCGAGCCGTCCTCGCTGGCCTCGGTGCAGCAGCTGGTCTATATCTGCGATTCCGCGGGCTCGGCCATCCGTTCGGCCAATGCGCGCACCGGGGTGGTCACCACGCTGGTGGGTGGCGACGCCTGGAACCACGGCAAGGCCGATGGCGCGCGCAGCGAGGCGCGGCTGCAGCAGCCACAGGCCATCGCGCTGGACCAGACCTCGCCGGTGCTGTGGATCGCCGACAGCGGCAACGACTGCCTGCGCGCACTGCGCCTGGGCGGCGGCGAACTCACCACCGTGCAGCTGCCGCAGCGCCTGCATGCACCCTCCGCCCTCGCGGCGTCGGACGGTGCCGTGTGGATCGCCGACACCGATGCCCATGCGGTGCTGCGCTACGACACCCGGGACGGCAGCCTGAAGCACGTTCCGATCGGCGAATGACCAGCGAGGGTGGCCCCACCGGGCCCGCTGCGCAGGCCCCGCCTCCCTTCGACGGCAAGGCCTTCGTGCGCGGGCTCAGCACCGCGCCCGGCGTGTACCGCATGTACGCCGCCGACGACAGCGTGCTGTACGTCGGCAAGGCCGGTGCGCTGAAGAAGCGCGTGGCCAGCTACTTCAATGCCAGCCCCAAGAACGCGCGCACCGCGGCCATGCTGTCGCAGGTGGCGCGCATGGAAGTCACGGTCACGCGCACCGAGGCCGAGGCGCTGCTGCTGGAAAACCAGCTCATCAAGTCGCTCAAGCCGCGCTACAACGTGCTGCTGCGCGACGACAAGAGCTATCCCTACCTGCTGCTGACGCGCGAGGAGTGGCCGCGGGTCGCGCTGCACCGGGGGCCGCAGTCGGTACCGGGGCGCTACTACGGCCCGTATCCCGGCGTGCTGGCAGTGCGCGACACGCTCAACATGCTGCACAAGCTCTTCAAGCTGCGCAGCTGCGAGGACAGCGTCTTCAAGAACCGCACGCGGCCCTGCCTGCAGTACCAGATCGGCCGCTGCAGCGCGCCCTGCGTGGGCCTGGTGGATGCGGATGCCTACGAGGCGTCGGTGCGCCGCGTGCGCCTGTTCCTGGAAGGCCATAGCGACGACCTGCTCACCGAGCTCGGCCGCGCCATGGAAGCCGCCGCCGAACGCCTGGACTTCGAGGACGCCGCGCGCCTGCGCGACACCCTGGCCAGCCTGCGCAGCATGCAGGCCCGCCAGTACGTCGATGGCCGCGCCGCCGACCTGGACGTGCTTGCCATCGCCACCCAGGGCGCGAATGCCTGCGTGCTGCTGCTGGCCTTCCGCGATGGCCGGAACTTCGGCACCCGCGCCTTCTTCCCGAAGACCAACGGCGCCGACGATCCCGCCGAGGTGCTGGCGGCCTTCGTGGCGCAGTACTACACCGCGCATTCGCCGCCGCGCGAGATCGTGCTCGATCGCGAGGTGGAGGACGTCGCCGTGCTCGAGGAAGCCTTCGCCATGAGCGCCGGGCACCGCGTGGTGATCAAGACCAGCGTGCGCAGCGAGCGCGCCGGCTACCTGGACCTGGCGCGGCGCAATGCCGAGAACTCGCTGGCCTCGCAGCTCGGCAGCCAGGCCGCGCAGGCCGCGCGCGTGGAATCGTTGCGCGAGCTGCTCGGGCTGGAGCAGCCGCCCAACCGCATCGAGTGCTTCGACATCAGCCACACGATGGGCGAGGCCACCGTCGCCTCGCAGGTGGTGTTCGACGCCGAAGGCGCGGTGCGTGGCCAGTACCGGCGCTACAACATCGCCGGCATCGAGCCCGGCGACGACTACGCCGCCATGCACCAGGCACTGACCCGGCGCTTCAAGCGCGCCGCCGGCAATCCGGACGCGGTACTGCCCGACCTCCTGCTGATCGATGGCGGGGCAGGGCAGGTGGCCCAGGCCAATGCCGTGCTGGCCGGCTTCGGCATCACCGGGGGCATCACGGTGATCGGCGTCGCTAAGGGCGAGGCGCGCAAGCCCGGCGACGAGACCCTGCTGCTCCCGGATGGCCGCGAACTGAAACCCGGCGCCGCCTCGCCCGGCCTGCAGCTGGTGCAGCAGGTGCGCGACGAGGCCCACCGCTTCGCCATCACCGGCCACCGCGGCCGGCGGCAGAAGGCGCGCAGCACCAGCCGGCTCGAGGACATCCCCGGCATCGGCCCGCGCCGGCGCGCGGCGCTGCTCAAGCACTTCGGCGGCCTGGGTGGCCTGCGCGCCGCGGGCGTCGAGGAGATCGCGCGCGTGGAGGGCGTCAACCACGCGCTTGCCGAGCGGATTTACGCCACACTGCACGGGCTGGACGCCCCCGGAACCGCATGAAACTGACACTCCCCACCTGGCTCACCCTGCTGCGGATCCTGATGATCCCGGTGCTGGTGCTCACCTTCTACCTGCCCTGGCAGTGGAGCAATTTCGCGTCCGCCGGCGTATTCGCGCTGGCTGCGTTCACCGACTGGCTGGATGGCTGGATCGCGCGCCGCTACGGCCTGAGCTCGGCCTTCGGCGCCTTCCTCGATCCGGTGGCGGACAAGCTGATGGTGGCCACCGCGCTGTTCCTGATCGTGCAGGGCCATCCCACGCCGTGGATGGCGTTCTGGGCGGCGGTGATCGTGGGACGCGAGATCGCGGTGTCGGCGCTGCGCGAGTGGATGGCCGAGATCGGCCAGCGTGCCACGGTGAAGGTGGCCACCATCGGCAAGGTCAAGACCGTGGTGCAGATGGGCGCGCTGCTGTGCCTGCTGTACGCCGTGACGCCGGACAAGAACCCGCCGCGTCCGCAGCCCTGGATGGGCGAGCCGGTGTTCCATGTCGGCGACTGGATGCTGGCCGTGGCCGCCCTCCTGACCCTCTGGTCCGCCGCGCTCTACCTCCGCGCCGCCTGGCCGGCACTCAAGGAAGGCGAGCGCCCGGTTTGACCCTGGCTCTGACCTTGGCTCTGTAGGAGCGGCTACAGCCGCGATTGCGTACCCCCCCAAGGTCCCGATCGCGGCTATAGCCGCTCCTACAGGGGCGGGGTTGCGCGTTGGAACGAAAAAAGCCGCCCCGGAGGGCGGCTTTTGTCTGGAGGCCTGAGTCGGAATCGAACCGGCGTACGCGGATTTGCAGTCCGCTGCATGACCACTCTGCCATCAGGCCGATGGGCTGATACGACAAGACCCCGTTTCCGGGGCCTTGTCAAAATCTGGAGCGGGAAACGAGACTCGAACTCGCGACCCCGACCTTGGCAAGGTCGTGCTCTACCAACTGAGCTATTCCCGCGTTGAGCCCGCCATTCTACGGTTAACCAGGTGACTGTCAACACCTTGTTTACCGGAGCTTTCCGTCGCTGGGCGACGTCGGGCGCCGCGGAATTATGCACGAGGGTCCGCGCATTCACAACGGGTTTCCGCACCGGTCCGCGCACGTTCGCGTCACCGGGAGTGCGCGATGCTCGGGCGCTGCCAAGCACGTCGGGAGAGCACGATGGCCGGATCGGGAGGATCGCGGGAGCCGTACGAGGGGCCCGCCGGGGGCTGGGGGTCGCTGCAGTCGCTGCTGCGGCATGGATTGCGGGGCAAGGTCCGCACTGCGGATGCCGCATCCGAGCTGATGCGGCAGAACAAGCCCGATGGCTTCATGTGCGTCAGTTGCTCCTGGGCGAAGCCCGCCGAGCCCCATGCCTTCGAGTTCTGCGAGAACGGCGCCAAGGCCACCTTCTGGGACCTGGACGCCGCCACCGCCGGCGACGACTTCTTCTCGCAGCACACCGTGTCGGAGCTCGCGCGCTGGCCCGACCACGACCTCGAAGCCGCCGGCCGCCTGGTCGAGCCGCTGATCCATGACGCCCACATCGACCAGTACGTCCCCATCAAATGGGCCGAGGCCTTCGCGCTCATCGGCCGCGAGCTGCGTGCGCTGGACGATCCGGAGCGCGCCGTGTTCTACGCCTCCGGCCGCGCCTCGCTCGAGACCTCGTACATGTACGCGCTGTTCGCGCGCCTGTACGGCCACAACAACCTGCCCGACAGCTCGAACATGTGCCACGAGAGCACCTCGGTGGGGCTGCCGCGCAGCATCGGCGTGCCGGTGGGCACCATCCGGCTGGAGGATTTCGAACACACCGACTGCATCCTGTCCTTCGGCCAGAACGTCGGCAGCAACAGCCCGCGCATGCTGCACCCGCTGCAGGACTGCGCCCGCCGCGGCGTCCCCATCCTCACCTTCAACCCGCTGCGCGAGCCCGGCTGGGAGCGCTTCAAGAACCCGCAGGCGCCGGCCGAGATGGCCACGCCCGGCGGCACCCGCATCAGCTCGCACTACTACCAGCTGCGCGCCGGCGGCGACCCGGCGCTGCTGCAGGGCCTGTGCAAGGCCGTGCTCGAGCTGGACGACCATGCCCGTGCCAACCGGGCGCCGCGGGTGATCGACATCGACTTCATCGAAACCCATACCACCGGCTTCGAGGCCATGGAGCGTGGACTGCGCGCGTTGCAGTGGGCCGATATCGAGCGCGAGTCCGGCCTCGCGCGCGAACAAGTCCGCGAGGCGGCCGAGACCTATGCCTTCGCGCGCTCGGCGATGCTGGTGTACGGCATGGGCGTGACCCAGCACCGCCACGGCGTCGACAGCGTGCGGCTTATCTGCAACCTCGCGCTGATGCGCGGCAACATCGGCCGCCCCGGCGCGGGCGTGCTGCCGGTGCGCGGCCATTCCAACGTGCAGGGCCAGCGCACGGTCGGTATCAGTGAAAAGCCCGAACTGGTGCCGCTGGACCGCCTGGCCGAACAGTACGGTTTCCAGCCGCCGCGCGGGAAGGGTCGCGACACCGTGGCCACCGTGGAAGGCGTGATCAGCGGCGAGGTCCAGGCCTTCATCGGCCTGGGCGGCAACTTCATGCGTGCGGCCCCGGACACCGAGCGCCTGGCGGAGGCCTGGCCGAAGCTGCGGCTGGCGGTGCACGTGGCCACCAAGCTCAACCGCAGCCACCTGGTGCCGGCCGCCGTGACCCTGCTGCTGCCGTGTCTCAGCCGGATCGAGCGCGACGTGCAGCGTGGCGTGGCCCAGACCGTGTCGATGGAGGACAGCACCTCCTGCTTCCATGGCTCGCATGGCGTGTCGGAACCCGCGTCGGAGCTCCTGTTGTCCGAGCCCGCCATCGTGGCGGGGATGGCCGAGGCAACGCTCGGGCCGAACCCGCGCGTGCCCTGGCGCGAATGGGTCGGCGACTACGCGCTCATCCGCGACGCCATCGAGGCCACCTATCCGGACATCTTCCGCGACTTCAACGCGCGGCTCGGCACGCCGGGTGGCTTCCCGAAGCCCCTGGCCGCGCGCGAACGGCACTGGGAGACCGAAAGCGGCAAGGCCGAGTTCCATGTCACCGACTGCCTGAGCGCGACCGGCTTCGACGATGCACCAGGGCGCCTGCGCCTGGTCACGCTCCGCAGCAACGACCAGTTCAACACCACCGTCTACGGCTACCACGACCGCTTCCGCGGCATCGAAGGCACTCGGCGCGTGGTGCTGATGACGCCGCAGGACATCGAACGCTTCGGCCTGGACGCCGGCGACCAGGTCAGCCTGGTGACCGACAGCGACGATGGCAGCCATCGTGAAGTGGGGGGACTGGCCGTGACCCCGTACGACATCCCCGTCGGCTGCATCGGCGCCTACTACCCCGAGTGCAATCCGCTGTTGCCGGTGGACCACCACGCCGAGGACAGCCACGTACCCGCGGCCAAGAGCATCCCCGTGCGCATCGAACGCCGCGTCGACCCCACCAGGATCCCCGCCGGCCCCGCACCCCGCTAACGCCGGCCTGCCTCGCCCATACCCTCACCTCATTCCACCCTGTAGGAGCGGCTATAGCCGCGATCAACTCCGCCATGAACCCGCAATCGATTTGCGGCCAGGCGCGGGCAAAAGGCGATCGCGGCTATAGCCGCTCCCACAGGGGGTTTTGCGGGTCCGGGGAGGGCGGGGGAGGCGGGGCATCCCCGCCGGCGCCATCAACCTCATATCGATTCCGCCCCGCACGCTTCGCGGCATACAGCGCCGCATCCGCACGCGCCATCAGTGCCGCCGGCTCGACCACGACACCCTTGCCCGCGGCCCCGGCCGCACCCGCCGCGCCAGCCACGCCATCCGCCGACGCCGTCGCGATCCCGATACTCGTCCCCACCACCAGGCCCAGGCCATCCACGTCCACCGGCACCCGCGCCGCGTCCAGCACCTTGCGGGCCACCTTCTCCGCCGCGCCCGGTCCCGCGCCCTCGATCAGCACCACGAACTCGTCCCCGCCCACCCGCGCCACCACGTCGGTCGCGCGCACGCAGCCCAGCAGCCGCCTGGCGAACTCCTGCAGGATCGCGTCGCCCACGGCATGGCCATGGCCGTCGTTGATTTCCTTGAAGCGGTCGATGTCGAGATACAGAAGCGACACCGGCCCGCCGCCACGCGCCAGCCGCGCCAGCGTCTGGGCCAGGCGTTCGTCGAACTGGCGGCGGTTGGCCAGCCCGGTCAGCGAGTCGGTGAGCGAGATCCGCTCCAGCTCGCAGCGGCTCTCCGCCAGGGCCTGCTCGGCGGCCACGCGGCGGCTGATGTTGCGCACCGTCATCATCAGGTCGGCCGCGCCGCCGTCCTCGTCGGGCGGCAGGCAGCGCGCCACCGTCTCCACCCACACGTAATGGCCGTCGCGATGGAGCAGGCGGTAGACGTCGGTGCGTGCATCGCCGGTGGCCAGCACCTCGGCCATCGCGTCCTGCAGCAGCGAGCGGTCCTCGGGATGCACCTGGTCCCAGCGCGATCCGAGCATCTGTTCCGGCGACCAGCCCAGCATGTCGGTGGCCGATGGCGAGACATAGACACGCTCGCCGTCGGCGCGCACGCGCGCGATCAGGTCATGCGAATGGTCGGCGAGCAGCCGGTAGCGGCGCTCGCTTTCGGCCAGCCGTGCGCTGAGCCGCCGGCGCTCGACATTGGCCAGGCACACCGGAATGGTCATCAGGCAGCCGCCGGCCAGCAGCAACTGCAGCAGCGCCATGCGCCCGCCGCTGTCCAGGCCATCGGGCAGCCACAAGGGCCCATGGCCCAGCGCGGTCGCGACCGCGCCCACCAGGCCCAGCAGGATCACGCCCAGCACCAGCCCCGGGAATTCATGGCGCAGGGCCACCAGCAGCAGCGGCGGATAGGTGAGGAACAGCACCGGCGATGGCGTCATGAAGACCGCCACGGCCAACACCAGCAGCAGGGCGAGGCTGAGCGCGAGTCCGCCCTTGCGCCCGCGCGAGCGGAAGATGCCCATGCCTTCGCGCTGCGCCACCAGGGTGCTGGTGGCCACGATCACCATGCCCACCACGTGCGCGGCATACCAGTTGGCGAACGCGGGCCTGAACTCCTGCCCATGCACCGCCTGCGCCACCGCCGCCGCGGCCACGCCGGACAGCGCACAGGCCAGCAGGGTCGCGGCCGTGGCCAGGCCGCCGACGAAGGTCCAGTCGCGCGGCGCACGGATATCCGGCACCCGGCTGCGGACGATGCCTGCCACCAGCAGCGCCTCGCCGGCATTGATGCCGGAGATCGCCAGTGCATAGCCCGGGTCATCGCCCAGCATCAGGCGCGCGCCGGCATCGGCCGCCATCACCACCGCCACGTAGCCCGGCCAGGTGCCGGTCCGCCGGCACAGCAGCCAGCCGGTCAGCAGGCCATTGCCGATCCAGACCGCGGACAGCTCGCCGGGCCCGCGCGCCAGCGTCAGGGACAGCCACGCGCTCAATCCGACCAGGATCGCCAATACCGACCGGTCGGCCCAGTAGGTACGTGGCAGGCGAAAGGGGCGGGGCATGCGTGGCTCGCGGTGGCAGGCGCGCACTCTATCGCAGGCATGCGCGCCGCCCAACCGCGTGCACCGGATCATCACGCTGCGTCGGGACCGGGGCATGGCACGGTGTTAGAGTTCGCGGCCCCACCGGCTGCAAGGATTGCGGCGTTGTACGACCTGCATTGCCATCTGCTTCCCGCCATCGACGACGGCGCCACCGACCTGGCGATGTCGCTCGAGATGGCCCGCATGGCCGTGGCCGATGGCATCACGGTCACCGCGTGCACGCCGCATATCTATCCCGGCCTGTACGAGAACACCGGCCCGGGCATCCGCGCCGCGATCCGTGCGCTGCAGGCCGAGCTCGACCGCGAGGGCATCGCGCTCAGGCTGGTGGAGGGCGCCGACGTGCACCTCGACCACAACCTGGCCGCCGGCATCCGCGACGGCCGCGTGCCCACCCTCGCCGGCTCGCGCTACCTGCTGTTCGAACCTCCGCACCACGTCGCGCCGCCGCGGCTGGAGCAGTCGCTGTTCGAACTGATGGCCGCCGGCATCGTCCCGGTCATCACCCATCCCGAGCGCCTGACCTGGGTCGAACAGCATTACGAGACCTTCGTCACGCTCGCGCACCGCGGCTGCTGGATCCAGGTCACCGCGGGCGCGCTGACCGGCCGCTACGGCCGCCGCGCGAAGCACTGGGGCGAGAAATTCGTGGGCGAGGGCCATTGCCACATCCTCGCCACCGACGCGCACCATCCCACGCGCCGCCCGCCCTTACTGGCCGAAGGCCGCGAAGCCGCGGCCGCCCTCGTGGGCGCCGAGGAAGCCGGTCACATGGTGAATACGCGCCCCGCCGGCATCGTCGCCAACGCGCCACCGGATACACTGCCCGCCCTGAAAGCGCCGCCAGCGCCCGCCCGCCGTCGCGGGCTGTTGGCGCGGCTGTTGCGTTCCGCCTGACCACGCTTTCGCCATCCGCTGTTGCCGAGGTTCCCCATGAGACAAGCCAGCCGACTCCTTCTCGCGGCCGCATTCGCCTTGTTGCTCGCGGCCTGCGCCTCGCGCGGCAATCCCCATGCAAGCCATGGCGTGACCCTGCCGCCGCCGGACACCACCGCCGACTCCGGCGCGTATGAAGGCGCGACGGACTACCGTGTGGGCTCCCAGGACCTGCTCGAGATCAGCGTCTTCGGGGTCAAGGACCTCACCCACCAGGCGCGCGTGAACTCCAACGGCATGATCAACCTGCCCCTGATCGGCGGCGTCATGGCGGGCGGCAAGACGGTGCCCGAGCTCGAGAAGGAGCTGGGTGCCCGTTACTCCGACGGCTACCTGCAGAACCCGCAGGTCACCGTGTTCGTCAAGGAATACACCAGCCAGCGCGTGACCCTGGAAGGCGCGCTGAAGAAGCCCGGCATCTATCCGCTCACCGGCAAGACCTCGCTGCTGCAGGCGATCGCGATGGCCGAGGGCACCGACGAGTTCGCCGACCTCGAAGGCGTGGTGCTGTTCCGCCATATCAATGGCCAGCGCATGGCCGCCGCCTACGACCTGACCAAGGTGCGACGCGGCGAACTCGCCGACCCGCAGATCTATGGCGACGACGTGATCGTGATCGAACGCTCCGGCAGCAAGTCCGCGTTCCGCGAATTCCTGCGCTCGGTGCCTGCACTGGGCCTGTTCCTGGCGCTCTGAGCCCGACCAAGTTACGGACGACAACCGAATGCAAGACGACAATCTCCCCTCGCGCCCCGAAGACGACGGCCGCGGCGACCAGCTGCCGGTGCAGCGGCCGGGCCAGCTCGCCGTCGGTGGCGGCCAGCGCGCGCTCGCTGTCGATGTCTTCGATGAGAAGCGCGGTGGCGACGAGGACGAGATCGACCTCCTTGCGTACTGGCGCATCCTGGTCAAGCGCAAGTGGCTGGTGCTGGGCGTACTCGGCACGGTGGTGGCGCTGGCGCTGATCGCGACGCTGATGATGCCGCCGGTGTACCGCGCCACGGCCACGCTGCAGATCGACCGCGAGTCGGTGCAGATCCTGCAGGTGGAAGGCGTCGGCAATGCCGAGGCCGCCGCACCGGATTTCCTGACCACCCAGTACGAGCTGCTGAAGAGCCGTGCGCTGGCCGAGCGCGTGGCCAACGAGCTCGCCATCGACGCCAATACCGTCGAGCGCCTGGATTCCACCACCTGGTGGCAGCGCGCCACCAGCGCCCTGCGCCCGCAGCCGGCCAGTGCCACCAGTGCCGAAGACGACGCCGAGGCCGCCGAAGCCGATGCCATGGCCGATCTCGGCCAGGCGGTCGGCATCGTGCGCCGCGGACTCACCGTCGAGCCGGTGCGCAACTCGCGCCTGGTCCGCATCCATTTCGATTCCACCCTGCCGGCGTTCTCGGCGCGCGTGGTCAATGCCGTGGCCGATGGCTTCATCGCGCATGCCATCGAGCGCAAGTTCGATGCCTCGTCCTACGCCAGCAAGTACATCGAAGAGCAGCTGGCACTGGCCAAGGGCCGCCTGGAGGAATCCGAGCGGGCGCTGGTGGCCTTTGCCACCCGGGAAAACATCGTCACCAGCGGCGAGGGCAGCCAGAGCCTGGAAAGCCAGAACCTGGGTGCGCTCAATGCCTCGCTTGCCGCCGCGCAGGACGAGCGCATCCGCGCGCAGGCCGCCTGGAGCCAGGTGTCCGGCGGTGGCCAGCTGCCGGCCGGAGCCATCGGCAACTCCATCCTCAACACGCTGCAGCAGCAGCGCGCCACGCTCAGCGCCGAGTACCAGCAGCAGCTCAAGACCTACAAGCCCGAGTACCCGAGCATGCTCGCGCTCAAGGGCCAGATCGACGAGGTCGACCGCCAGATCCAGCAGGAGCGCAACGCCGTGCGCGCCTCGATCAAGGCCGAGTACGACGCCGCCCAGGCGCGCGAGAACATGCTGGTGGCGCAGATCGACGCGCTGCGCGGGCGCACGCTGGACGTCGACAACCGCTCGATCGACTACAACATCCTGCGCCGCGAGGTCGACACCAACCGCCAGCTCTACGACAGCCTGCTGCAGCGCTACAAGGAAGTGGGCGTGGCCGCCGGCGCCGGCGTGGGCACCAACAACATCTCCATCGTCGACCGCGCGATGGTCCCGACCGGCCGCTTCAAGCCCAACCTGCCGCTCAACCTCGCCATCGGCCTGATGCTGGGTCTGATGCTGGGCGTGCTGGTGGCCTTCGTGCTCGAGTTCCTGGACGACACGCTGAAGGGCCCGGAGGACATCGAGCAGCACCTGCGCATGGCCGTGCTGGGCATCATCCCGCACCTGAAGAAGCAGAGCATGGCCGAGGCCGCGGCCGACCCGCGCTCGGCCTTCGCCGAGGCCTACCGCTCGGTGCGCACGGCGCTGCAGTTCTCCACCGACCGCGGCGTGCCCAGGGTGCTGCTGGTCACCAGCGCCAGCGCATCCGAAGGCAAGTCCACCACGGCCATCACGCTGGCGCGGAACTTCGCCCAGCTGGGCAAGCGCGTGCTGCTGATCGAAGCAGACCTGCGCAATCCCTCGCTGCACCGGGTGATGGGCGTGCGATCCGACACCGGCCTGTCGAGCCTGCTTGCGGGTGCGGCCAGCGCCAGCCAGGTGATCATGGACACCGACGACGAGCGCCTGAAGCTGGTACTGGCAGGCCCCTTGCCGCCGAACCCGGCCGAGCTGCTTTCCGGCAGCCGCCTGCTGTCGATGCTGACCGTGGCCGCCGAGAAGTACGACCAGGTGATCATCGACGGCCCGCCAGTGCTCGGCATCGCCGACGCGCCGATCCTGTCGAACGTCGCCGGCGGCACGCTGATGGTGGTGCAGGCGGGCGAGACCCGGATCAAGACCGCCCAGGCCGCGCTCAAGCGCCTGGCCGTTGCACGCGCCCACGTGCTCGGGGCGGTCCTGACGCATTACGATGCCAAGGTGGCCGGCTACGGCTATGACTACGCGTCGTACTACGCCTACGGAACCCAGCCGAGGCTGGCCGGGAAGTAGGCATCGGTGTGGGGGAGCACACAGGGATGACGGGGCAGGGCGGGGAAGCGCTGGAACTGGCGCTGGGGCTGTTGCGCGCGCCGGCGTTGCGCTCGGCGCTGCGGCGACGTCCGCTGCCCGCGGGAATCGGCGAAGTCCTGGCGATCGCATCGGAATCCTCCGAAGCCACGTGCGCGGCCTCCGCCCGCACCGGCGTCGCCGCCGCAGGACTGGTGGAGGCGTCGCGCTTCTACATCCAGCAGATCCTGCTGGCCGATGACGCCGATGCCTACCGCAACCTCGGCGCCACGCCCGATGCCGAGCACGCGGTGCTGCGCGACCACCACCGCCTGCTGCTGCGCTGGTTGCACCCGGACCGCAGCCGCGAGGGCGCGCAGTGGGATTCCGCCCTGTCCACGCGGGTGAACCAGGCCTGGAACCAGCTGCGCACGCCCGTGGTCCGCGCCCGGTACGACGCCGAGCGCGCCGCCGCCGAGGCGCCCGGCGCCGCGCCCGGTCCGGA
>DATBUS010000112.1:0-4911 GCA_036515815.1 Luteimonas sp.
GCGCGTGCCGCGTCCGGCACGGCCGGGTCCGCACGCGCCAACCTGGCAGCAGCCTCGGCCACGCTGGCCAGCGGCCGCATCGACCTGCGTGCCGAGACCGGCGGCGTCCGGCTCACCGGCGAGATCGGCGGACTCAGTCGCCACGGCGCCCATGTCTTGCAGGTGCACGCACGCGGCGACTGCAGCGCCATCGACGCCTCCAGCGCCGGGCCCTATTTCGACGCCAGCGGGCAGGGCGCAGTGGACGGTGGCAGCGATCGAATCGTCGCCAACGAGCGCGGCGTGGCCCGGGTCGACCAGCTGGTCCGCGGCGCCGTGCTCGGCGGCGGTGCCGGCAACGATATCGTCGGGCGTTCGCTCGTCGTGCTTGGATCCACGGCCGGCGCGACCGGCGCGCGGATCGCCTGTGGCGTCATCACCCTTGCGCCTGACGGCGCGTCCTAGGAAGGAGTCGTATCCATGCGCATCATTCCCGTGTCCCTCCTCGCCGCCGCCCTCGCGGTGTCCCTGGCCGCCTGCGCCGATCGCGCGGACGACGCCGCGACGCCGCCGGCGACCGGAACGACCGCTGCCACCGACGCGCCGCCCGCCGATGGTCCTTCGGCCGACGTGGCCGCGATCGACGGTGCGCAGGCACCGGGTGCGGCGGACATGACCACCACGCCGCGGCCGCACACGGTCGCGGTGCTGGCGGCGACCGAGGGCAATTCGGTCACCGGCGAACTTGCGTTCGAGGCCTTCGACGGCGGCGTCGGCATCACCGGGCAGGTCAACGGCCTGACCCCCGGCAGCGAGCACGGCTTCCACGTCCATGAGACCGGTGACTGCAGCGCGCCGGATGCCACCAGCGCCGGCGGGCACTTCAACCCGGACGGCCGCGCGCACGGCCAGGTGGGCTCCGGCGAGCACCACGCCGGCGATACCGACAACCTGATGGCCGACGATACCGGCGTGGCCACCGTCAACACGCGCCTGGAAGGGGCGACGCTGGGCGATGGCGCGCCGACCGACATCCTCGGCCGTGCGGTGATCGTGCATGCCGATGCCGATGACTACACCACGCAGCCCACCGGCAATGCCGGTGCGCGCCTGGCCTGTGGCGTGATCGAGCAGACCGGCGCCGGCGGAGAGGCCGCGCAGGCGCAGTAAGCGGCTCAGTGCGCGGGCGGAGCCAGGAGTTCCGCCCGTGCATCCGCCTGGCAGTGGATGAATTCCAGCGCCAGGCCGTGCGCGCGCAGCAGGCTGGCGAGCTGGCGCTGCCGTGCCTCGAAATGCGCGTACAGGCGTTCGAGGCGGCGCAGCGACTCCGCCTCGCTTTCGCCGGCTGGCGTTTCCGGCGCATAGTGCGCGCGCCAGGCTGCCGGCCCGAACAGCGCCATCCGCACCACGCCACGGCCGGCGTAATGCAGCAGCGGCTCGGGCGAGGCGTCCAGCCAGGCCGTGCGCGCGGGCGACAGCAGCGCGGTCTCCAGCACCGGCCACAGCGCCTCGATGCCGGCGTGCTCGTACTGCATCGCCGTCATCGCGCAGAGGTCGTGGATGGTCAGGTAGCGGGCGTGCTCCACCTGCATGCCGAAGGCCTCCTGCGCCGCCAGCGCGGTGCCGGCGCCAGCCATGCCTTCCTCCATCAGGTCGGCTTCGAAGCGCGCGGAGACCGCGGCCACGGTCCCGGCCTCGCCGTCGAGCACGAAGGGCAGCAGGCGCAACGGCCCGCCGGCGTATTCCGGCGACGGTGACAGTGCACCGGGCAGCCGGCCCTCATGGCTGCCGAAGGCGAGGATGCGGGCGCCGCCGCCGGGTGCGCGTGGCGCCTTCGCAGCCAGCTGCCAGAGTTCCTGGTGCAGTGGCCAGCCCGGACGCAGCAGCTCGACCGGGTCGAAATGCGCGGCCACGAGCGTGCAGTCGAGTTCCGCGGCGGTGGGTTCGAACCGTGCGAGGTCGGCCGCGACAAGGGCGGCCAGCGCACCGGCCCCGGACTGCGGGACGGACTCACGGCCGGCATCGCTGCCCGGCGAGAGTTCGAGTGCCAGCGCGCCAAGGACACGCCGGGGCGGCTGAGGGTTTGCGGTGGTCTGGTTCATTGGCCCTGCGCATGCGCGGCGCTAAACTCGGACCCATTATGCCTGCCACGGTTGGCGGGCCGCCTGCGAGGTTTCCCGATGCTGCATGGTCGTCCCGTCGCCGTCCTCGGCGGCGTCCGCATTCCCTTCTGCCGCCAGAACACCGCCTATGCCGATGTCGGCAACCTGGGGATGTCGGTGCGCACCCTGGGCGCACTCGTCGAGAAGTTCGGCCTGCACGGCCAGCGCCTGGGCGAGGTCGCCATGGGCGCGGTCATCAAGCACTCGAGCGACTGGAACCTGGGCCGCGAGGCGGCGCTCTCGTCCGGGCTGTCGCCGCTGACGCCCGGCATCACCCTGCAGCGCGCCTGCGGCACCTCCCTGGATTCGATCATCAACGTCGGCAACAGGATCGCCGCCGGCCAGATCGACAGCGGAATCGGGGGCGGCAGCGACAGCACCTCCGACGTGCCGATCGTCTACGGCAAGTCGCTGCGCCGGCGCCTGCTCGCGGCCAATGCCGCCAGGGCCCCGCGCGACCGCCTGGCGCAGTTCCGCGGCTTCCGCCTGCGCGAGCTGAAGCCCGAGTTCCCGGGCGTGGCCGAGCCGCGCACCGGCAAGTCGATGGGCGAGCACTGCGAGGACATGGCGAAGGAATGGAACATCCCGCGGGATTCGCAGGATGCGTTGGCCGTCGCCTCGCACCACAGGCTGGCCGCCGCCTACGAGCGCGGGTTCTTCGACGACCTGGTGGTGCCCTTCCGGGGCGTGTCGCGCGACAACATCCTGCGCGCCGACACCTCGCTGGAGAAGCTGGCCACGCTGAAGCCGGCCTTCGACCGCAGCTCGGGCCGCGGCACGCTGACCGCGGGCAACTCGACGCCCCTCACCGACGGTGCCGCGGCCTGCCTGCTGGCGACCGACGAGTGGGCTGCGCAACATGGCCATGAGGTGCTGTGCCATATCCGCGACGCGCACGTCTCGGCGGTCGACTTCGTGCACGGCGAGGGCCTGCTGATGGCGCCGACCGTGGCCGTGGCCGAGATGCTCGCGCGCAACAAGCTGACGCTGCAGGACTTCGACATCTACGAGATCCACGAAGCGTTCGCCGCCCAGGTGCTGTGCACGCTGCGTGCCTGGGAGAGCGAGGACTACTGCCGCAACCGCCTCGGGCTGGATGCGCCGCTTGGCCGCATCGACCCGGCGAAGCTCAATCCGGTGGGTTCGTCGCTCGCGACGGGCCACCCGTTCGCAGCGACCGGAGCGCGCGTGGTGGCGACCGCCGCACGCCAGCTGCAGGAACGCGGCGGCGGACGTGCGCTGGTGTCGATCTGCACGGCGGGCGGCATGGGCGTGGTGGCGATCCTGGAGCGCTGACGGCCGCGGCCTCCGGGCCGCGGCGTCCGGTGGATGCGGGTCTACAGGATGTCGCGCGGGTCGCGGTCGGCCTCGTGCCCACGGGCGCGCTCGAAGTCCGGACCCGTCGGCGTGTCGAGCGGCACCGGGTCCATGCGCGCCTGCAACGGAACCACCGGCTCGCCACGCTGCATGCGCAGCGCATTCGAGTAGGCGATCCGGGCGCGCGCGTCCTCGCCCATCGCGGCGTGGCCATCACCCAGTTCTTCCCAGGCATCAGGGCCTGCGCCCTGCGCGATCGCCCGCTGCAGGTGGGTCTCCGCCTGCACCCAGTCGCCGCGTCCACGGGCGAGGCGGGCCAGCGTCATCAGCACCGCCGGGCTGCCGGGATGCCGCTGCAGCCAGCGCTGCGCGGCGGCCTCGCGATGCTCCAGTCGCCCGATCGGCAGACGGCCATAACGCGCCGCCAGTTCCTCGTCCCAGCGCGAATCCAGGGCGTGCTCGATGCTCGAGGTGGCTGCGTCCTCCCAGCCCAGGGCCGCCGCGCGGTCGGCATAGGCGGCTACCAGTTCGGGCTCGTCGCGCAGGCCCTTGGGCACGCTTTCCCAGCGGTCGGCCAGGGCGTTGCCGTCGGCCGCCTGCGCCAGTGCCTGTGCGGCCCAGACGCGTTCGCGTCGCGCCAGCGCCGCCTCGGGGAGCGCTTGCTGCTGGCGCAGTGCGCCAAGCAGGGCATAGGCATCGGCCGCACGCTGCGATGCGGCGTAGGCGTCGGCGCGCAGCGCAAGACCGCGGGGCGAGAGCGGCTGCGCCGCCGGGTCGTCGAGCGCGACCAGGGCATCGGTGGGACGGTCCTCGGCCAGCGCGAGTTCGGCGCGGCCGATGGCGCGGGTGAGGGCATGGCTGGCATCGATCGCATCGAGGTGGCTGCGGGCCGCGGCATGGTCGCCACGTGCCACGGCCGCACGTGCCGCCGCCAGCCGGGCGACCGCGGCGTCGCTGTCCTCGCCGGCCTGGGGCAACAGCTTTTCGGCGCGTGCGTAATGGCCCTGGTGCAGGGCTTCGAGGCCCGTGCCGAGGCGCTCGCGCGACTGGCGCTCGCGCCGCTTGCGCCAGGCCCGCAGGGGCAGGGCGATCAGCGCCCAAAGCAGCCACAGCACGAAGAGCGCGGCCACCAGGGCGACCGAGACCCAGAGCAGATTGGTGGTGTAGTCCCAGCCGCGGTAGCGCACGAGGACATAGCCGGGGTCCTGCGCGAGCAGGTGCCAGGCAAGCGCACCGATGATCGCCAGCAGGATCCAGACGAGCAGGTTCCGGAACAGGTTCATGACGGTCTCCGAGTTCGCGGCCACCGTAGCCGCGGGCGTGTCGCGGCCATGTTCACGTTTGCGCAGGCGGGCCCCCGCGCCGGCCGCGCTGCAGCCGCAGCTGTTCCAGCGTGGTGCCGAGCGCGGGCAGTTCCGGCGTCAGTGGCAGGGCGGCGATCGCGCGCAGTTCG
>DATBUS010000113.1:0-2360 GCA_036515815.1 Luteimonas sp.
GGGGCGACCAGCCCGCGGGCACGCCGGCCCCGGCCACCACCACCGACGGCGAGCCCCGCTGAGACCGGGCGCGCGCCAAGGGGCCCGGCACGGGCTGGCGCGCGCGCTGTCCAAGCGCGGCATCTGTTCGCGCAGCGAGGCAGAACGCCGGGTCCGGGCGGGCCGCGTCACGGTAGATGGCCGGGTGGTACGGGATCCCGAACATCCCGTCGACGTGGCGCTCGCACGCATCCGGGTCGACGGCATGGATGCTTCGGCACCGCTGCCGCGCTATCTCGTGTTGAACAAGCCCCGCGGCCTGGTGACCACCGCCAGCGACGAGCGCGGGCGCAACACCGTCTACCGTTGCTTCGACGGCGCCGGCCTCGGCTGGATCGC
The DNA here is from genome assembly GCA_036515815.1 of Luteimonas sp. GTDB lineage: Bacteria > Pseudomonadota > Gammaproteobacteria > Xanthomonadales > Xanthomonadaceae > Luteimonas. The sequence continues at coordinate 379 of DATBUS010000113.1, forward strand.
GCCGGTGGGGCGCCTTGACCAGGCAAGCGAAGGGCTGCTGCTGTTTACCAACGATCCGGAATGGGCGGCGATGATCACCGATCCGGCCGTCGGTCCCGACAAGACCTACCACGTCCAGGTCGATGGCTTGCCGGCGCAGCCGCTGCTGGAGGCCATGGTGCGGGGCCTGGTCTGTGACGGCGAGCGCCTGGCGGTGGCATCGGTGCGCATCCTGCGCGAGGGCCAGCGCAATGCCTGGCTCGAAGTGGTCCTGCACGAAGGACGCAATCGCCAGATCCGCCGCCTGATGGCGGCCTGCGGGCTCGAGGTGCTGCGCCTGGTGCGCGTGGCGGTCGGCCCGGTCGTCCTGGGCGATCTGGCCAAGGGCGCGTGGCGCGCCCTCGATGAGCGTGAACTGGCCTTTCTGGCGCCGCCATCCGCGCCAGTAGCCGCCTGAAGCGCCTCGCCAGCCTGTCCGCACCGGACGGGCCGACGCCGGTCGTTCAGTCCTTCAGCACGTCCAGTTCGCGACCGATGCGCGTGAACGCGTCGATCGCCCGGTCCAGGTGTTCGCGCGTGTGCGCAGCCGACAGCTGGGTGCGGATGCGCGCCTGGCCCTTCGGCACCACCGGGAAAAAGAAGCCGATCGCGTAGATGCCTTCTTCGAGCAGGCGCTCGGCGAAGCGCTGCGCCAGCGGCGCGTCGTACAGCATCACCGGGCTGATCGGATGAGTGCCGGGCTTGATGTCGAAACCGGCGGCGATCATGCGCTCGCGGAAGTAGGTGGTGTTCTCGCGCAGGCGTTCGCGCAGGTCGCCGGCGGCATCCAGCATCTGGAAGGCCTTCGTGCCGGCGGCCACCACGTGCGGCGGCAGCGAGTTCGAAAACAGGTAGGGCCGAGAGCGCTGGCGCAGCAGCTCGATGATCTCCGACTTCCCGGTGGTGAAGCCGCCCAGCGCGCCGCCCATCGCCTTGCCGAGGGTGCCGGTGATGATGTCGATCCGGTCCAACACGCCCTTGACCTCGGCCGAGCCGCGGCCGGTGTCACCGAGGAACCCGGTGGCATGGCACTCGTCGATGTGGACCAGGGCGCCGTACTTTTCCGCCAGCGCGGTGATCTCATCGAGCGGCGCGATGAAGCCGTCCATCGAGAACACGCCGTCGGTAGTGATCATGATGGTGCGCGCGCCATCCGCCTTCGCCTGCTGCAGTTGCTTCTCGAGGTCCGCCATGTCGCAGTTGGCGTAGCGGTAGCGCCTGGCCTTGCACAGGCGCACGCCGTCGATGATCGAGGCGTGGTTCAGCGCATCGGAGATGATCGCGTCCTCTTCGCCCAGGAGCGGCTCGAACAGGCCTCCATTGGCGTCGAAGCAGGCGGCATAGAGGATGGTGTCCTCCTTGCCGAAGAAGTCGGCGATCGTGCGCTCGAGCTCCTTGTGCAGGTCCTGGGTGCCGCAGATGAAGCGCACCGAGGCCATGCCGAAGCCGTGGGTGTCGAGCGCCTCGCGGGCGGCGGCGATGATGTCGGGATGGTCGGCCAGGCCCAGGTAGTTGTTGGCGCAGAAGTTCAGCACCGTGCGGCCGTCGGCGAGTTCGATCTCGGCCGACTGCGGGCTGGTGATGATGCGCTCGGCCTTGAACAGGCCGGCCTCGCGGATGGCGTCGAGTTCTTCGGCATACCGCCGGGTGGTCGCGGGGCTGCTGCTCATGTGCGGATCCTGTGCTGGGGGCTGCCCATATGGTAGCCGCTGGGTCGGGCCCATCTCCTGCTGCGCGGTGTCCCGGGAGGCGTGTTGCGGGAAAGGCGTGTTGCCGGAAGGCGTTTCGGGGAGGCGCGCCCGGGAAGGCGCGTTCGTGGAAGGCGTGTTCCTGGAAGGCGTGTACCTGGAAGGTCCGCGCTGCGGGAGGCGGTTGGCGGGGGGAGTGCTCCGCCCGGCCGCAGACGTCCGTGTCTGAAGCCGGGGCGTGGGCCATCCATGGCCCACTCTCCGCACTCCCCCCGC
>DATBUS010000114.1:0-24213 GCA_036515815.1 Luteimonas sp.
GACGTCCGAAATCTCCTGCTGCGCGGCGCGCTGCTGGTCCTGCAGGTCGAGCGCGGCCTGCTTGCGCGCGTCCAGGGTCCCGTTGAGCGCGTCCAGCGCGATCTTCTGCGCCTCGTGCTGCTCGGCGACGCTTTCGAAGGCTTCGGCCAGCGCGTCCAGGTCCAGTCCGGCGCGCTCGGCGGCCAGTGCCTGGCGGCGGCGGTCGGATTCCAGCGACTGGCGGTCGAGGTAGTCGACCCGGGTGCGCTCGACGTCGGCGGCACGCGCGGCCTCGCCGGCTTCGCGGCTGTGAGCGTTCCAGCGCTCCTGCCAGTCCGCGAGCGCGGCCTCGGCCTCGCGCAGGGCATCCTGGCGGGCCTCGTCGTTCTCGCGCAGGGCCTCGAGCGCGGGCTCGGCCTCGGCGATCGATTCCTCCAGGATCGCCAGCCGCTCCTCGTCGCCGCTGATGTGGAGCGCCAGCTCGGCGATCGCGTCCTCGGCCTCCTCGCGAGCGCGGAGCAGGCGCTGCGACAGTTCCTGCTGGTGCGCAATCTGCTGCTCGATGCGCGCCAGCGTGCCGCCGACCTCGTAGCCGGCCGCCTGGGCGCGGCTCAGCGCCTCCATGGCCTCCTCGCGGCGGACGCGGCCTTCCTCTAGCTCGCGCTCGGCCTCGCGCTGCTCGGCGATCAGCTGCTGCAGGCGCGTCTCCTCCTGCGCCAGGCCCTCGCGCAGGCGCGACAGCTTCGTGTCCAGCGCGCGGAACTCGAGCGCCTTCCATTCGGCATCGCGCACGCGGCGCTCGGCCTGGATGGCGGTGTACTGCTCGGCCTGGCGCGCCTGGCGGGCCAGGTGGGTCAGCTGCTTGCCGACTTCCTCGCGCAGGTCGTTCAGGCGGTCGAGGTTCTCGCGTGTATGGCGGATGCGGGTCTCGGTCTCCTTCCGGCGCTCCTTGTACTTGGAAATGCCGGCGGCCTCCTCCAGGTACACGCGCAGTTCCTCGGGCCGGGCCTCGATGATCTGGCTGATCATGCCCTGCTCGATGATCGAGTAGCTGCGCGGGCCCAGGCCGGTGCCGAGGAACAGGTCGGTGATGTCGCGGCGGCGGCATTTGGCGCCGTTGAGGTAGTAGCTGCTCTGCCCGTCGCGGGAGACCAGGCGCTTGACCGAGATTTCGTTGAAGGCCGCGAATTCGCCGGTGATCGTATGGTCGCTGTTGTCGAAGATCAGCTCGACGGTCGCCTGCGACACCGGCTTGCGCGCGGTGGAGCCGGAGAAGATCACGTCGGTCAGTGAGTCGCCACGCAGCCGGCTGGCCGAACTCTCGCCCATCACCCAGCGCACCGCATCGATGATGTTCGACTTGCCGCAGCCATTGGGCCCGACCACGCCGGTCATGTTGGTCGGCAGGTGCAGGGTGGTCGGGTCGACGAAGGACTTGAAACCGGACAGCTTGATGGTGGACAGGCGCATGCGGCGGTCGTTGGCCTCGGCGGCGCACGGCGGGGCCGTGCCGCGGTCGATAAGGGGGCGAACAGCGTGAATGCGGCCCCGGAGGCCGCAATCGCCGCAGTATAGCGGCACCCGGCGCCTCGGCCGGATGCCGCCCCCCGGCCCTCAGAACATCGCGTGCAGGCTCTTTCCGCTGTAGGCGCCGAGTCCACTGGCACGGATGTAGTACAGCCCCGGGCGCGGCTTCCGGAGGCGCAGGACCGCTCCGTCGCTCTGGACGTCGGCGATGCCGTCGTCCGGGACCGCCTGGTAGCGCGCCTCCAGTCGCAGCCGCCCGCTGCCGCCGGCGACCAGGAAGGTCGCGTTGCGCAGGCCAGCGGGCAGGCGGACCGCGAAGAGATTGGTCCTCCCCGTCGGCTCCCGAGAGGCCGTGCGCCGGTTCGCGCTCGCGCAGCAGCCGCGCATCCGGGCCCAGCACATGGACGCCGGTGCTGCCGCCGAGGGCCAACAGGCGCTGCTCCGCGGTCGCCAGCAGGCGGACCGGCGCGTTCCCGCCCAGTGGCGTGAGCGCGAGGAGCTCCGGATTCGCCGGGTCGCTGATGTCGAGTTCGTGCACGCCGGCGGAGTCGGCGAACCAGGCGCGGTCCCCGGCCTGGGCCACGCGGGTGGAGCTGAAGCCGTCGCCGCCGGGGTAATGGCCGATCACCTTCGGCGCCGTCGGCGTGGCGATGTCGACCACCCGCAGCCCATCCACGCACGCCAGGTAGGCACGGTCCGCATTCCCGTCCACCGCAAGGTCGAAGGACGTTCCGCAGCCTCCGTCGACATGCGCCACCGGGACCGGCGCGCCACTGCCGGAGACGTCGTAGACCTGCATGCCGCCGGCCCGCTCGGCACCCCACTCTGCCGTCTGGGCGACGAACAGGTAGCCATCGGCCGCGTGCATCCGCAACGGCTGGTTCGCCAGCGGGATCTCCGCGCGCACCACGGGCGCGGCAGGATCGGCGATATCCACCACCGCAAGCCCGCCGCCGTTGGTCCAGCGCCCGACGTACGCACGGGGGCCGTCGATGGCCAGGACCGCGGCGAAGGGATGCTCGAGTCGGCCAACCTCCTTCGGGCCGCCCTGGGCGTCGAGATCGACGGCCACCAGGCCGTAACCCCACGCGGCCATCCAGGCGATGTCGCCGGCCAGCGCCACCTGCTCGAAGCTGCGCCCCTCCAGGCTCTTCGGCAGCCCGGCCTCCAATCGGGCGAGCGGCGCCAGGGTGTCGGGATCGTTCAAGGTCAGGCCATAGTTCGCCTGCAGCAGCACGGTGCGGCCTTCGTGGACCGCTGCATCCACCGCCAGCACGCCGCCCGGGATCCACGACGTCGCGACCCGCTGCGGCGCACCCGGCCGGCCGACATCGAGCGTGTGCACGAGGTCGGTGGTGGTCTGAAGCAGCATGTGGCGGCCGCCCAGGGCCGTGCCATGGCGGCCGGCGAAGCCGTCGATCTTCGAATGCATCACGGCCAGGGGTTCATCCGGATTGGCCACGCTCCAGACCCCCATGCCGGGCCCGTAGCCGAAGCTGTACACATGGTCGCCCACGCGCGCTCCGGCCGTGGCCGGCGGGATCGGGATCGCGCCCCGGGTGGTCACTGCGGCACCGACGTCGAACACCGTCAGACTGTTGCCGAGACCGATCGTCCGCTGCGGCCCGCTGAGGACGCGGAAGGTCTCGAGTCCGTCGAGGGCTTCGTTCGCGACCTGGACCCGCGCCCGCGGAGAGGAGACATCATAGATCGCATAGATCGTCCTGCCCGACCAGTTGCGGCCGCTGGCGTGGATGGCGTTGCCGTGCACGCGGATGTCGGTGAACTCGGCCGGAAGCCCATCGTGGCCGGTGGGCGCGAACACCGGAGCCGCGGGGTTGGCCAGGTCGGAGACCAGGAGACCCTGCTCGTTGTCGAACAGGTAGAGGTGGCCGTTGGCCGCAGCCAGGCCGACAGCGCGCCGGTATTCGCCGGGCCCGTAGCCGGTATCGTCGCGCAGCAGGCGGGGCGCGCGCGGATTGGCCAGCGACCAGACCGCGACGCCGCTGCTGCCGTCATACCCGTACCAGCTGCCATACAGATGTTCGCCCGACCGCACCAGGCCATTGATGGCGCCGCCCGCGGGCTCGGCCGCCGGCAGGCGCAGCGGGCGCGCAGGGTCGGTGTAGTCCCAGGCCGCCACCACGCGGCCGGTCGCCATGTACACCAGGGCGTCCGAGACCGAGCTGGGCGTCCGAGACGTCACTCCGGCGGAACACCACCCGCACCAGCTCGTCGCGCGTCACGGCGCGGTCGCGATGCTCGATCAGGTGCAACAGGCACTCGAACACGCGGGCCTGCAGGACGACAGGCTGGCCATCCCGGCGGAGCTCGCGCGTCGCGGTATCCAGGACGCAGGGGCCGAAGTGGAATCGCAGGCTCATCGGGACGGGACAACGGAGAGCCCACATGATCGCCGATCCGAGCCGCCCGCGACGCCTGCCGTCCGACACACGAGCGCGACCGGATCCGACCCCATCCTGGGAAGCGGACCGATGGGAGACGCGCCGCACCGACGGCAGGCTGGGCGGCCGCGTACGGAGACCACCCATGGACGCACGCCCCGCCGCCGTCGCCGCGGCCCTTCGCCTGAGCGCGCTGGCCATCGCCTGCACCTGTGCCTGCGTCGGCCTTCCCGTCCCGCTCCGCGCAGAAGTGGCACCGGCCGAGCCCATGCAGGCCGCCCAGCGCGATGCATTGCGCACCGTGGCCGCCACCGGTGGCATCGGCGCCTACTGGGTCAGCGAGAAGCTCGATGGGGTGCGCGGCCGCTGGGACGGCCGGCGCCTGTGGACACGCGGCGGATATCCCGTCGACGCACCTTCCTGGTTCACCGCCGGCTGGCCGGACATGGCGATGGATGGCGAACTGTGGATGGGGCGCGGCCGCTTCGAGGAGACCAGCGCCCTGGTGCGCAATCCTCCTGCGGACGATGCGCCGTGGCGCGAGGTCCGCTTCCTGGTCTTCGACCTTCCCGATCATGGAGGGCGCTTCGAAGAACGGGTACTCGCGATGCGGGCCCTGGCGCGTGCGGGCCATCCGCCCTGGCTACGCCCCGTGGCCCAGTCACGGGTCCCCGACGAGGCGGCGCTGCGGGCGCGCCTGCGCGCGGTGCTCGCCGCTGGTGGCGAGGGCCTCATGCTCCACCACGGCGCGGCCCGCTACCTGCCGGGGCGCAGCGACGCCTTGCTCAAGCTCAAGCCGCACGACGACGCCGAGGCCCGCGTGGTGGCCCACCTGCCCGGGCGTGGCAAGTACGCCGGCATGACCGGCGCACTGCTGGTGGAGCGGGCGGACGGCGCGCGTTTCCGTATCGGCAGCGGCCTGAGCGATGCCGAGCGCGCGGCACCGCCGCCGCACGGCAGCCTCGTCACGTATCGCTTCAACGGGCTCACGGCCAACGGACTTCCCCGCTTCCCGCGCTACCTGCGCGTCCGCGAGCCACCGGATGCGGCGCGCTGAGACGGTGCGGGCAACGCGCGCCGACCCGATGCATATGCTGGCAGCCGACGCCGCCGGTGCGCACCGCCCTCACCGATCGCCAGTGGGCTCCAGCCGGACCCCTGTGGCCGGATCGAAGAGATGCATCCGCCCGCCCGCGACGGCCAGCGACAGCCGGTCGCCACGCCCGGGCATGAACGAGGGTGGCAGCCGCGCAACCAGGTCATGGCCGGCGGCGCGCAGGTTGACCAGCACCTCGCTGCCTACCGGCTCGACCAGCTCGACGGTGGCCTCGAATGCATCGTCGCCCGCAGTCGCCGGCAGCAGGTGCTCGGGACGTACGCCGACCACAAGCTCGCGCCCGGCCCACGCCTCGGGCAGCTGCAAGCCGGGCAGGGGCAGCCGCGCGCCGTCGTCGAGCAGCAGCGCGGATGGCGTGCCGTTCGCCAGCCGGCCGCGCAGGACGTTCATCGCCGGACTGCCGAGGAAGGTCGCCACGAACAGATTGGCCGGGCGCTCGTACAGCGCCATCGGCGCATCCACCTGCTGGATGCGCCCGCCTTCCAGCACCACGATGCGCTGGCCGAGCGTCATCGCCTCCACCTGGTCATGGGTCACGTAGACCATGGTGGTGCCCAGGCTGCGGTGCAGGCGCGCGATCTCCACCCGCATCGCCGCGCGCAGCCGCGCATCGAGATTGGACAGCGGCTCGTCCAGAAGGAAGACCTGCGGCTGCCGTACCAGTGCGCGGCCCAGCGCGACGCGCTGGCGCTGGCCGCCCGACAAAGCCGCCGGCTTGCGCCCGAGCATGTCCTCCAGGCCCAGGGTCCTCGCGGCCTCGGCCACCCGTGCGTCGATGGCGGCGCGCGCCATGCCGCGCAGCTTCAGGCCGAACGCGAGGTTCGCGGCCACGGTCATGTGCGGGTACAGCGCGTAGTTCTGGAACACCATCGCGATGTCGCGATCGCGCGGGGCGACGTCGTTGACCACGCGGCTGCCGATGGAAACCGTGCCGCCATCGACCGTTTCCAGCCCGGCGATCATCCTCAGCAGGGTCGACTTGCCGCAGCCCGAGGGGCCCACCAGCACCAGGAGTTCGCCATCGCCGGCCTCGAAGCTCGCATCGTGCACGGCCACGTAGCCGTCCGGGTAGACCTTGCGAACGTGTTCGAGCCGGACCTGCGCCATCGCCACTCCCGGAATGCCCGCCAAGCGACCGCGGGGTTGCTGCGTTATCCTCGCAATGTAACCGTTTTCAACGCCTGTCCGCGCCTCGAGCCCCCTGGAGCACGCCATGTCCGACGCCCCCGCCAACACCCGGGACTTCCGCTTTCCCGAAGGATTCCTCTGGGGCGCGGCCACTGCCGCCCACCAGATCGAAGGCTCCCCACTGGCCGATGGCGCCGGCCCCAGCATCTGGACGCGCTTCGCGCATACGCCGGGCATGACGCTCAATGGCGACACCGGCGACGTCGCCTGCGACCACTACCGGCGCTGGAAGCAGGACGTCGCGCTGATGCGCGAGCTGGGCCTCAAGGCCTACCGCTTCAGCGTATCCTGGTCGCGCATCCATCCCGAGGGTACGGGCCGGGTGAACCAGGCCGGACTCGATTTCTACTCGCGGCTGGTGGACGAACTGCTGGAAAACGGCATCGAGCCGCTGGCAACCCTGTACCACTGGGACCTGCCTGCGGCGCTGGACGACCGCGGCGGCTGGCTCAACCGCGACTGCGCCGACTGGTTCGCCGAATACGGCAGCACCCTGTATCGCGCGCTCGACGGGCGGGTGAGGAAGTGGGCCACGATCAACGAACCCTGGGTGGTGACCGACGGCGGCTACCTGCACGGCGCGCTGGCGCCGGGCCACCGCAGCCGCTACGAGGCGCCGATCGCCGCGCACAACCTGATGCGCGCACACGGCGCGGCGGTGCAGGCCTATCGCGCGGAGGGCGCGCACGAGATCGGCCTGGTGGTGAACATCGAGCCCAAGTACCCGGCCAGCGACTCGCCCGAAGACGCGGCCGCCGTGCGCCGCGCGCACGCCTACATGAACGAGCAGTTCCTGCATCCCGCCCTGCTCGGCCGTTATCCGGAGGAGCTGAACGAGATCTTCGGCGATGCCTGGCCGGACTGGCCACAGGCGGACTTCGACCTGATCCGGCAGCCGCTCGACTTCGTCGGCATCAACTACTACACCCGCAGCGTCACCGGCGCGGGCGACAGCTATCCGCAGAAGACCAGCATCGTGCGGCAGCCCCTTGGCACCTATACCGAAACCGGCTGGGAGGTCTTTCACGAGGGTCTCACCGACCTGCTGCTCTGGTTCAAGCAGACCTATGGCGACCTGCCGGTCTACATCACCGAGAACGGCGCGGCGTTCTTCGACCCGCCGGTGGCCGAGGGTGGCCGCGTGCGCGACCCCCTGCGCATCGACTACCTGCACAAGCACCTGTCGGCGATCCATGACGCGATCCAGGCCGGCGTCGACGTGCGTGGCTACATGGCCTGGTCCCTGCTCGACAACCTGGAGTGGTCGCTGGGCTACTCGAAGCGCTTTGGTATCGTGCATGTGAACTACGGCACCCAGGAGCGCACGCCCAAGGACAGCGCGCGGTGGTACTCCGGGATCATAGCCAGCAACGGACGCGCGCTTTCCGATCCGCTTCCCTACTGACGAGGACGAGCGCACCGGCATGCCCGAGGCCAGCCTGCAATCCGGTCCCCACGGTGGCACGCGGCTCCGCGACGGAGTCGAGTTCCAGTCGTTCCAGGACAGCACGCAATGGGCATGGGCCGCGGCGGTCGTGCTGTCGGCGGCACTGCAACGCGCGCTCGGGGACCGGCCGCGCGCCCGCCTGCTGCTGTCGGGTGGGCGCACGCCGGGCCCTGCCTATGCGGCACTGGCGCGGGCGCCGCTGGCGTGGGACCGGGTCGACGTGGCGCTGGTGGACGAACGCTGGCTGCTTCCCGACGATCCCGACAGCAACGCGCGCATGGTGCGTGAGTCTTTGCTGGCCAATCGCGCGGGAACGACGCGCTTCGAGGCCATCACCCGCGCCGGTCGCAGCTTCGAGGAAGCGGTCACCATCGCCAATATGCACGCCGCCCAGCCGGCGGACGTGGTGGTGCTGGGCATGGGCGACGACGGCCACGTGGCCTCGCTCTTCCCCGGGATGATCGGCCTGGCCGATGCACTGGCCTCCACGCGGTCCTATGTGGCCGTCGATGCGAGCGGCTGCGCGGGAGCCGGTGCGTGGACACGTCGCGTGAGCCTGACGCCGGCCGGCCTCGCCCCGGCGGCGACCCGCGTGCTGCTGATCCGCGGCGCACGCAAGCGCGAACTGCTCGACCGCGTGCTGGCCGGCGACGACCCGATGGAATACCCGGTGCGCATCGCCTTCACCACGCCCGGCGCGCCGCTCCGGATCCTGTGGTGTCCATAGGCCCGCGAGCGGCCTGACCCGCTGCCGAAGCACGTGGCCGCGGTCGCGGCCTACTCCAGGCCGTCGACCACCACCCGCACGCCCGGATGGTGGATCCGCAACTCCCGCCCCTCCCACTGCAGCGGCGCGCCGTCGATGGTCGCCGCACCCGGCTCGCCGGCATAGGGCCAGGGCAGTACCAGCCCGCCCGGCGGCAATCCCGCATCGTCGGCCACGTCCAGCACCAGTTGGCCCGCGTCGCGGCGCAGGCTGTACCCCAGGCGGCCGTGCGGCGTGTGCATTCCGCGCAGGCCGATGCCGCGCCCCTCCAGCCATTCCGCCGGGACGCCGGCTGCCAGCACGAGGCTGTCGTCCGACTCGCGCACATAGGCGAACATGTCCAGCGCCGAGCGCACGAAATCCGACGCGACCCAGGCATGCGGCAGGTCGCCGAGGAAGAAGGGCTTGCGCGGCGTCGGCGTGACCACTTCGGCCCACTGGTTCCACGAGGGCGGCGCACGGTCGTCGAAGAACCAGCGCGCGGCCTCCCACGCACGCTCGCGCCAGCCCAGGCGCACGAAGGCGCCGACGTTGCGCCATTCGTAGGGCGTGTAGGCGTCCCATGCGCGCTTGCCGTCACGGCGTTCGACGAACTCGCGCCAGTAGCGTTCGAAGGTCGCATGCAGCGGACCGGATGGCAGGTTGGCGAGTTCGCCGCCCGGTGCAAGTGCGATGGTGGTGGACGTGGCGTCGAAGTCGCCAAGCTCGGCCGCACCGGGCAGGTAATCGATGCCATGTCGCGACATCGCGGCCTCCAGCGAGGCCAGCAGGTCGGCGCGGAAGCGGTCGCGCGCGGCAGCCATGCGCGCGGCATCCGCCGCCCGGCCCAGCGCTTCGGCGACCTGCACGGCGTCCTTGTAGCCGCGCAGCGCCCAGAAGTTGTCCCAGTAGGAGTGCATGGGCTTGGCCGAGTAGCCCTCGTGGCTGATCGACGCCGGCATCATCCCGTGGAAGGCCGGGTCCAGCGCACGGTTGGCCTCGGTGCGTTCGCTCTGCGCCAGCGCCTCCATGTACTCCCATGCGGCCAGGACATGCGGCCACATGCGCTCGAGGAAGGCGTCGTCGCCGGTATGGCGCCAGTACTCGGCGATGTTGAAGATCAGCTCGCCATGGCTGTCGTTCTCGGGCACGGGATCGCTGCCGCGGTCGTCGACGCAGCACGGCACCTTGCCGTCGTCGAACTGGAACGGCGCGTACCACTCCAGGTAGTCGCGTACCGCGTCCGCACGGCCCATGCGCAGCAGGCCCTCGGAGATCATCGCGCCGTCGCGGATCCAGCTGCGCGAGTACGAGCGCGTGCCCGGCTGCAGGCGCGGACCCACGCGCGAGACCAGCATGTGCGCGAGCGAGGTGCGCAGGCTGTCGGCCAGGGCCTGGCCCGCCGGCGGTACGTCCAGTCGCACCTGGTCGAGCCTGCCGCGCCATTGCGCCGCGACCTCCTGCTGCAGCAGCCCGGCATCCCACCAGCGTCGCGCAGGCGCGCTGTTGCCGGTCATCGGCACCATCACCTCGATGCTGCGCACGGCCCCCGGCGCGAGGCGGGCGCGCCAGACCAGGGCGGCCGAGGCGAGTCCGGTCGGGTCGCTGGCGACCCGCCTGGTGGCGGGAAGGCCGGCGGACGCCAGGTGCTGCACCACGTCGCCGGCATCGAACGCCGATGCGAAGGACGCATCGGGGACCTGCTTCGCGAACACGCGTGGCACGCCCGCGACCGTGACCATGCCGCCGTCGACCTCGATGTCGGTGATGCGGCTGACGCCACCGATCGTGTTGAGGAACTGCGCCGGCGGGTTCACCTGCAGCGGGCGCGCGGCCAGCGCCAGCCGGAGCTCCTGCTCGCGCCCGCTGGTGTTGGCCAGCCGGTAGCGCAGGACCAGCTGGGAATGTGCCGGCGTGCCGGTGGCGAACGCGGTGACCCGCAGCGAGAAGTCGTCGTGGCGCCAGTCGACGCTGGGGATCGGCAGGTAGCCGTCCTGCAGGGACTGGCGCGGCGTGGCGTCGGCCCAGGTGACCAGGCGGTCGCCGACGAGCACGAAGGGCTCGATGCTGAAGCCGCCGCGCGCGACTTCCACCGCGCCATCCTCGCCGATCAGCCCCTGCTGCAGGCCACCGTCGAGGCCGAGGATGGTCCAGTACGGTTGCTCGCCGCTGAAGCCGCGCGGATAGCGTCCGCGCGGCAGGTCGGCCGCGACCGCCTGCACGAAATCATTCGGATGGCTGCTGAAGGCCAGTGGCCGCACCGTCGCCCCGGCGAGCGCGAACTCCCCGCCCGGGGCTTCGAGGAGGTCAAGCGCGATCCAGCGGGCCTCCGACTCCGGCAGCGCGATCCAGTCGCGACCGCCGTCGCCACCCGCGACCCTGCGTGGCTCGCGCCAGGCGAGACCGTCATCGGACAGCTGGACGTGGTAGCGGGACGCGTGCCTGCCCGGCAGCCAGTCCAGCACCAGTCCACCGAACTCGCGCACGCGCCCGAGGTCGAGCACGATGCGCTGGCCACCGGCGATCGCAGGTGCACGCCAGGCACTGGCGGCGTCGCCATCGACCACGGCCGTCGCATCGCCGGCGGTCGCCATCGCCGTGGCGGTGAGCGGACTGTCGTCGGCAGGGGCCAGCTCGCTGAAGGCGAGCGTGTCGAAGCACGCCGAACCACGGCCGCCCACGCGGTTGTAGACGACGAACTCCAGCTTCGCGCTGGCCCGCAGCGTGGCATCCGGCGACGGTCCCCAGGCCTTGGTGATGTGGCGTGCCTTGTGCCGCTGCGGCGTCCACCGCTCCGGCGGCTCCACGGACATGCGATTGACCCACCACACGTTGTCGCCGCTGGCATCGACCAGCTTGAACTGCAGGTCGTTGCCCGGACCCGTGCCGCGGAGCTGGTAGTCGAAGCGGTAGTTGGGCGGCAAGGCCAACGGAAGCTCGCGCTGGATGCCGGCATGGCCGGACACGCCGTTGAAATCGTAGTCCAGGCACAGCGCCGCGCCTTCGGTGCCGTCCGCACCGTCCACTGCGCGGAGGGTGGCGCTTACCTGGTCGGAGGCGACGACGCGCCAGGCGGTGGGATCCTCGAAGCCATCAAGCATGCGAGCCCCCAGCACTTCCTGCGCCAGTGCAGGCGCACAGGCCAGCCACCCGGCCAGCAGCGCGATGCCCGCCCTGCTCCACGCGCACCGCGTTTCCACCGCCCTCACCATCGCGCAGACACTCCTCAACCCTTGACGCTACCCAGCAACAGGCCCTGCATGTACCAGCGCTGCAGGCCCAGGAACAACAGCAGCACCGGCAGCACGGTGACCACCGCACCGGCCATCATCATTTCCACGTCCATGATGTGCTCGCGCGACAGCGCGGCAAGTGCCACCGGCAACGTGTACTGCGCCTGGTCGGCGAGCACGATCAGGGGCCACATGAAATCGTTCCAGGCCGCCATGAAGCTGAAGATCGCCAGCGTCACCAGCACCGGCTTCAGCATCGGTAGCACCACCTGCACGAAGATGCGGAGTTCGCCTGCGCCATCGATGCGCGCGGCCTCGAGCAGCGCATCGGGGATCGAGCGCGCGTACTGCCGCACCAGGAAGATGCCGAAGACGCCGGCGAGCGCCGGCACGACCACCCCGCCCAGGGTGTTGACCAGGCCCAGCTCCTTCATCAGCAGGAACAGCGGCAGCATCGCCACCTGCGCCGGCACCACCAGCGCCGCGAGCAGCCACTGGAACAAGCGGTCGCGGCCCCGGAACCGCAGCTTGGCGAAGGCGTAGCCCGCCGCGGTGTTGACCACCAGCGAGCCCGCCGTGATCGCCAGCGAGACCAGCAGGCTGTTGGCGAAGGCGCGCCCGATCCCGGTGCGCGCGAACAGCTGGCGGTAGTTGTCGAGCGTGGCCGCGCTGGGCAGCAGGGGCGGCGGGAAGCCGCTGGCCTCGCCCATGGGCATGAACGAGACCGAAACCATCCACGCCAGCGGCGCCAGCGCAAGCAGTGCGAACGCGGCCAGCGCAACGTTGACCAGCAGGGCCTGCAGCCGCGAACCGCCCACGGGCCGGCTCATACCAGTTCCCTCCGGCGGCCAGCGCGCAGCAGCAGGGTGGTCACGCCCAGGATCACCAGGAACAGCATGAAGGCGACGGCCGAGGCGCGCCCCAGGTTCCACCAGCGGAAGCCTTCCTCGAACATGAAGTACAGCACGCTGACCGTGGACTGCAGCGGGTCGCCCCGGGTCATGACATAGGGCTCGGCGAACAGCTGGAAATAGCCCGACACGGTGATGACCGACACCACCAGCAGCACCGGCCCGAGCGACGGCAGGGTGATGTGGAGCACCTGCCGCCAGGCCGACGCGCCGTCGATGCGTGCCGCTTCGTAGAGCTCGCGCGGGATCGCCTGCAGGCCGGCCAGCAGGATCACCATGTTGTAGCCGAAGTTCTTCCACACCGCGAAGCCGATGATCGTCGGCATCGCCCAGGCCGGATCGCCCAGCCAGTCCACCGGCGCGATGCCGACCTGCCCGAGCGCCCAGTTCACCAGCCCGTAGCTGGTGTGGAACAGGTACCGCCAGATCACCGCGACCGCGACCAGGGTGGTCACCACGGGCGCGAACAGCGCGGTACGGAAGAACGCCTTCGCGCGCGCGAGCTGCGAGTCGAGCAGCAGGGCCGCCGCCAGCGACACCGCGATCGACAGCGGTACGCCCACCACCACGAAGTAGGTGGTGTTCCAGAGCGCCTTCCAGAAGATGGGCGTGCGCAGGAGCTCGAAATAGTTGTCGAGCGCGATGAAGCGCAGGTGCGAGCGGTCGGCCAGCGCGTAGAGGTCGAAGTCGGTCAGGCTGAGCAGCAGCGCCGACGCCACCGGCAGCGCGAAGAACAGGCCGATCACGATCAGCGCCGGTGCGATGAACACCCAACCCGCGATGCCGCCGCGCATCAACGCCCCTCCCGTTCCGCGATCCAGCGCCGCTTGGCGAGGATGGCGTCGACGCTGGCATCCAGCTCGCGCACGGCCTCGTCCTGCGCCGGTCCGCCGCGGACCACGCGCTCGGTCACCAGGCGGATCTCCTGCGCGATGCGCTCCCACTCGAGCACCTTGGGCGTGGGCCGCACGCGCTCGAGCTGGTCACGGAAGGCCGCTGCCAGCGGGTCGGCGTCGAGGTCGTGCCGCTCCCAGGTGCTGCGGCGGGGCGGCAGGTTCCCGCTGGCGGCGTGGAAGCGGTGCTGCACCTCGGGCCGCGACAGGTATTCGACCAGCTGCCACGCCGCATCCGACTGCGCGCCGCTCCGCGGCAGCACCAGGCTGGTACCGCCGGCGATGCCCGCGCCCGGACCTTCCGGGCCCGGCAACGGCATGGTTCCCCAGGCGTCGGCCAGTGCGGGCGGCGCGCGGCGCCTGAACTCGCGGATGTTCCAGGGACCGGACAGATAGAACGCGAACGAGCCACGGAAGAATTCGTCCCAGACGTTCGACACCTGGGTTTCCGACAGGGCCGGTGCCCAGCCTTCCTCGAAGATGCGGGCATAGAAGCCGAGTGCGGCGCGGAAGCCCGGACTGCTGAAGTTGCCGCGGGTGCCGCCTTCGCGCAGCAGCGGCTCGTCCTGCTGGAGAGCCAGCGAAAGTTGCGGCTCGAACTCGTTGAGTGGCAGCAGGATGGCGTGCCGACCGGGGCCCGCGACACGCTGGATCGCGGCCATGGCGGCCGCCCACTCCTCCCAGGTCCGTGGCGCGGCATCGACGCCCGCGTCCCGGAGGATGTCCTTGCGATAGAACAGCAGCCGGGTATCCACGTACCAGGGCACGCCAAGCGTCCGGCCGTCGACCACGTTGGTGGCGAGGATGCCCGGGAAGTAGTCGCCGGCATCGATCACCTCCGAGCCCGCGATGCGCGCGTCGAGCGGCTCGAGTGCGTCGAGCGCGGCGAACTCGGGAATCCAGGTGTTGCCGAGTTGCAGCAGGTCCGGGAGATCGTCCGCGGCGTAGGCGGTCAGGAGCTTCTCGTGCGCCGCCGTCCACGGGATGGCCTGGACTTCGACCCGCAGGCCCGGGTGTTCGGCCTCGAATGCCGGCAGCAGTTCGGCCACCACCTCGGCTTCGCGGCCCATCGCCCAGAAGTGGATGGTCGTGGTCCCGGCCTCGCTGTCGCGACCGCAGGCCGACAGCAGGGCCAGCGTCGCGAAGACAGCCGGCCACGCCGCCATCGATGCGAGCAGGCCTGACGGGCGGCGCAAAAGGGCCACGGCTCAGGCCGCGCGGCGTGGCATGGCCGCGTGCGGCACGCGGGCCGGCGGACGCGTCCGCGTGACCTCGTCGCGCGCGTCCTGCGCGCCTCCATCGTCCCCGGCGGCATCCGTTGCGTCCTCCCCGGCCGCGGCATCCGTCTTCCCGGCCCCCACCTCTGCAGCCGCCTCCGCCTCCGCCGCCTCGCGCGCCTGCATCTCGGCCAGCCAGCCGCCGGTAAAGCCGGCGCGCTCCAGGCCAAGGCGGATATACGGGCTGCGCTTCATCACCTCCCAGACGAAACCGTTGCGGTGGTTGGCGATGCCGATGAGGATCGGCCCCTGGTCGATGCCGATGTAGTCGCTCGCCACCCAGCCCTTGCCGGGAACGATGCGCCCGGTCTTGAGCGGGATGTCGTACTCGAAGCTGGGATTGAAGGCGTCGAGGAAGCCGTAGCTCGAGTACAGGTACTCGCCGTGGCGCTCCACCAGGGCTTCGGTGGCCGGGACCACGATCTCGGGCGCGAACGGCAGCGACGCGATCGCCGCGGTCGGCGCGATGGTGCCGTCGTCGAAGGCCACCGCGATGCCGGCGCCACGCGCACTGTAATGGCGGAATTCGCGCAGTTGCCCGTTGTATTCCTGGTCCGTGCGCTGCGGGCCGTCGCTGGCGGTCAGGCCCCAGATCTCGGGCCCATAGCCCTTCCAGCCCATCGGATTCTCGATCGCGTACGAGCGCTGGGCATAGGTCGCGCGCCGGGAGTTCTCGAAATAGTCGATGCCGCGGCCACGCATGTAGGCATCGCGGATGCCGCGGAAGTCGATCCAGGCATGGCTGTACTGGTGGCCGAAATGTGGCGCGAAGCTCAGGTACTCCTGGCCCTGGAAGATGCCCCAGCTGTCGTCGTAGGTCCGGGTCCAGGCCGTCCAGGCTTCCGGTTCGACCGGGTGTGTCGGCGAGCCGAGCGCGAGGATGTAGACCAGCATGGCCTCGTCGTAGCCGCTCCAGTCGTGCTCGATGAAGCCGCTCTCCGGATACCAGCCCATCGAGATCAGCGGTGGCCGCACCTGCAGCCAGGGCCACTCGATGCGCCGGTACAGTTCGTCGGCCACCTCGCGGATGCGCTGCTCTCTTGGATCGTCGCCGTCGTAGTACGCCTGCGCGAACAGCACGCCAAGCATCATCAGCCCGGTGTCGACGCTCGAAAGCTCCACCCAGGGCTCATAGCGGTGCCCGGTGCGCATGTCGAGGAAGTGGTAGAAGAAGCCGCGATGGCCGATGGTGCCAGTGGCTTCCGGGCCCTGCGGCGATTCCAGCAGGAATTCCAGCGTCAGCAGCGTCCGGTCGACCGCCTGGCGCCGGCTGATCCAGCCGTTCTCGATGCCGATCGGATACGCCGTGAGCGCAAACCCGATCGCCGCCACGCTCGCGAACGGGCGTGACGGAAAGCGGTCGGGCGTCATGCCGTTGCGCTCGTCGGTGGTGTCCCAGAAGAACTGGAAGGTGCGTTTCTCGATGTCGCGGAACAGCGGCGGCAGCGGCCCGGGACCGGGCCGCGCCGCGTCAGGAGGCGGCGCGGTCACCACCACCTCCTCGATCGGCCCGGGCCGCGGCGGCTCGACTTCAGGGGCCGCGGATTCCTGGCGACAGCCTGCCAGCTGGACCATCGCGGCCAGCGCCATCAGGCCGCACGCAAGCCGCAACAGCCGCCGCCCCGACTGGTCACGTGCCGTGGCCACTTACCAGTCGAGCCCGAACGAGAGCTTGAACGTGCGCGTGGGCAGCAGGATCTCGTTCCCGCTGCGATAGGCGAAATCCTCGTTCACGCCCTGCTCGTAGTTGCCCCGGAAACCATCGAACTGGTTCCAGTTGCGCCAGTTGAAGACGTTGAGCACATCCGCCCGCACCTTGAAGCCCAGGGCGCTGCCCGTGTCCCAGCGCTTTTCCAGTGCCATGTCGAACTGCTTGAACCCGATCGAACCTTCCGGGACATAGGGGTCGTAGTAGCAGTACGGGTCACCCGGGGCGATGCGTGCAATACAGTTGGTGGCGTCGCGCGGCGTGTGCGAGGCGAGCGTCAGCTTGCCGCTGAATGTCGTGCCCCAGCCGAGATCGGCCAGGCCCGACAGCACCAGGCGGTGCTTCGGCACGCCCGTGGACAGGTAGTTGCGGCCGCCGAGCACGGGCCCGTCGAAATAGAAGGTTTCGCCGTTGGACGCATTGGGCCGGCTCTCCTCGGCATCGCTGTAGGTATAGGCGAGGTTGAGGGCCCAGCCCGAATCGGCGGTGTACGGCTTGTTGAGCGAGAGCAGCAGCGAGTTGAGGTTGTACTCGATCCCGTTGTCGCCAAGGATCAGGTTGCTGTAGCCGGGGAAGCCCTGGCCCCAGGGGCCGTCGCCACCGGAGATCGCGTCGGGCACGCCGGGGAAGCGGCGGAAGCTGCCGTCCTCGAAGCGGTTGCCGAGCCGGAAGTAGATGCCGTCCCGACTGCGGATGTGCGCGATCGTGGCCGAGGAGTTCCACTGGTGGCCAAGTGCCTCCCAGGTATTGCGGATACCGATGCTGAACTGGTCGGAGTACGGAGTCTTCAGGTCGTTGTTGAACGCATAGACCTCGCCACCGCCACGGGGGTTGGCGGCGATATAGGCCTCGATGCCCTCCGGCGTGAGCAGTGCCGGGTCGAAGGCCACGCAGTTCGCGACTTCGGCCGGATCGCAGGGATGCAGTGGCGTATCGAAGCGCAGCTCGTAGCCGGTGAACGCGCCGCCGTAATACTCGCGTGCCATGTAGTCGAAGATGTTGCGGTCGTAGGAGCGGCCGGCGCCGCCGAACAGCACGTGCCTCTGGTCACCGGCCAGGTCGTACGAAAAGCCGATGCGCGGCTGCCAGGCATCCTTGAAGTTGTCGCGGTTGCCGCCGGTGGCGATGTAGCGCTCGATGTCGTATTCGGCGTTCTGGAAGTTGGGCGATGCGCGCAGCACGTCCACCACGTCCGCCGCGAGGCGGTAATCGGTATAGCTCGGGTTGTCCTCGTAATCCCAGCGCAGGCCGAGGTTGAGCGTCAGGCGATCGTTGACCTCCCAGTCGTCCTGGATGTAGATGCCGAACTGGCGGTTGTCGGACTCGACGTAGGGGTCGCGGCCCTCCAGCGGCGCGGTGAACGTGATCCTGTAGGGCTGCGCCAGCCCTTCGTTGACGTCGTAGAAGTACTGCGGATAGGGCGGATTGCGCTGGAAGGCGTTGAGGTCCACCTGCTTGTACTTCACGCCCATCTTGACGGTATGGCCGGCCCATCCGAAGAAGGTGAGGTCGTTCTGGAAGCCGATGCCGCGCTGCCCCTTGTCCTGGAAGGTCGGGCCGCCCCCGATGTTGAGCACCGCGAAACGGGTGTCGTTCGGGTTTTCGGGATTGATGATCGTATAGCGCAGGCCTGGTCCAGCCGTCACCGGCACCGGGTTGTAGGCCGCGTCCTCGAACGTCAGGTGCGCATCGTTCAGCCAGTCGGTGGAGCTGAACTGGTAGCGCAGGTCGACGCGGGTCTCGTCATTGGTGAAATTGGTCGAGAAGTCCGGCCCGCTGACGCTGTCGCCGGGCGAGATGGAATCCTCCTCGCGATAGCGGAGCGAGAGCTCGACCAGGTGTGCCTCGCCCAGCTGCAGGCTGAACTTGCCGAAGTACAGGTCCTGGTTGAAGGGCACGCTGTAGCCCCCGTACACCGCCGCGAGGTCGGGCGGCAGCAGCCCGGGGCCGAACTGGTCCGGTGGCCGGACATCGCGGGGCACCACGTAGTCCTTGGCCTCGTAGGCCAGGAAGAAGTGCAGCATGTCGCGCACGATCGGGCCGCCGAAGGTGGCGCCGTACTGTTCGGTCACCTCCTCGTTCTTGTAGCCGCCCTCCTCTTCCGCCGGCGTCTTCGAGCGCCAGCCATCGGACGTGCGGTCCCAGAAGAAGCTGCCCTCGAAATCGTTGCTGCCCGAACGCGTCACCGCGGTCACCGCGGCGCTGCTGATCTGGTCGTACTCGGCCTTGTAGTTCGAGGTGATGACCTTGTACTCGCCGATCGCCGACTGCGGGAACGGATTGCCGCGGCTGTCGTCCTGGCCGGTGATGCCGCCCGGGGTCACGTAGTTCTTCTGCCCCACGCCGTCGATGAACACGTTGATGTTGTTCGAGCCCTGCGCGCCGCTGCGCAGCTGCGACTCCGATCCGTTGGGCGAGGTCACGAACTGCATGCCGGGCACGGTGTCGGCAAAGGCCAGGAAGTTGCGCGAACCCTGCGGCAGCGCCTCGATCTGGCGCTGGGTCACGTAGGTGGCGATCTCGGAGGTCCGCATCTCGACCATTGACTGCCCGGTGACGACCACGGCATCGATGCTCGTCGCATCCCCGGCGGCCGCCGTCTCGGCCACGCCGCCGACGCCCAGGTCGAGCGTCGCCGTCTGGCCGACCGCGAGCACCACGTCCTGCGAGTGGCTGCGTCCGTCCGCGGTGACGTCGATGCGGTACCGGCCCGGCGGCAGGCCGGCCAGGCTGTAGCTGCCGTTTGCGGACTGCACGCTGCGGGTCAACCCGGTAGCGGTGTTGGTGGCGGTGACCGTGGCCTCGGCGGCCCGCGTGGAATCGACCATGACCTGGCCGCGAAGCGTTGCCGAGGTCGACTGCGCCAGCGCCGCCGGCGCCGACAACAGCATTCCGGCCGCAAGCGCGCAGCACAACAGCGAGCGCCGCGGCGCGCGGCCCGGGCTCGCGAACCGCGACCGGTGGGGGGTCGTCTTCATGGGTGTATCCCTCCTCGGGGGAATGCAGCTGTCGACATCGGCGCGGCGACTACCGGCCGTGGCGCGGATTGTTCACGAACCGTGATTGTCGATGATGTGAACGCGCTGGCAAGACGTGGAATCACGGGTGACCAGGCGGCCGCGCACGAGCGTTCCGTTCCCCGCGCCGCCGGGCTCCAGCCCCAGCAGCACGCGCAGCGCCATCGCCCCGAGTTCCGCGATGTCGACCCGCATCGTGGTCAGCGCCGGCCGCACGTAGCGGGCCAGCGGGATGTCGTCGAAGCCGGCCACGGCAACCCGGCCGGGCACGTCCACGCCGGCATCCGCGAAGGCCTGGAGGCAGCCGATTGCCATCGCGTCGTTCGCGGCGAAGACCGCATCGGGGAGCGGCCCGGCCGCGAGCAGGGCGTGCGCGGCCTCCACCCCCGACGCTTCATCGAAGCGGCCCGGCAGCACCTGCAGCCGGGCTCCGGGTGCGGCCGCGGTCTCGTCCTCGCAGCCGCGCCGTCGCTCGCGCGCATCATGGTTGTCCTCGGGGCCGGCGACGAAGGCGATGCGCGGGCGCCCGGTGTCGAGCAGGTACCGGACCATGGCGCGCGCGCCGCCGTACGCGTCCACCGCGACCCCGGGCCAACGGCCGTCGGCGTCGATGGCATTGATCAGCACGGCCGGCAGCCCCGGCGCGAGATGGGCCGAGAGGCTGCGCATCCCTTCGTCCGTCGGGGCCATGACCAGGACGCCGTCGACACGGCCACGCATCGCCTGCAGCGCGACACCCTGCCCGCCGGCGTCGCCGTGGTCGCTCGACAGCAGCAGGTGCAGGCCATGTGCCCGCGCGGCCTGGCCGATGCCGCGGATCAGTTCGGAGAAGAACTCGCCATGCAGGTCCGGGAGCACCGCGCCGATGGTGCGCGTGCGGCGGCTGCTGAGCGCGCGCGCGGCCTGGTGCGGTGCATAGTCGAGCCGCCCGGCGACCTCCAGCACCCGGGCGCGCACCGCTGGCGACACGCTGCCCTGCCCGTTGATCGCGCGCGACACTGTCGCCACGGACACGCCCGCCTCGCGCGCCACATCCTTGATGGTGACCGCCACCGTGGGTCCCCGGGATCGCATGACGCCCCGAATGTAAGCGCTTGCAGGGCGGCCCGCAAAGGCCATGCGCCGTCCGCTGCAGGGACCGCCCTAGGGCAGGACCTTCCGGAACGGGCGGACCTCGACCGTGGCATACACACCGGCCGCGACATAGGGATCGGCATCGGCCCAGGCACGCGCGGCCTCGAGCGAATCGAAGCGGGCGATCACGATGCTGCCGGAATAGCCGGCGGGCCCCGGATCGTCCGCATCCACGGCCGGGCACGGTCCGGCCACCAGCAGGCGACCCTCGTCGCGCAGCGCCTCCAGTCGCGCCAGGTGGGCACCGCGCGCGCCCGCACGCCTCCCGGGGGTTTCGGGCTGCGCGATGTCACGCCCCTCGATCGCATACCACATGGTCCTGCTCCGGTCCGGTCACGGTGCGCCATCCTAGCCGCAACCCGCGGTGAAGCCGCATGGCATCGCGGGCTGGACAAGCGCGGTTCGCTGCCAGTACCCTGAATCCCGGTTCCGAGTGCCGGAACGCAGCGGCGGCGCAGTCCGCCCGTCCTGCCCCAACCGGCCCACCCACGACCTCACTGCCACCGCGCCGCCACGGCCAATGCCGTCGCGCCCGGCCGGAGTGGTCTGGCTGCAGTGCCCGCGGCCGCCGGCCGCACAGGTGCCACCGCGTCCCGCACGGGGCCTGGCGCATGCGTTTTTCCAAGTTCGAGTGGCCCGGAGGGGGCCGCCACACCGATGACCCAAGCCGGTTCAGACACCGCTGCCGCCGCCGCGCCCGACGTCCCTGCGTCCGGGAACGGGCCGCTGCAGCAGGAAATCCCGCTGGCGACGGTCCACGGACAGCCCCTGCTGCAGTTGCCGCAGGACCTCTACATCCCGCCGGACGCGCTCGAGGTGATCCTCGAGGCCTTCGAGGGTCCACTCGACCTCCTGCTCTACCTGATCCGGCGCCAGAACCTCGACATCCTCGACATCCCAGTCGCCGAGATCACCCGCCAGTACGTGTCCTACATCGACGTGATGCAGGAACTGCGCTTCGAGCTTGCGGCCGAGTACCTGGTCATGGCCGCCATCCTGGCCGAGATCAAGTCGCGCATGCTGCTGCCGCGGCCGCCCTCCGAGGAGGGCCTGGAAGACGACCCGCGCGCGGATCTCGTGCGGCGGCTGCAGGAATACGAGCGCTTCAAGCAGGCCGCCGAGGACATCGACACCCTGCCGCGCATGGACCGCGACACCGCGCCGGCCAGCGCATTCGTGCCCGAACGGACGATCCATCGCGAGCCGCCGGAAGTGGACCTGCGCGAGATGCTGCTGGCGCTGCACGACGTGCTCAAGCGCGCCGAGCTGTTTACGGGGCACTCGATCAAGCGCGAGGCGCTGAGCGTGCGCCAGCGCATGGGAGAACTGTTGACGCGGCTGGAAGACGGCGCGTTCCACCGTTTCGAGCAGCTGTTCGAGGCCCGCGAGGGGCGCCTGGGCGTGGTAGTCACCTTCCTCTCGATCCTCGAGCTGGCCAAGGAGCGCCTGCTGGAGATCGTGCAGGAAGCGCCGCTGGCGCCGATCTACGTCAAGTCGCTGGCGGTGGACCGCGCGGCCGACGCCCCGCTCGAATTCGCCAGCGAGTTCGACGACGACATCGAAGACGCCGCGAACGACGCCCCCGGGCGCTGACGTGACGCATCCCGCCACAGGACACGCATGGATCCGCAACTGATCAAACGCATCGTCGAAGCCGCCCTGCTGGCCAGCAGCCAGCCGCTGACGGTGGCGCAGCTCAAGGGCCTGTTCACGCTGGACGAGCCGGCGCCGGAAGGCAGCATCGGCCAGGCGCTCGAGGCGCTGCAGGCCGAATGCGCCGAACGCGGCGTTGAACTGGTGGAAGTGGCCTCGGGCTGGCGCTACCAGGTCAAGGGCGACGTCCACGCCTGGGTCGCGCGGCTGTGGACCGAACGCCAGGTGAAGTACACGCGCGCCACGCTGGAGACGCTCGCCCTGATCGCCTACCGCCAGCCGATCACCCGCGGCGAGATCGAGCAGGTGCGCGGCGTGGCCACCAACAGCAACATCATCAAGGCGCTGGAGGAGCGCGAGTGGATCCGCGTGGTCGGCCACCGCGACATGCCGGGACGGCCGGAACTGCTGGGCACCACCAAGGGGTTCCTGGACTACTTCGGCCTGAAGCGGCTGGACGAGCTGCCGCCGCTGTCGGAGCTGAAGGACTTCGGCGAGCTGGAGCCGCAACTGCAGTTCGAGCCGAAGCAGAAGGACGGCGACGGCGATGGCGCGATGCCGCTTGGCGACATCGAAAGTGACGGCGGCGAGCCGGCCGCTTCCGACGCCGACACCCACGTGAATACAGCACCAGAGACAGATACAGATACAGACACCGGATCCGACGCCGTGGACGCCACGGCCGCCGGGGACGTTCCGCCGCGGACCGCGGCAACCGATGAAGACGATGCCCTCGCCGAAGACGGCGACAGCACTGGAGTGGAAAAAGAATGACGCAGGACAAGACCGGCGGCCGCAAGCTGTCGCTGAAGCGTGGCACCACCACGACCACCACCGGAACCGAAGCCCCGAAGCTGGAAGAGCGGCTGCACAAGGTGCTCGCCCAGGCCGGCCTCGGTTCGCGCCGCGCGCTCGAGCAACGCATTGGCGACGGCCTGGTGAAGGTCAATGGCGAGACCGCCCAGGTGGGCATGAGCATCCGCGGCGGTGACCGCGTCGAGCTCGACGGCAAGGTGTTCGTGGCCAGCGCGCTGACCGAACCGGCGCGCGTGCTCCTCTACAACAAGCCCGAGGGCGAGGTCACCACGCGCGAGGATCCCGAGGGCCGCCCGACCATCTTCGATTCCCTGCCCGCGCTCAAGGGCGCGCGCTGGATCGCGATCGGCCGCCTCGACATCAACACCACCGGTCTCCTGCTGCTCACCACCGACGGCGAGCTGGCCAATGCACTGATGCATCCGTCCTACGAGGTGGAGCGCGAATACGTGTGCCGCGTGCGCGCGCCCGAAGGCATGGAGACCGTGCCCGACAGCATCGTCGACCGCCTGCAGCGCGGCGTCGCGCTGGAAGATGGCCCGGCGAAGTTCGACGAGATCAAGCGCATCGGCGGCACCGACTCGCACGAGTGGTTCCAGGTGACGGTGAAGGAAGGCCGCAACCGCGAGGTGCGCCGGCTGTGGGAATCGCAGGGCTGCCAGGTCAGCCGCCTCAAGCGCATCCGCTACGGCAATGTCGAGCTTCCGCAGCCGCTGCTGCGTGGCCAGTCGCAGGAACTGGGCGACGAGAAGGTGCAGGCGCTGCGCACCGAACTGGGCCTCGAGGACGGCACGCCGGCCGCGCTGACCCTGCTGCCGGTGATCGGCCAGCGCCGCGCGGCCAAGTCCACCGTGCAGGTGGGGGGCCAGCATCGCAGCAATGGCTACGTGGGCGGCCACACCACCGCCGACGAGGGTCGCGAGCTGCGCCGCTTCGACCACGTGCGCGAGGATCGCGGCCGCCGTGGCGGCCCCCGGAAGCCCTCCGGCGGCCTCACGGTCACCGGCGAAGCCGCCGCGCGCCAGTCGCACAAGCCCTTCAAGCAGCGGCAGGACAAGCGTGCCCTGCCCGAGGGCAACCCCGCCGCGTTCCGCAGCTGGTACGTGCCCGATGGCGTGGATACTGGTCCGTCGGGCCACCGCAATGCCGGCCCTGGTGGCGCG
>DATBUS010000115.1:0-12502 GCA_036515815.1 Luteimonas sp.
AGGGTGGCGTCGTGGCGCGCGCCGCCGCCGCTGTCGGGCTCGATGCCGAGCGCCCAGAACGGCTCGCCGCCGCCGGCCGGCGTGGCCGGGGTCGGAGTCACTTCCAGCGCCAGCCGCTCGCCGTCGCGCTCCACCTCGACCATCCCGCCGCCGCCGCGTTCACCCAGCGCCTGCACCAGTGGCCGGATGTCGGCGAAGGCGTGCACTGGAGCGCCGTCAATGGCGGTGATGCGGTCGCCCTCGGCCAGGACGCCCCAGGCGGCGCTGCCTTCGACCACCCGTCCGACCCGGGCCGGAAGCACGAAGGCCTGCGGGACAAGGCCGATGGCCTGCATGGCCTGGCGCTGGTCCAGGTCGGCCGGCAGGGTTGACAGGCGCAGGCTGCGCGAGGCGTCCTGTCCGGTGGCCGTCTTCAGGCGGACCTCGACGTCGCGGCGGTCGATGGCCGCGGTCACCAGCGCCATCGAAGCCTCGCTCCAGGTGGGCGTGGCGCGGTCGCCGACGGCCAGCAGCGTGTCGCCACGCGACAGCCCCGATTCGGCCGCGACGCCCTGCACCTGGCCCAGCACCGGCTGGTAGTCGGGGCGTCCGATCACGAACATCGCCCAGAGCAGGCCCACGCACAGGACCAGGTTCGCCCCCGGGCCCGCGGCCACGATCGCGATGCGCTGCCAGACCGTCTTGCGGTTGAAGGCGGCGCCGAGTTCGTCCGCGGCCACCTCGCCCTCGCGCTCGTCGAGCATGCGGACATACCCGCCCAGCGGCAGCGCGGCGATCACGTACTCGGTGCCGTCGCGGCCCATCCGCTTCCACAGCGGTCGCCCGAAGCCGATCGAGAAGCGCAGGACCTTCACGCCGTTGCGCCGCGCCACCCAGAAGTGGCCGAACTCGTGGAAGGTCACCAGCACGCCCAGGCTGACGATCATCCACCACACCGAACCGAGGAAGGTAGTCATGCGGGCTCGTCAGGACGCGTGGCGGGCGAGGGCGGCGCGCACGTGGGCACGGGCGAGCCCGTCGGCCTCGCGCAGTGCTCCGAGCGACGCCGCGGAGCGCGCCGGCAGTGCTGCCAGGGCGTCCTCGACCAGCGCGGGGATGGACAGGAAGCCGACCTGGCCCTGAAGGAAGGCTGAAACCGCTTCCTCGTTGGCCGCATTGAGCACGGCCGGTGCCGTGCCGCCGGCACGGAGTGCATCGAAGGCGAGGCGCAGGCAGGGGAAGGCGGTGGTGTCGGGGGCCTCGAAGTCCAGCCGGCCGTGGGCCAGGAGATCCAGCCCGCCGACGCCGGAGGCGATGCGCCGCGGCCAGCCCAGGCCGACCGCCAGCGCCGTCCGCATGTCCGGCAGCCCGAGCTGGGCGAGGGTCGAGCCGTCGATGAACTCCACCAGCGAATGCACCAGGCTCTGCGGGTGCACCAGCACGTCGATGCGGTCGGCCGGGAGGCCGAACAGATGGTGGGCCTCGATCACCTCGAGCCCCTTGTTCATCAGCGTGGCCGAATCGACCGAGATCTTCGGGCCCATCGACCACTTCGGATGCGCCACCGCCTGGGCCGGAGTGACGTCGACCAGCGATGCGCGGTCGCGCCCGCGGAACGGCCCCCCCGAGGCCGTCAGCACAAGCCGCCGGACTTCGCCGCAGCCGCCATCGACCGGCAGGCACTGGAAGATCGCGTTGTGCTCGCTGTCGATCGGGATGATGCGGGCACCGTGCCTGCGCGCGGTTGCCATCACCAGCTCGCCGGCCAGCACCAGCGACTCCTTGTTGGCCAGCAGCAGGCGCTTGCCCGCGGTCGCGGCGGCCAGCGTGGAGTCGAGGCCGGCGGCGCCGACGATGGCACCCACCACGGCATCGCTGCCGCCGTCGCCCGCGAGGGCGGTGATGGTCTCCATGCCTGCATGGGCCCGGGTGGCGAGTCCGGCCGCGCGGAGGCCTTCGCGCAGGCGCGGCAGGGCGGCCTCGTCGGCGATCACCGCGTCGTCCGGGCGATGGACGCGACAGGCCTCGAGCAGGGCCTCCACCTGGCGGCCGGCAGCCAGCACCGAGGCCCGCATCGAGCCGGGGTGCCGGGCGATGACGTCGAGCGCCGAGGTACCGATGGATCCGGTGGCGCCGAGCACGGCGACGCGCTGCATCAGAAGCCCAGCCAGATCTTGCCCAGGGCGAAGACCGGCAACGCCGCCAGCACGCTGTCGATGCGGTCCATGACGCCTCCGTGGCCCGGGATCAGGTTGCCCGAATCCTTCACGCCCACGTGGCGCTTGAGCAGGCTTTCCAGCAGGTCGCCGACCACGGAGAACAGCACGGTAAGCAGCGCCACCAGCGCGACCAGCGGCAGCTGCGCCGGGCCGGTGCCGAGAAGCCAGGCCCCGACGACGGCCACGGCCATGCCCAGCAGGACGCCGCCGACCAGGCCGGCGACGGTCTTGTTGGGGCTGATGCGTGGCGCCAGCTTGCGCTTGCCGAAGGCACGCCCGGCGAAATAGGCACCGGTGTCGGTGGCCCAGACCACCATCAGCGCCAGCAGCAGCCAGCCCGGGCCATCGTTGTGCAGCAGGCCCAGTCCACACCAGGCGGGCACCACCGCGAAGGTACCCGCCGCCAGCTTGAACACGCGCGCGTGGCCGTCATGGTCCGAGGCGAAGTCGTAGTGCACCAGCCAGAGCATCGCAAGCAGCCACCAGACCACGCCCAGCACCACCGCGACCTTGAACAGGACCAGCGTCGCCGCGGTCCCGCCGGTGCCCCAGACCAGGGCCACCATCAGCATCAGGTTGAGCACCAGCAGCGCGCCGCGTGCCAGCGAGTCGTAGACCTCGGCCAGTCCGAACCACTCCCAGAGTGCGGCCAGGAACAGCACGGCGGCCACCAGCAGCATCCACGGGGTGGGCAGGAGCAGGACCGCGGCGATGGCCACGGGCGCCATCACGAGCGCGGCGAGTATGCGTGTACGGGTCATGGGGTCTCCATGGTGACGGCGGCCACCTGGTCGCCGGTCAGGCCGAAGCGGCGCTCCCGGCGCGCGAATGCGTCGAACGCCTGCTGGAGGGTCGGTGCGTCGAGGTCGGGCCAGAGCACATCGGTGAACCAGAGCTCGGTATAGGCCAGCTGCCACAGCAGGAAATTGCTGATCCGCAGGTCCCCGCCGGTGCGGATGAAGAGATCGGGCGTGGGCAGGTCGGACAGCGCGACGTGGCGCGACAGCGCGGCCTCGTCGATATCGTCGGGGCGCAGGCGGCCCTCGGCGACTTCGGTCGCCAGGGCGCGTGCGGCGGCGGCGATGTCCTGGCGGCCGCCATAGCTGGCCGCGATCGCGAGCGTCAGGCGGCGGTTGCCGGCGGTCAGCACCTCGGCCGCCTGCATGCGCGAGACGATGCCCGGCTCGAAGCGGCCCCGCTCGCCGATGAAGCGCACGCGCACGCCGCGGCGATGCAGTTCGGCCACCTCGCGGTCGAGTGCGTTGAGGAACAGTTTCATCAGCGCACCGACCTCGTCGGCCGGGCGCCCCCAGTTCTCGCTGGAGAAGGCGAACAGCGTCAGGGCCTCCACCCCACGCTCCAGGCAGAAGTCGACGCACAGGTTGACCGCGCGCGCGCCGGCGCGATGGCCGATCATGCGTGGCCGGCGCCTGCGCGCGGCCCAGCGTCCGTTGCCATCCATGATGATGGCGACGTGCCGTGGAATGCCTGCGGTGGTGGCGGACGGGGCGCTCATGCCGGCGCCATCAGACCGCCATCAGCTCCTGCTCCTTGGCCTTGACCACCTCGTCGACGTCCTTGATGGCGTCGTCGGTGATCTTCTGCACCTCACCCTCGAAGCGGCGCTCGTCGTCCTCGCTGATCGCCTTTTCCTTCAGGAGGTCCTTCGCCTGCTGGTTGGCGTCGCGGCGGATGTTGCGGATCGCGACCTTGGCCGACTCGCCCTCGGAGTGCACCAGCTTGGTGAGCTCGCGGCGACGCTCTTCGGTGAGCGCGGGCAGGTTGATGCGGATCGTGGTGCCGGCGGTGTTCGGGGTCAGGCCCAGGTCGGAGGCGAGGATGGCCTTCTCGACGGCCGAGACCATCTGCTTCTCCCACGGCGTGATGGTGAGCGAGCGTGCGTCGCTGACGGCCACCGATGCCACCTGCGTCAGCGGCATGTCCGACCCGTAGTAGTTCACCTTCAGGTGGTCGACCAGCGCGGTCGACGCGCGGCCGGTACGGACCTTGGTCAGGTCGTGGCGCAGGGCCTCCACGCTCTTGGCCATGCGCTTCTGCGCATCCTTCTTGATCTCGTTGAGCATCGGCTGACGGCTCCAGTTCGCAATCGCGGGATTATAGGCGAAGCAGGTCCCGGCGCGGACGCGGATCAGGCGTGGTGGTGGTCGGTCGAGTGCGCCCGCCCGGCGCAGTCGACGCTCCCGCGTTCGAGCTGCAGGGTGGCGTGGTCGATGCCGAAGCGGGACTTCAGCGCGTCCTGCGTGGCGTGGATGAACGCGTCATCGTCGTCGCCCGCGGGCCGCACCAGGTGCGCGGTGAGCGCGACGCCGCCGGCGCCAAGCGACCAGATATGCAGGTGGTGCACCGAGGCGACGCCAGGACGTGCAGCGATGAAGTCGCGCACCTCGGTGGAGTCGATGCCGGGCGGCACCGCATCCATCGCGGCATTGAAGCTGTCGCGCAGGAGGCCGGTCGCGCCCCAGGCGATCACCACGCCGACCAGCAGCGCCATCGCCGGATCCAGCCAGGCCCAGCCCCACAGGAGGACCCCCACGCCGGCGGCGACCGTGGCCACGGAAATGGCGGCGTCGGCCATCAGGTGCAGGTAGGCGCCGCGCCGGTTGAGGTCGCCGTGCCCGCCGCTGACCATGAGTGCGGTGCCGAGGTTGACCGCGATTCCGATCCCCGCCACGACGATCACGGTCATGCCGGGCACTTCCGGTGGTGCGCCAAGCCTCCGCAGTGCTTCCCATGCGAGCGCGCCGGACAGGCCGACCAGGAGTACCGCATTGGCGAGCGGGGAGAGCAGGGTGGCGCGACGCCAGCCATAGGTGTGGCGGTCGGTGGGCGGCCATTGCGCGATCACGGCCGCGCCCCAGGCCATGGCCAGGCCGAGCACGTCGCCCAGGTTGTGCAGGGCATCCGACAGCAGCGCCAGCGAGCCGGTCAGGAAGCCGTAGGCCGCCTCGAGCACGGTGTAGCCGAGGTTGACCAGGGTGATGACCGCGAACGTGCGGCTCGTGCTCCCGGGCCCGGGGGCGTGGTGATGGGGGTGCGCGTCGGCGCCGTGGTGGTGGTGCATGGCCTGAAGGCTGCCACGCAGGACCGGCGGACACTATTCCAACCGTCGCCGGGGGACCCGGGCAACGGCCGGCGTGACACTCAGCCGCGGCCCTGGACCAGCGTGCCGATCGGCTCGCCCTTGAGGATGCGCAGCAGCTGCCCGGGCTGCTCCATGTCGAAGATGCGCAACGGAAGATCGCTGTCGCGTGCCAGCGCGAAGGCGGCCGTATCCATGACCTGCAGGTCCCGGCCCAGCACCTCGTCATAGGTCAGGCGGTCGAAGCGGATGGCGTCGGGATTCTTCTTCGGGTCGGCGTCGTACACGCCGTCCACCTTGGTCGCCTTCAGCAGCAGGTCGGCACCGATCTCGATCGCACGCAGGGCGGCGCCGGAATCGGTGGTGAAGAAGGGGTTGCCCGTGCCCGCGGCGAAGATGGTGATGCGCCCCTTCTCGAGGTGGCGGATGGCGCGCCTGCGGATGTAGTCCTCGCAGACGTCGTTGATCTTGATCGCGCTCATCACCCGCACCTTGGCGCCGAGCTTCTCCAGCGCGTCCTGCATGGCCAGCGCGTTGATGACCGTGGCGAGCATGCCCATCTGGTCGCCGGTGACCCGATCCATCCCGCCGGCCGCGAGGCCCGCGCCTCGGAAGATGTTGCCGCCGCCGATCACCAGCGCGACCTCGGCACCGGCCGCCTGTGCCTCGATCACCTCGGCGGCGAGCCGGTGGATGACCTTGGGATCGATCCCGTAATCCTCGTCGCCCATGAGCGCCTCGCCCGAAAGTTTCAGGAGGACGCGGCGATAGGCGAGTTGGGACATGTGGGGGGACCCTGCAGTGGCAAACCGGTGGATTCTACCCGACTGCCTTCGTCGGCCGCAGCAGTACGTCACCAATGATCGACCTGCATGGCATCGGCGATGGCGGCGACAGACCGGACTGGGGCGTGACGGGCGCCACATAAACGGACAGCGCGCAGCAAATCTTGCACATGAACTTGACTTGAACGGCCGAATGGCGCCAGTTTTGGTCATGTGACGAAAGTCATGCGGGGTCGGCAGGCCCAGGGAAGCGTAGAGCCAACAGCAGACTGGGACGGCCCCGCTGCAGCGCGGAGGGTGTCCGACCTTCAAGTCATTGATCCGTTACTTCCGGGGAGC
The DNA here is from genome assembly GCA_036515815.1 of Luteimonas sp. Classification (GTDB taxonomy): domain Bacteria; phylum Pseudomonadota; class Gammaproteobacteria; order Xanthomonadales; family Xanthomonadaceae; genus Luteimonas. The sequence goes on from DATBUS010000115.1 coordinate 6,423, forward strand.
ATCGATTTTGAACGAGAGAACTGTCGCGCGCAGGCGGCTGCGCAGAACCGCATTGACGCTGGCCTTGGGGGCACTGGTTGCCGCAGGCGGGGCGCAGGCCCAGTCGAGTGCCGTGGGGTCGATCTTCGGCTCCGGCATGGAGCCGGGCACGGTCGTTACGGTGAGGAACAACGACACCGGATTCCAGCGCCAGATCACGGTCGACGCATCAGGCCGATACTCCATCGGCGCCCTGCCGACGGGCCGCTACTCGGTCGAGGTCGAGCGGGGGGGCGAATCGCAGGTGGTGCGCCCGGACGTCCAGGTGCTCATCGGCGGAGGCACCGAGGTGTCTGTGAGCTCGGCCGCAGGCGGCGGAGTCACGACTCTCGACGGCGTGCAGGTGTCCGGGAACCGGATTCCAGTGATCGACGTCTCGTCCACCGATACGCGCCGGGTCTTCACCAGCGAACGACTCGAGCAACTGCCGGTCCGCGAAAGTCTCGAGCAGGTGGCACTGCTGGCGCCCGGCGTGGTGCTGGCCGATTCGCGCTACCCCGGCGCGGCGTCCTTCGGCGGCTCGGCCGCATCGGAGAACGCGATCTACATCAATGGCTACGCGGTCACCAACCCGCTCACGAACATCGGTTCGACCACGCTGCCCTTCGACGCGATCGGCCAGGCGCAGGTGATCACCGGCGGTTACGGCGCCGAGTTCGGTCGTTCCACCGGCGGTGTGATGAACATCGTGACCAAGCGCGGCGGCAACGAATGGAAGTTCGGCGGCGAGATGAGCTATACGCCCAAGGGCCTGCGCGGCAACTACGAAGACATCCGGTACGAGCACAACGGGCTGCCGGCATTCGACGGCCTCGTGTACTCGCGCCGGAGCATGCGTGAGTCCAACGAGGTCAAGTACGGCATGTACGCCAGTGGTCCGCTGGTGAAGGACAAACTGTTCATCTACGCGACCGGCGAGGTGACCAGCAGGAGCATCTCGACCCCGGGCACTGCCCGGCCAGGAGGGGACTCGGGCTGGTATCGGTCGCAACTGGACGATCCCCGCTGGATGGCGAAGCTCGACTGGAACATCAGCGACAACCACCTGCTGGAATTCACCGCGGTCTCCGACACGGAGAAGGAAACGCGCGACCACTATTCCTTCGTCTACACCCCCGGACAGGACGCCTTCACGCTGGGCGAAAGGACCGGCGGCATCTATTACGAGGACGGCGGCGAACTCTACATCGGCAGGTACACGGGCTATCTCACCGACAACCTGACCCTGACCGCCGTCTACGGTGAGCAGACCGTCGACCACATCGAGAAGCCGTTCGGCTACGACCCCTCCGAAGTGTACGTGGCCGATTCGCGCCCGGTTGACAACCAGATCAGCCGCGGCACGATCGAGCGCCTGGCGTACGAAGGGGCCTATGACGAGACGCGTGGCGGCCGCCTCGACCTCGAATGGAGGCTCGGCGACCATGGCCTGCGCTTCGGCTACGACCGGCAGGACTCGGAGAGCATGGCCGGTACGCAGATGGCGGGCCCGGGCTACTCGTGGCGCTACGGACCCTGCACCCCCGGCCAGGCGATCGCCGGCGGCGGCGGCGCCGTCTGCCCTGGCAACGGCGAATACGTGTCGCAGTACATCTACGAGAACGGCGGCACGTTCAAGGTCGAGCAGGCCGCGTACTACATCGAGGACCGCTGGCAGGTCAACGACCAGTGGCTGTTGACGCTCGGCATCCGCAACGAGACGTTCAAGAACTACAACGCCGACGGCATCGTCTACGTGGAGCAGAAAGACCAGTGGGCGCCCCGTATCGGCTTGAGCTGGGACGTCTTCGGCGATTCGTCGCTGAAGGTCTACGGCAACGCGGGTCGCTATCACCTGGCCATGCCGAACAACGTGGCGCTGCGCGGCGCCGCCGGTTCGCTGTACACGAACGAGTATTTCTCGTTCACCGGCATCGACCCGGTCACCGGTATCCCGCTGGGCCTGGTGGCACTTGGAGACGGTCCGTATTCGGCGAACCGGGAGTACGGGCAGGCGCCCGACCCCAGGTCGGTGGCCGCCCAGGGAATCAAGTCGCACTACCAGGACGAGTACGCGCTCGGCATCGAGAAAGCGTTCGAATCGGGGCTGACCGTAGGCGCGCGCTATGTCTACCGCGACCTGAAGGGGGCGATCGATGACATGTGCGATTACCGGCCGGCCTACAGCTGGGCGATCGACAACGGGTATTCCGAAGAGACCGCCGACAATCTGGGCAATGCCCTCGCGAACTGCCGCCTGTTCAATCCGGGCGAAGCCAACACCTTCCTGCTCGACGATGGCACGGGCAACTTCGTCCGGGTGGACCTGACAGCGGACGAGCTGGGTTTCCCGAAGCTCAAGCGCAGCTACCAGGGCATCGACTTCTTCGTCGAGCGGCCTTTCGACGGGAAGTGGTTCGGTCGCGTGGACTACACGCTGTCGCGCAACTACGGCAACGCGGAGGGCCAGCTGAAGTCGGACATCGGCCAGACGGATGTCGGTCAGACCCAGGATTGGGACCACCCCGAGCTGATGGATTATGCCAACGGCTACCTGCCCAACCACCGCAAGCATTACATCAAGGCGTTCGGGTTCTACCAGGCCACGCCGGAGTGGGGGCTTTCCGCGACGATGGCGGCATTCTCGGGCCGGCCCAAGAACTGCATGGGGTATTACCCCGACACTCCCGAGAACGAGGAGTTCAATACCTACTATGCGTACGGTGGGCCCTACTACTTCTACTGCAACAACGAGCCGGCACCGCGGGGAAGCCGGGGCAACATGCCCTGGACCTACCGACTGGACCTCGGGGTGACGTACGCACCGGACTTCGCCAACAACCAGCTCAAGTTCGGCCTGGACATCTTCAACGTCTTCGACAGGCAAACGGCCCAGAACCAGATCGAGTACGGCGAGAACGGTGGTCCCGGCTTGCCCTACAGCCAGGCGCACCGCGTGATCAGCTATTCGGATCCGAGGGCGATCAGGTTCTCGATCCGGGCCGACTTCTAGTCCGGAAAGCGTCGGTCACCACCCGGCCGCCAGCATGGTGGCCGGGTGGCGGGAACAAAAAAAAGCCGCGGCATGCCGCGGCTTTCTTCATGCTTCGTGCGCGGGGCCCGCTTATGCGAGGCCGGCCTGCTTCATCACTTCGGCGGCGTAGTCTTCCACCACCTTCTCGATGCCCTCGCCAACGGCCAGGCGCTGGAAGCGCACCACGTCCGCGCCGGCGGCCTTCAGCACCTGCTCCACCGACTTGTCGGTGTCGAGCACGTAGGGCTGGCCGTACAGGGTGACCTCGTTGACGATCTTGGCCATCTTGCCGCCGATGATCTTCTCGAGGATCTCGGCCGGCTTGGCGCGATCCTTCTCGCTCATCTTCGCCAGCTCGATCTCCTTCTCCTTGGCCACGAACTCGGCCGGGACGTCGGAAGCCTTGTTGTGCGGCGGGTTCATCGCCGCCACGTGCATGGCCAGGCCGCGTGCGAGCTCGGCGTCGCCACCCTTGACCTCGACCAGCACGCCGATGCGGCCGCCGTGCACGTAGCCGGCGACGGTGTCGCTGCTCTCCATCGAGATCATGCGGCGCACCTGCACGTTCTCGCCGACCTTGGCGATCAGTGCGGCACGGGCCTCTTCGACCGTCTGGCCGTTGATGGTCGCGGCCTTCAGTGCCTCGATGTCGTCCACGCCGACGGCGGCATTGGCCACGGCCTCGCAGAAGGCCACGAAGTTCTCGTCCTTGGCGACGAAGTCGGTCTCGGAGTTGACCTCGACGATGGCGGCACGGCTGCCGGCCTGCGCGAAGGCCACGCGGCCTTCGGCGGCCACGCGGTCAGCCTTCTTGTCGGCCTTGGCCAGGCCCGACTTGCGCAGCGCCTCGGCGGCGGCGTCGATGTTGCCGCCGGCCTCGGTGAGCGCCTTCTTGCATTCCATCATGCCGGCGCCGGTGCGCTCGCGCAGTTCCTTGACCAGGGATGCGGTGATTTCCATTGGGGACCTCGGGATCTGTGGGTGTTCAAAGTGCGCGGCCGCGCATGGTGGCGCGGCCGCGTGTCAGGGCTGCGACGCTGGCGCCTTACTGGGCGGCCGGGGCCTCGTCCTGCTTCGCTTCGGCATCGGCCTTCTTGCGGGCCGGGGCGCGGCGCGGCTTGTCGCCCTCGGCGCCTTCGGAGAACTCCTCCTCGCGCACGGTCGCGGCGCTCGGCGCGGCGGCCTTGCCCTCGAGCACGGCGTCGGCGGCGGCGCGGGCGTACAGCTGCACGGCGCGGATGGCGTCGTCGTTGCCCGGGATGGCGTAGTCGACAAGGGCCGGGTCGTAGTTGGTGTCGACCACGGCGATCACCGGGATGCCGAGCTTCTTGGCTTCCTTGATGGCGATGTCTTCATGGCCGATGTCGATCACGAACAGGGCGTCGGGCAGGCGGTTCATTTCCTTGATGCCACCCAGCGACGCCTCGAGCTTGTCGCGCTCGCGGCGCAGGCCCAGCACTTCGTGCTTGACCAGCTTCTCGAAGGTGCCGTCGGTCTCGCCCGCTTCCAGCGTCTTGAGGCGCGAGACCGAGCCCTTCACGGTGCGGAAGTTGGTGAGCGTGCCGCCCAGCCAGCGCTGGGTCATGTAGGGCATGCCGCAACGCTCGGCTTCTTCCTTGATCGCCTCGCGCGCGCTGCGCTTGGTGCCGACGAACAGGATCATGCCGCGCTTCTGGGCGATGCCGGAAATGAAGTTCATCGCGTCCGAGAACAGCGGGACGGTCTTTTCGAGGTTGATGATGTGGATCTTGCCGCGGGCACCGAAGATGTACGGCGCCATCTTGGGGTTCCAGTAGCGCGTCTGGTGGCCGAAGTGGACGCCGGCTTCCAGCATCTGGCGCATGGTGATCTGGGGCATTGCAGAACTCCTGGCATGGAACCCGGCCGCCGGAAGGGTAGGGGCGGCTTGCCCGCGCGGAGCGGGCGATGGATTCCGGGGTTGGGCCTCCCCGCTGCCTCCGTGTCCAGATCCCGGCCTTCTCAGGCGCGGGACACCCCGGAACGGGTGCTTGCAGCGGGTGTGTATTCACCGGTGACGCCCGGTGTGGGCGGATCCGGCCGGAGGTCCGGCTGGGGAACCCGCGGATTCTAGCGTCCGCGGGGGTCCCGCCGCAAGGACGGGGGCGCAAGCGGCCCCGGATGGGGGATAATGCGCGGATGGCCATTACCCCGAAAACCCCAGAACAGATCGAGAAGATGCGCGCTGCCGGCCGCCTGTCCGCCGAGGTGCTGCAGATGATCGCCCCGCACGTGAAGCCCGGTGTCAGCACCGAGGAGCTCGACCGGATCTGCCACGAGCACATCGTGAACGTGCAGCAGGCCACGCCGGCCAACGTCGGCTACAAGGGCTATCCCAAGGCGACCTGCATCTCGGTCAACAACGTCATCTGCCATGGCATCCCGAGCGGCGCCAAGGTCCTCAAGGACGGCGACATCGTCAATATCGACGTCACCGTGATCAAGGATGGCTGGCATGGCGATACCAGCCGCATGTACTTCGCCGGCACGCCGTCGGTGATGGCCCGCCGGCTGGTGGAGGTCACGCGCGAGGCGATGTTCCGCGGCATCCGCGCGGTGAAGCCGGGCGCCACCCTGGGCGACGTCGGCCATGCCATCCAGAGCTATGCCGAGGCCGAACGCTTCAGCGTGGTGCGCGAGTACTGTGGCCACGGCATCGGCAAGGTCTACCACGAGGAGCCGCAGGTGCTGCATTACGGCCGGCCGGGCGAGGGCGTGGTCCTGGAGGAGGGCATGACCTTCACCATCGAGCCGATGATCAACGAGGGCACGCGCCACACCCGGCTGCTGCCCGATGGCTGGACCGTGGTCACCAAGGACCGCAAGCTCTCGGCGCAGTGGGAGCACATGGTGGCCGTGACCGCCGACGGCGTGGACATCCTCACGCGCCTCCCCGGCGACGACAACGATCTCTGACGTGGACGCGGCCGCGCCTTCCGACGCGCAGGGCCGCGGCGACGGCGCGGGCGACGCGGGCTGGGCACAGGCCCGCCGCGAGCAACTGGCCGCG
>DATBUS010000116.1:0-1775 GCA_036515815.1 Luteimonas sp.
GGCTGCGTCCTGAGCGGGCGCGGCTGGCGCACCCGGCGCCGCCGCCGGCTGCCACGGCACGGCGCTGGCCGGCTCGCCCACGCGGGCGCGCTGCAGCCCGGACACCACCACCTGGTCGCCTGCGGCCAGGCCCTCGGTCACGATCCAGGCGCCGGCCTCGGCGCGCGCGGTGGTGACATCCTTGCGCGCGACGTTGCCGTCCGCGCCCACCACCAGCACGAAGGGCCCGGTCGCGTCGCGCTGCACGGCTGCATGCGGCACCTGGAACACGCCGTGCTGCACGCCCAGCGTGGCCACCAGGGTCACGTAGGTGCCGGGCAGCAGGCGGCGGTCGGGATTGGGCAGGGTCGCGCGCAGCGAGACCGCGCCGGTGTCCGGGTCGACCGCATCGCCGGAGAAATCCATGGTGCCGGCGTGCTCGTAGGCGCTGCCGTCGGGCAGCAGCACCTGCACCGCCACCGGGCCTTCGCGGTCCAGCTGCATGCTGCGCACGCGGTCGAGCTCGGCGGCGCCCATGCTGAAGTTCACGTACAGCGGATCGATCTGGTCGACCGTGGTCAGCAGCGTCGCCGTGCCCTGCCCGACCAGTGCGCCCTCGGTCACCTGCTGCTTGCCGGCACGGCCGGCGATCGGTGCGCGCACGGTGGCATAGCCGAGATTGATGTTGGCGCTCTCCACCGCGGACTGAGCGGCCAGCACGGCGGCGTTCGCGCTGCGCTCGGCGGCCAGGGCGTTATCGAGGTCGGACTGCGAGATGTACCGCGCGGGCGCAAGGCTGCGCGCGCGCGCCGCTGCGGCGCGGGCATTGGCCTGGTTGGCCCGGGCCTGGGCCAGCGCAGCCTGCGCTTCGCCGAGCGCCGCCCGCAACGGCGCCGGGTCGATCTCGAACAGCACCTGGCCCTCGGCGACGTCGCTGCCTTCCTGGTAGACGCGGCGCTGGACCACGCCCGGCACGCGCGCGCGCACGTCGGCACTGCGATACGGTGCCAGCCTGCCGACCAGGTCCAGGCGCAGGGGCGCGTCCGTGGGCTGGACCGCGACCACGCCGAGTTCCGGCGGCGGCGGCGCCTGCTGCTCTTGCTCGCCTCCGCAGGCCACCAGGGCCGCTAGCAGGATCGGGATCAGGGCGGTGCGGCGCATGGGCGGTCCTTGGCGGATTTCTGAACCGGCAAGTATCGCACCGGATCTCCGGTGGAGACGTGCAGGAAGTCAGGGACGGGCGGGCCGGCGATGGTGGCACGCGCGGCGATATGGCCGCGTGCACACGCACCGGACACCGCCGGCCCTAGCGGGCGCGCACCCGGCCCATGCCCGCGAGCGCGTCCGCCGCCGCGGACAGCGCTGGTGCCAGACCGGCGGGATCCGCCGCTGGCAGCGTGTACGGCAGGGTCCCCAGCCAGGGCATGGGCAGCGCATCGCGCAGCAGGCCGAGATAGTCACCGGCCCGCGGAAAATCCGGATCCACGGCGCTGGCCACCCAGCCGACCAGCCTGCAGCCATCGGCCTGGATGGCGCGGGCCGACAGCCGCGCATGATTCAGGCAGCCCAGGCGCAGCCCGACCACCAGCAGCACCGGCAGCCCGAGCGCCTGCGCAAGGTCGGCGTGCTCCAGCCCGTCGCCCAGGGGCGACAGCCAGCCGCCGGCGCCTTCCACCACGACCAGGTCGGCCGACGCCGCGAGGCGTGCATGCGCCGCCAGGACCGGTGGCAGGGCGACCGTGACCCCGGCCTCGCGCGCGGCCAGCTGCGGTGCCGTCGGCGCGGCCAGCGCCCAG
>DATBUS010000117.1:0-10351 GCA_036515815.1 Luteimonas sp.
AGCCGCCCGGCGGCGAAGCCCTGCAGCGCCTGCTGCTGGACAGCACGCGCGACGCGGGTCTTGTCCCCAGCCGCCAGCGCACGGCGCCCGACGGCAGCTTCGTGCTGGAATTCGAGCGGGTTGCGTCGCCGGCGCTGTTCGGCTGGCTCGGCGGGCTGGTCGACACGCACGGCATCGCACCGGCGTCGCTGCGCGTCGAGCGCGCCGATGGCCAGCTCCATGTCGAGGCCGGCTTCGCCGGAGCCGCACCGTGAGCGGCCGCCGGCTGGCGCTGTGGTTCGCGGGCGCATTCGCGCTGGGCCTGCTGCTGGCCGCGCCGCTTCAGCTTGCCACTGCGCGACTGGCATTGCCGCAGGAGCTGTCCGCGGCGGGCGTCGACGGCAGCCTGTGGCGCGGGCGCCTGCGGCAGGCGCGGTGGCAGGACGTCGCGATCGGCGACGTGCGCATGGGCCTCTCGCCGCTGCCGCTGCTCCTCGGGCGCCGCCAGCTGCGGGTCCACACGCCCCAGGCGTCGCTGGCGCTGCACGCCGGGCGCGTGCGCGGGCTGTCCCGTGCGGACGGCGTACTGCCGCTGCCGTCATTGCCGGGACTAGCCCTGCGCGCCTCGCTGGAGGACGCCCGGCTGCTGTTCGACGACGAAGGCTGCCGCGACGCCGGCGGGCGCGTCCGGGTGGAAGTGACACTGGCGGACGGAGGGCTGCCGCCGCTGCTGCTGGCGGGAACTCCCGCCTGCGAAGGCGGCGTGGGACGGCTCGCGCTGGTGCCCGAGGACGCGATGGCCCCGCTGTGGCTGGAAGCCACGCTCACCGTCGAGGCCGATGGCCGCCGCTCGCTGCAGGCGTCCGCGCGCACGGACGACCCCGCGCTGCGCAGCGCGCTGATCGCCCATGGCTTCCAGGACGCACCGGGCGGGCTCAGCCGGGTGATTGAGGGCGGCGCAATGCGCTGAGCCCGCCCCGGCCCGTTCAGGTGCCGGGGGAACGCACTGTCCCCGGGAGCGTCCGTCCGCCGCGCGATAGACTTCACGGTCCCCCGAATGACAGTTCCGCGACGATCCCATGAAATTCCTGTTGCCGCCGATCGCCCTGCTCGCCGCCGCCTGCCTGTTCCCCGCCCGCGCCGAGGTGCCGCTGGGCACGGTGGCCGGCTCCGAGGTGTCCTTCGAGGGCATGTTCCAGGTCGACGGCTACTGGTTCGACAATGACGTCCTCGACCTGGACGCCCGCGCCGACGGCCGCGACCGCGCCACCGGCATCCGCCGCTTCGAGCTGGCGCTGAAGGGCAAGGGTCCCGGCGGCTTCGGCTGGGCACTCGGGTACGACGTCAACAACGAGATCTACCTGGACAACAACGTGTCCTGGACCTTCGGCGGCGAAGACGCGCCGAAACACACGCTCCTGTTCGGCCAGTACAAGCAGCCCAACAGCCTCGAGGAGCTGTCCTCGTCGCGCAACAACGATTTCATCGCCAAGGCCGCGGCCACGTCGACCTTCGCCGTCGGCCGCAGGCTCGGCGCGTCCTGGGGCTACGACGCCGGCAGCCACGGCGCCAGCCTGGGCTGGTTCGGCCGCAACCTGGACGACGATGCCGGCGGCGCCGGCTACGGCGCGCGCGCCTGGTGGGCCCCGCTGCAGGAGGACGGCCGCGTGCTGCACCTCGGCCTGAGCCACGTCGACCGCGACACCGACGCCGACGCGCTGCGCCTGCGCGCCCGCCCCAACGCCGACATGGCGGCGGCACGCGTGGTCGACACCGGTGCCCTCGCCGACGTCGACCGCCTGGCCACCACCGGCGTGGAGGCGATGTGGATCCAGGGCCCGCTGAAGCTGCAGGGCGAATACTTCCTCGCCCGCGCCGACCGCCTCGGCAACCCCGGCTTCGATGCCAGCGGCGGCTACGCCAGCGCGCTGTGGACGCCGGGCGGTGCCAGCTGGGACTACCGCGGCGGCCTGCCGCGCACCAGCGTGCCCGAGCCCGGCCTCTGGCAGCTGGGCCTGCGCTACGACCAGCTCGACCTCGACGACGGCCCGGTCCAGGGCGGCCGCATGGAAGCCTGGACGGTGGGCGTGAACTGGTACTGGCGCAGCAACACCAAGCTGATGCTGAACTACGTCGACGTCGCCAGCAGCCGCACCGATGCCAGCGGCGCCCGCATCCACGACGATCCCTCGATCCTGGAAGCGCGCGTGCAGCTGCACTGGTAGACGCGTCACACGGGCGTCAACAAAACGCCATACGCGCGACACCCGGCGGGGGCAGGCTTCGGTAAAACCGGAGTCGTCCATGCGCTACGCCATCGTCACCGAGACCTATCCGCCGGAAGTCAACGGCGTCGCGCTGACGGTGCGGGTGCTGGAGCGCGGCCTGCGCGAGCGCGGCCACGAGGTCGAACTGGTGCGTCCGCGCCAGCATCGCCAGGACCAGGCCGGCCCCGGCGGCATGCTCACCGCCGGCGTGCACCTGCCGCTGTACGCGGGCCTGCGCTTCGGCCTGCCCGCGGCCGCGCGGCTGCGCCGCGCCTGGCGCCGCCAGCGCCCGGACGCCGTCTACATCGCCACCGAGGGCCCGCTGGGCTGGTCGGCGATGCGCGCCGCGCGTGCGCTCGGCATCCCGGTCGCCTCCGGCTTCCACACCCGCTTCGACCATTACATGCGCGACTACGGCCTGCCGCTGCTCGAGCCGCTGGCCCTGGCCTGGATGCGGCGCTTCCACAACCGCTCCGCTGCCACCCTGGTGCCGACCCGCGAGCTGCGCACCGGGCTCGAGGGGCTCGGCTTCCGCCACGTGATGCACCTGCCGCGCGCAGTCGACACCCGGCGCTTCGACCCGGCGCAGCGCGACGATGCGCTGCGCGCGCGCTGGGGCCTGGGCCCGGACGACCTCGCCGTCATCCACGTCGGCCGCATCGCCGCGGAGAAGAACCTGGGGCTTGCGATCCGCGCGTTCCGGGCTCTCCAGGCGCTGCGCCCCGACGCACGCTTCGTCTGGGTCGGCGAAGGTCCGGAGCAGGCCGCGATCCGCGAGGCCAACCCGGACTTCATCCACTGCGGGCTGCAGCGCGGCGAGGCGCTCGCGCGGCACTTCGCCAGCGCCGACCTGTTCCTGTTCCCGAGCCTGTCGGAAACCTTCGGCAACGTGACCATCGAAGCCATGGCCAGCGGCGTGGCCACCGTGGCCTACCGCTACGGCGCCGCCGCCGAGCACCTGCGCCACGGCGTCCACGGCGCCGCGATCACGCTGCACGACGAGACCGGCTTCATCGACGCCGCCTGCCGCCTCTCGCTCGAGGACGCCTCGCGCCGCGGCATGGGCGCGGCGGCGCGCACGGCGGTGCAGTCGCTGCGTCCGGCCCAGGTCGCCGCCGATTTCGACGGCGTCCTCGCCGGCATCGCCCACCGCAGGAGCCACGCCGATGTCCACGCTGCCCCCGCATAGCCGCTTCGCCGCCGACCGCCTGCTCTGCCTGCGCACCAATGCCTGGTGCGCGCGCAACGTCGTGCTGAAGGTCTTCGCCACCGTCAGCCGCCTCGGCGACGGCGTCGCCTGGTACGCGCTGATGGCGGCGATGGTGCTGGTCGACGGCATGGACGGCCTGCGCGCTTCGGCGCACATGGCCGCCACCGGCGCCATCGCGCTGCTGCTGTACAAGGCGCTCAAGCGCTGGACCCGGCGCCCGCGGCCCTTCGCCGCCGACGTGCGCATCCGCGCCTGGATCGCGCCGCTGGACGAGTTCAGCTTCCCCTCCGGCCATACCCTGCACGCGGTCTCCTTCACCATCGTCGCACTGGCCCACTACCCGCAGCTGGCCTGGCTGCTGCTGCCGTTCACCGCCATGGTGGCGCTGTCGCGCGTGGTGCTGGGCCTGCACTGGCCCAGCGACGTGCTCGCCGCCACCGTGATCGGCACGGTGCTCGGCGGCGGCACGCTGTGGCTGGGCCAGCATCTCCCGGGCCTGTCCTGAGCCGCGCCGGCCTCAGCGAACCTTTGCCGGCAGGTCCGCGCCGACGCGGTACCAGTCGACCTTGCGGGTGATCACCATGATCGCCGCCAGCACCACGAACAGCAGGCCCGCGCCAAGCACCAGCGCGTTGTCCTCGGACACCAGCAGGCCGTAGAGCGCGGCGTACAGCGTCGCCAGCATCGCCGCGAAGCCGGCGCCGCGCAGCACGCCGCCCAGCACCGCCGACAGGTAGAAGCCGATCAGGCCGATGCAGGCCACCGCCGCGGCGAGATACGCCAGGCCGAACGGAACGTGCTCGCCCAGGCTGACCAGCAGCAGGAAGAAGATCGCGATCGCCATGCCCACCAGCCCGTACTGGATCGGGTGGATCGGCTGCTGGCGGATCAGTTCGAACATGAAGAAGGCGATGAAGGTCAGCAGCACGAACAGCAGGCCGTACTTGGTGGCACGCTCGGCCTGCAGGTAGGCGTTGACCGGATCGACCAGGGTGACGCCGGCGGTGTCGGCATCCATTCCGCCATGGCCCGTGTGTGCCGAAGATGCGTTGCGGAGATAGCGTGACTGGGCTTCGGTCGCCAGCGAGGCCACCTGCCACTGCGCGTTGAATCCGGTGGCATCGATGTCGTGCACCGGCGACAGGCCCTCGAAGCGCGGGTGCTGCCAGGAAGAACGCAGGCGCAGCTCGTTGTCCCGCGCCAGCGGCAGCATCGCGAAGGACTCGCTGCCGCGAAGCTCCAGGTCGATACGGCTGGCGAAGGCCATCCGGGCACCCGCAACCGGCACCTTCAACCGGGCATGCACGCCGGGGCCCTCCCGGTGGCCGATGCCCTGCGCAAGCTTGAGCGCGCGACCGTCGAGCTGCATCCGCGGCAGTTCGCGCAGGCCGCGCACGTCGGCGATGCCGAAGGCGAGCCAGGGCTCGCCGATGATGCGGTCGGCGCCTTCCGGAGCATCGTCCGGGATGCGCGCATCGAACTTCGCCTGCACCGTGCCCTGCCACTGGTAGACCCGCACCTCGTGCAGGCCGCGCCTGCGCACCTCGGGCGCGAGCACGCCGTCCACCCGCAGCGTTTCGGGGAAGAACGTCCAGTGCCGGGTCCGTCGCCGCACCGTGGTGCGCATCACACCCAGGGCGTCGGCGGCCTGCTCGCTTACCTCTTCGCTGTAGGGCACCACCAGCACCGGCCCCGAGACCAGCTGGCGCCCGCCGTAGCTTGCGGCGATGTTCGCCACCGCTTCGGCGCGCCGCGCCTGCCGCTCCTGGATCACGCCGCCAATCATCGACAGCGGCACCAGGATCGCGATCGTCATCGCCGCCACCATCAGGATCTTCAGCCACAAACGCATGTCCGCACTCCACTGGGAAACCGGGCACAGGCTGCGCCGCGCATGTGCGCGCAGCAGGGGGCGATGGTGAAGCGGGGGTGAAGCAGTCGGCTCAGGCCACGGGCAGTTCGATACCCGCCAGCGCGCCGCCGGCATCACGGTTGCGCAGCCAGGCGCGGCCGCCGTGCAGCTGCGCGACCTCGGCGACGAAGGTCAGGCCGATGCCGCTGCCGCGGCCGGCATCGTCCGGGCGCGACAGCGAATAGAAGCGCTCGAAGACCCGCTCGAGCGCGTAGTCCGGCACGCCGGGGCCCTCGTCGGCGACTTCGATGGCAAGCGCTTCGCCGCGGACCCTCAGCGTCACCGCCACCGTGCCGCCACGCGGCGAGAAAGCGATCGCATTGTCGACCAGGTTCTCCAGCGCCTGGCGCAGCAGGAAGGCGTCGCCCGGCGGTGAAGGCAGCGGTTCGTCGGCCTCCAGCGCCAGCTCCACGCCGGCCGCGCGCAGCCGCGGCGCGACGGCCTCGGCCACCTCGCGCGCCACCGCGGCCAGGTCCACCGGCAAGGGTGCCTCGATGCGCTGGCGGTGCTCGACCGCGGCCAGCGCCAGCAGCCGGTCGATCATCATCGCCATGCGCTCGCTCTGCGCCCCGATGTTGGCGGCGAAGCGCCGGCGATCGGCCTCGGGCAGCGGCGATTCCAGCAGCTCGGCGGAGCCGCGGATCGCGGCCAGCGGCGATTTCAGTTCATGCGTGAGCGTGTGCACGTAGCGCTCGACGTAGCGGCGGTCCTCGAGGCGCTCACGCATGGTCTGCAGCGCGCGCCCAAGGTCGCCGAACTCGCCGGCCGAACGCGGCGGCAGCGCGCGCTCGCCGGCGGTGACCGCGTCGGCGTAGCGGCGCAGGCCACCAAGCTGCCGCGACAGCCACCACGCCGCGAACAGCCCCACCACCAGCGCCGTGCCCAGCAGCACCAGGCCCCAGCGCAGGATCACGCCCTCGCTGCGCGCGATGAAGGGCGCCATCGCGCGGTTGGGCTTGGACACGGTGAGCACGCCGGCGATGCGCGCGCCATCGCGGATCGGCGCGGCCACGTACATCACCGAGCTGGCATCGTCGGCGGGATCCTCCCGCGTGGAGCGTGCGCCGTAGCGGCCGCGCAGGGTCAGGTAGACGTCGTTCCAGCGCGAATGGTCGGCGCCGACGTCCCGCCCGGCGGAGTCGAAGACCACGATCCCGCGCTCGTCGGCGACCGTCACCCGGTAGCTGGCCACGCGCTTCTCGAAGCCCCAGATGCCGGCGCCGATGTCGCGGCCGGCCAGCGCCCGCACCCGGGTGGCGAAGGCGCCGTCATCCATGCGCCCGGCCAGGAAATCATCGGTGGCGAGTTCGGCCAGCACGTTGGCGGTGTCCACCAGGGTGTCCTCCATCGCCTGGCGCACGCCCGGCTTCACCTCGCGCAGGAAAACCTGGCCCAGCAGCAGCGCCGCCAGCGCCACGATCAGGAAGTAGCCCAGCAGGATGCGGAGTCCGATGCGCATGGCTCAGCCGGCGTCGAGCGAATAGCCGACGCCGCGGTGGGTGCGGATCGGATCGGCGCCGGGATCGATGCCGCGCAGCTTGGCGCGCAGCGTCTTGACGTGGGTGTCCACGGTGCGTTCGCCGCTGTCCAGGGCGTCGTCCCAGGCGCGGTCGAGCAGCTGAGTGCGGCTGAGGATGGCACCGGGCCGGCGCAGCAACTCGGCCAGCAGGGCGTATTCGTAACGGGTGAGATCCAGGTCGGCGCCGTCGAAGCGGATGCGGCGCGCTCCGCGGTCGTGTTCGAAGCGGCCGTGCCTGAGCGGCGCGTCGCCCTGTACCTCTGCGCCACCGGAGGCTCCGGCCGGGTGCCGCCGCAGCCGCGCACGCACCCGCGCCACCAGTTCCCGCGGCGAGAACGGCTTGGCGACGTAGTCGTCCGCGCCCAGTTCCAGCCCCAGCACGCGGTCGATCTCGTCGTTGCGCGCGGTCAGGAACACCACCGGCACCGCGCTGAAGGCGCGCAGCTGGCGGCAGACCTCGAAGCCGCCAACGTCCGGCAGGCCGACATCGAGCAGCACCAGGTCCACCCCGCCCTCGCGCACGCGCCCGGCGACGCCGCCGCCCAGCAGCCGGTGCTCGACCAGGAATCCCTCGGCGCGCAGCGGATAGGCGATGGTCTCGGCGATCGCCGGGTCGTCCTCGACCAGCAGCACGGTAGGCGAGGCGATGGATGGGGCTTCAGGCATGCCGCGCAGGATAGCGCCGCGGGCCGCCGCGCCGGCATCTCCAGCGTGGCCGCTGCCGGTATCCTTGCCCGATGAACTACCGCCACGCCTTCCACGCCGGCAACCACGCCGACGTCCTCAAGCACGTCGTGCTGCTGGCCCTGTGCGACGCGCTGGTGGCGAAGCCCGCACCGCTGTTCGCGCTCGACACCCACGCCGGCCGCGGGCTGTACCGCCTGTCCGGCGCGAGCGCGCAGCGCACCGGCGAAGCCGACGACGGCATCGGGCGGCTGATCGCGGAGACACCGCGCGATCCGCTGCTGCGCCGCTACCTCGACGCCGTCGCGGCCTGCCGCAAGGCGCATGGCGCCGACGCCTATCCCGGTTCGCCGTGGCTGCTCGCGCACGTGCTGCGCGAAGTCGACCGCATCGCCTGCTGCGAGACCCAGCCCGAGGAAGCGAAGGCGCTGGCGGCCAGCCTCGCCGGCGACCGCCGCGTCCGCGTGCACGAGGGCGACGGCTACGCCGCGGTGCGCGCGATGCTGCCGCCGCGCGACGGCGCGACGCGCATCGGCCGCGGCCTGGTGCTGGTGGATCCGCCCTACGAGACCCAGCTGGCGGAATTCGACGACGCGCTGGGTGCGATCCGCGAGGGCCTGCGCCGCTTCCCGCAGGGCGTGTTCGCGCTCTGGTACCCGATCAAGCTCCGGCGCACGCTGATGCCGTTCCAGCGCCGGGCGGCCGACCTGCCGGGCAAGTCGGTGCTGCTGGCCGAGCTGATGGTGCGCCCCGACGACTCGCCGCTGCGCATGAACGGCAGCGGCATGCTGGTGGTCAATCCGCCCTGGCAACTCGACGCCGCGCTGGCACCGGCGCTCGCGTCCCTGGCCACGGCGCTGGGCGAACGCGGCGCCGGCTCCCGCGTCCACTGGCTGCGCAATCCGTCCTGATCCGCGGCCGGCGTGTGCAGACGGGCTTCACCCTGGCCGTGCCAGCATCGGCTCCATGGTCGCCAGAAACCGTCTCCCCCCGTGGCACGAAGAGCTCCGCCTCCGCAACGGCCACGACGTCCTGATCCGCCCGATCCGGCCGGAAGACGCGCCGGTGCTGCGCGCGAGCTTCGAACTCCTCGAGCCTGGTGACACCCGCGGGCACCTGCTCGCCGGCGCCGGCGACATCGACGTCGAGCGCTCGCGCCAGCTGTCCCAGCCCGATACGCGCGGTGAATTCACCCTGGTCGTCACCGAGCAGCGGCTGCCTCCGGGCGAGGCGATGATCCTGGGCTTCGCACGCGCCGCGGTCGTCCCGGGCACGCGCGATGCCGCATTCGCCATCCTCGTCGGCCGCAACGTCGCCGGCATGGGCCTGGGCCGCCACCTGATGCGGCGCCTGGCGCGCTGGGCGCGGGGCAAACGCCTGGATGCGCTGACCGGCGACGTGCCGGAATCGAACGGACCCCTGCTGGACCTCGCCAACTCGATGGGCTTCGCCTTCGAGCGCGACGGCGCCGACCCCGGCTTCATGCGCCTGCGCCTGCCCCTGGGCAAGGCCACGCCCACGGCCGATATCGGCGACGGCGGGCCGGCCACGGCGGGCACGGATGCCAGCACCAGCGGCGCCCGGGGCACCTGAGCCCGTTAAACTGCGCGGTCCTGCGCCGGATGCCTCGACTGCATCCGGTGCTGCTCCCGCCTGCGTGCCGATGACCGACCAGACCCTGCCCCGCTCCCCTTCCGCCAAGCCTGAAGCCGCCATCCCGCCGCTGCCCGGACCGGGCAGGCCGCGCGCATGGTGGCAGGCCCCTGCGTCGCGCTCGGCACTGGCCTGGTTCATCGCCGCCGCAGCACGTGCGCACGAAGGCGTGCTTCTTGCGGTGACCCGCGACAACCATGCGGCCACCCAGCTCGAGGCCGATCTGCACACGCTGGTCGGCGACGACCCCGGACTCCCGGTGCTGGCCTTCCCCGACTGGGAGACCCTGCCCTACGACCGGTTCAGTCCGCACCCGGAAATCGTCTCGCAGCGCCTGGCCACCCTCCGCCGCCTGCCCACCATGCCGCGCGGCGTGCTGGTGGTCCCCGTGCAGACCCTGATGCAACGGCTGCCGCCCCTGTCCTACGTGGTCGGCAACAGCTTCGACCTGCGGGTGGGCCAGCGGCTCGATCTCGACGCCGAAAAGCGCCGGCTGCAGGCCGCCGGCTACCGCAACGTGCCCCAGGTCTACGACCCGGGCGACTTCGCGGTGCGCGGTGCGCTGCTCGACGTCTATCCGATGGGCGAAGCAGCGCCGTTCCGCATCGAACTGCTCGACGACGAGATCGACACCATCCGCGTGTTCGATCCCGAGAGCCAGCGTTCGCTCGAACGGGTTCCCGCGCTGCAACTGATGCCCGGACGCGAGGTTCCGCTGGACGAGGCGTCGCGCACCCGTGCGCTCGATGCCCTGCGCGAGCACTTCGACATCGATACCCGTCGCAGCGCGCTGTTCCAGGACCTGAAGGCCGGCGCGGCACCGGCGGGCATCGAGTACTACCTGCCGCTGTTCTTCGAGCGCGGTGCCACCGCCACCCTGTTCGACTACCTGGGCGAAACCGCCCTGCCGCTGGTCGACGATGGCGTGGGCGCGGCCGCCGACCACTTCTGGAGCCAGGCCGGGCAGCGCCACGAGCAGCGCCGGCATGACGTCGAGCACCCCGTGCTGCCGCCCCCGGCGCTGTGGCTCGCGCCGGACGAGCTGCGCGCACGGTTCAACGACGCACCACGCATCGAAGTCGCGGGCGAAGGCCACGCGCGCCGCGACGAGGCCGCAAGGCTCGGCG
>DATBUS010000118.1:0-15229 GCA_036515815.1 Luteimonas sp.
CCAGGCGTGATCCCGGCGCGCGCCAACGCCGGCAGCGCGGCACTGCGCGCGCCCGGCGTGTCGCGCAACGCCGGGTAGGCCTTCTGCGGCACCGTGGGCCCGGCCTCGACCATGGCCTGCATGCGGGCCCCGGCGTCCTGCACCAGCGCGGGGATCAAGGCGGCCTCCGGCATGTTCTTCCAGTAGCGCACCGGCATTTCCTTCACCATCGCGTCCACCTTGAGGCGCGCGGGGTTGAAGATGTTGGCGTAGTACACCCGCCAGAGATCTTCCAGTGCGTCGCCATCGGGTGCATCGGTGCGCCGGGCGCCCTCGCCCAGTTGCAGCGCACCGCCGTCCCAGTGCGCGCTGCGCATGGGCGTCAGGATCGACCAGCGCATGCCGGCGAAGCGACGCACGAAGAACGGCGCGACCTGCGGCAGCACGTCATGCTCGGGCTCGAACCAGGCGATGTAGACCGCGCCCTGCGCGTCGGCCACCTCGCGGAAGCGCACGAAGGCCTTCATCTTGTGCTTCTCGCGGCTCACCGCCTTCGCTGCCCGGCAGGCCCACGCGACGTCGTCGTCGGTCACCATCGCCAGCAGCGCGCGTTCGCCGTGCGCGATGCGCCAGAGCAGGCGGTACAGGAGGGCATGGCGCTGTGGATCGGCGTGCGCGATCACGAGCGCCGCCAGCTCGAGGAATTCGCGTGGCACGCGTGGCGCGCGGATGGACGATGCGTCCACGTCGCGCGGTCCGGGGGCGTCGAACAGGGAAGCCCCCGGCCCTCCGGCCGCACCCTGCAGCGGCGACACCGGGGCACCCAGCAGGTCCGCCTGCGCACCGCCCTGCCAGATCACCCCGTGTGGCGGCACGGCGTCACGCAGCAGCGCACGTGCGGCCTCGCGCCACTCCGCGAGGTCGGCGCCATCGACCAGTTCCACCCGGCGCATCAGTGCCCGAAGAGGTCCGGCTGCTTCGGCGGCGGCGCGACCGCGGCCCGCAGGACATGGCCGTCGACATCGGCGCGCGGTTGGTGGTCGAGCAGGGTCACGAAAGGCGCAACCTTCGAAACGGAGACGCCCAGCTTCACCAGGTCGGCATAGCGCAGTCGGCGATGCCGGCGCATTTCCAGCAGCCGCCGGACGGTCTTGACGCCGAGCCCGGGCACCCGCAGCAGCATCTCGCGCGGTGCCGCATCCAGGTCCACCGGGAACTGCTCGCGGTGGCGCAGGGCCCATGCAAGCTTGGGATCGATGTCGAGGTCCAGCATGCCCTCGTTGCCGGCCGGTGCGATCTCGCCCACCTCGAAGCCGTAGAAGCGCATCAGCCAGTCGGCCTGGTACAGGCGGTGCTCGCGCATCAGCGGCGGCGGCCGCAACGGCAGCGCGCGCGACGCATCCGGGATCGGGCTGAAGGCCGAGAAATACACGCGCTTGAGCCCGTAGCTCGCGTACAGCGTGCTGCTGGTCTCCAGCACGTCGCGGTCGCTGGCGGGATCCGCGCCCACGATCATCTGCGTGCTCTGCCCCGCGGGCGCGAACCGTGGCGCCTTCTTCTCCGCCTTCGCTTCCTCGATGCCCAGGCGCAGGCGGCCCATCGAGCGGCGGATGTCCTGCGCATCCTTTTCCGGGGCCAGCGACTTCAGGCCACCCTCGGTGGGGAGTTCGACGTTGATGCTCAGGCGGTCCGCCCAGCGTCCGGCCGCGGACAGCAGCTCCGGCGAGGCATCCGGGATGGTCTTGAGGTGGATGTAGCCGCCGAAGCGCTCCTCCACCCGCAGCCTGCGCGCGACCTCCACCAGCATCTCCATGGTGTAGTCACTCGAGCGGATGATGCCCGACGAGAGGAACAGGCCCTCGATGTAGTTGCGGCGGTAGAAGTCCATCGTCAGCCGCACCACTTCGTCGACGCTGAAGCGCGCGCGCCGGACGTTCGAGCTGCGCCGGTTGATGCAGTAGGCGCAGTCGTAGATGCAGAAGTTGGTGAGCAGGATCTTCAGGAGCGAGATGCAGCGGCCATCCGGCGCATAGGCATGGCAGATGCCGGTGCCTTCGTTGGAGCCGATCCCGCCGGTGCGGCGGGAATCACGCTTCGCGCCTCCGCTCGACGAGCAGGAGGCGTCGTACTTGGCCGCATCGGCCAGGACCGCGAGCTTTTCGTTGAGCAGCATCGCGCGATCCTCGCCCGCGGGCGTCTCGCAATCTGAGACTGGACCTGAATGCGGCCCAGCGTCGCTTCGCTAGGCCGGACCGCCCGCCCGGTACTGCTTTTCCTCGAAGAACTCGGAGCCGGCGAGGCGGTTGATGCCGTTCTTGATCGCCACCCGTTCACCGTTGCGCACCGCGACCGCGCGCGCCAGCTCGATGAAGCGCGCATCGAAGGTCTTCGCGGCCTCGCAGGCACGCAGCCCGTCCTGCACGTCCCACATCAGCTCGTTCACCGCCTTGAGGCGGTCGTAGTGGCCGGCAAGCTCCGGACTGGCCGCGACCACGCGCTCCCAGATCGGGCGCAGGCCGTCCATTTCGGCCTGGACGTGCGCGCGTTTGCCCGCGTCCCCGATGCGCTCGTGCTTGATGTGCAGGATCGAGAGCTTGTCGGCCAGTTCGCCGACCGATACCGGGACGGCGATCGTCGCCTGCAGGTGGGCAGCGCTCATCGCGTGCGGCGTCCGGCGGGCGCGGGCGTGGCGTGGGGGACTGTCATCGGTATCTCCTGAGCGGTTCGGGCCATCTTCGTCCCGTAGACTTGGCCGGGCAAGCCTGATGGAAGGAACCCGATGCCTGCACTGCCCACCCTCGCCGCCGCGACCCTCGCGACCTGCTTCGCCACGTTCGCGGCCGTCGCGTCCGAAGCCCGCGTGCCCCCCGCGCCCCAGTGCCTGGATGCACGCGGGGTCCGCGAGGTATTCCAGCCCGATGCACGCACCTTTGCCGTGGTGCAGGCCGATGGCCGGCGGTACCGCATCGACCTGGGCGGCGAATGCCCGGCCATCGATGGCGGTGCGCGTGCGCGCCTGCTGGCCTCGGATGGCTGGATGTGCGGCACCGGCAACGAGTACGTGGCGGTGGACGCGGAGCTGTGCCCGGTGACCGCGGTCGCGCCGATCACGCCGGCCGAGTACGCCGGCCACGCGCGCGCCAGCCAGACCGCGCCCGATGGCAGCACCACGCTCGCCAGCGTGGTGGTCCAGGGTGAACGGCGGCGCGGCTTCGCGGCCTCGCACAGCTACTGCTTCAACCCGCGGCACGTGCGCGGCTGGTCGGAGGATCCCCGGGGCCTGGTGGTCGAGGTCAACCCGAACCGCTCCGATGGCAACCGCTACTACCGCGTGGAGTTGCTGCGCAGTTGCCCGCACCTCTCCGGACCCGTGGAGATCGCATTCCATTCCGGCATGGGGATCGGCGTGATCTGCGGCAACCCGGGCGACGACATCCGGGTGACGTCCACCGGGAGACCCGCCGACTTCGTCATGACCGGCTCCGACCGGTTGCAGATCCTCGGCGCCAGATCGGGCTGTCCCATCCGCGCGGTGTATCCGCTCGACTGAGCGCCCGGCGGCCCTGGCGCACGACGGTCGGGTGGCGGCATGACATGGCTTGAACATGCACGGCCCGAGACTGCCCCTGTTGGGCGCGCCGCGCCCGCCATGCCACAGGAGGCACCCCATGACCCGATACACCACCGGCTCCAGGCAGGCCACGGACGAGTTCCGTGACGTGGCCCGTGATGCATTGAAGCTCGGCGGCCGCTGCGTTGGCGCCGCGCGCGACTGGCTGGGCGAAAAGCGCGAGGAGTTCAGCGCGGGCAGGAGCGCGGGCGCGGGAACGGCTGGTTCGGCTGGCGCGGGCCCTGCCGGCGTCACGGTGCACGGCTACCGGGGCATCGGCCCGCGTGGCTACCGCCGCGACGACGCGCGGATCCGCGAGGACGTCTGCGACGCGCTGACCGACAACGATGCCATCGACGCCAGCAACATCACGGTGACCGTGCAGGAAGGCGTGGTCCGGCTGGCCGGCACCGTGCCCCACCGCGTGATGAAGCGCCTGGCCGAGGATGTCTCCGAGGCCTGCTCCGGCGCGCGCGACGTCGACAACCAGCTGCGCGTCGGGAGCTCCCAGACCGCAGCGGGCACCAGCAACGACGTCCCCGGAGTCGACCCGCTGGTCTGACCCGCGGGCCCCGGCGACGCACCGGGCCGCCGCGGCTTCCCGCCCTGCCCTGCGCCCGCGGTCAGCCGCCCTCACCGGCTCCGCGGGCTTTTTCACGCGCGATGAAGCCGCGTACCTCTTCCTCCAGTACCGGCAGCGGGACCGCCCCGAGTTGCAGGATCGCATCGTGGAACGGCCGCTGGTCGAAACGCGCGCCCAGCTCGCGCTCGGCTTCGCGCCGAAGGTCGCGGATCGTGCGGTAACCGATGTAGTACGACAGTGCCTGGCCCGGCCAGGAGATATAGCGGTCGACCTCGTTCCCGATGTCCGCGCGCGACAGTGCCGCATGGCTCGCGAGGTATTCGATCGCCTGTTCGCGGCTCCAGCCATAGGCGTGGATGCCGGTATCGATCACCAGGCGCGCGGCACGCCACATCTCGAAGCTCAGGCGCCCGAAGTCCTCGTAGGGCGTCTCGTAGATGCCCATCTGCGTGCCGAGCCATTCGGTATACAGCGCCCAGCCTTCGCCATAGCCGGAGAAGTAGCTGTTCTGGCGGAACTCCGGCCGCTCGGGCGCCTCGAGCGCCAGCGCCGCCTGCAGGCTGTGCCCGGGCGAGCACTCGTGCAGGGTCAGCGCGGGCAGGTTGTACAACGGTCGCGACGGCAGGTCCCAGGTGTTGAACCAGCAGGCGTCGAGCCCGCCGCGACCTGCCGTGTAGTTGGGGGCGATGTCGTCGGCCACCGGCAGGATGGTGAAGCGGTAGCGCGGCAACGTGCCCAGCACGTGCTTGAGCTGGCCATCGACCTTCTTGGCGACGTAGGCGGCGTTGGCCAGCAGCTCGCGCGGGGTCTTTGCATAGAACTTCGGGTCGCTACGCAGATAGGCCAGGAACTCCTCGAAGCTGCCCTCGAAGCCGGCGCGGGCCATGACTTCGTGCATCTCCGCCGTGATGCGCGCGACCTCCGCCAGGCCGAGCTCGTGGATCTCGCGCGGCTCCATGTCACGCGTCACGTACTCGCGGATCTGCGCGCGATAGAAGGCTTCGCCATCGGGCAGTGCCGAGGCGGCGATGCTGGTGCGGGTGCGCGGCAGGTAGTCCTGGCGCATGTAGTCGAGCAACTTGCGGTAGGCGGGCACCACCTGGCCCAGCACCACGCGCCGCCCTTCGTCGCGCAGCTGCGTGCGCACGGGTTCGGGGATCGACGGCGGGATCGTCTCGAAGGCGTCGAGCAGCGGATTTCCCGGTCCGTCGCCGACATGGGCTTCGATGCTGCGGTCGCGCCCTTCGATCGACGCGCGCGGCACGCTCCAGCCGCGCGCCAGTCCGCGCTCCATGTTCGCGATCTGCTCGTCGAAGTAGCGCGGCACGTCGGACAGGCGCGCGATGAAGCGCCGCCAGTCCTCCTCGCGCTGCCACGGCTGGCGCGGGGCGAAGCCTGTCCAGAAGAAGGTGTCGCTGTTGAAGGGCGCCTCCCAGGAGCGGCGCACGGCGTTGTCGAGGTCGGCTTCGCGGGTGGCGCGGAACACCGCGAGGTTGACCTGGTCCTCGCGCGAAAGCGCCGCGACGTCGATGGCATCCAGCGCGGCGAGCATCCGCGTCCAGTGCGCGATGCGCCGCTCCCAGGCCTCCGGCGTGACCGATTGCAACCTGTCGGCCGGACGCCAGCGCCCGTCCACGCGCTCGTAGCCGTACTCGCGCTGCCGCCATGCGGTGTCTTCGTCGAAGAGCGCGTGCAGGCGTGCGGCGTCGGCCGGCTGCGGCTCCCCCGTCGCATCGACCGGCGCCAATGCGCCGGCCGTTGCCGCCAGCGCAGGACCACTCGCGCCGGAGGCCAGCAACAGGGCCAGCAGCAACACCGGGTGGCGTGGGATGGGGCGGCGTGTCCGCATCGTGCGTTCTCCTTGCAGCGTCGGTCGCGGCACGCACGCATCGCGCGGCCGTGGGCAGTGACAGGGTGGTTCCCCGGGCTTCCGATTCTGTCCCACCCCGCGTGGCGGGCCCCCTGCCGATGGTCAGGCCCGCAGGCCGCCGCGGCGCGCCTCAGCCAAGGTTCGTATACGACGCGTTCCCGAGCCCCGTGCCGATGGTGAGCACGCCCCAGCGGCGTGCATTGCGCATGCGCGGGCGCTCGCTCAGGCCCTGCACCACCGCATCGTTGTGCAGCAGCACCCGCGGCGCACGGCCGCGCACCGGGTCCAGCCATGCGCCCAGTGCATCCGCCAGGTAGAAGTCCCCGGCGGCCCAGTCGCCCGGCAGGTTCTGCGCGCCATGCAGGAGATGTCCGCTGCGATCGACCTCGCCCGGACACGCGATGCCGATGAACGGGGCCAGGTCGATGCCGCGCGTGCGTGCGTGCGCGGCCAGCCCGTTGAGCATCGCACCGAGGCGGCGCATCGCGTCCTCGCGGGTGGGCGTGTCATCGGCATGACGCCACTGCGCATGCTCGACCACGCGGGCCTTTCCGCCGCTGCGCTCCTCGCCCAGGCGCGGCTCGACGATGCCGCAGCGGATATTCGTGCCGCCCACGTCCACGGCGAGGAAGGCCTGTCGTTTCAGTGCCGCCGCCGGTGCCAGGTGCACCCAGCCCAGGAGGCCGCCTTCGTCGCTGTCATGGCCCAGCACGCGCAGCCGGACGCCGCTGCGGGCCAGCCGGAGCAGGCGTGCCGCACGACGGATGGCGAGCCTGCCGGCGGCATGGTCGGGAAAGCCACCGCCCAGGACGATGTCGCGCACGCCGGCCCAGTCGGGCTGCGCGATGAAGCTGCGCACCACCGCCACCAGCGCGCGTGCGTACTCCTCGACGGCCAGGTGCACCACGTGGGCGGCATCCGGGTCGCCGCCCACCAGGACCATGTCGATCGCGCGCTTGTCGAGCTCCGCGGTAGGCGTGCGCCCGAAAGGATCGCGCGCGCAGGTGCTGTGGGTGCGGCGCGCCTGGTCGAGCAGTTCCCGGAATGCGGTCTGGCTGGCGCGGTCGCCGAGGAAGCCGCCATCGGGATGGCGCAGCGGCAGGTTCCAGCTGTCGATCCGTACGCCGGTCCCGCGGCGCGAGGCATGGCCGGTGCGATGCTGGGGCGCGCGTCGGGGGCGTGGCGGGACGGGGCCTGGACTCATGCTTGCTTTCCTTCGAAGGTAGCTACGCTAGCCGGCGCCACGTGCGCCCCTGGTCAAGGATTGCCGTCCGGCCGCCATGCCCTGTCGCGGTTGCCGGCCAGCTCGCCCCAGGCACAGGCGACCCAGGCCTCCGTGTCCGGGAGCAGGTATCCGCCGGTAAAGGCCGAAAACGCCGGGAGGATCGCCTGCCGCGGCGCGAGTGCCAGCGCCGGGTGCCGACCGGGAAGTCCGGGCAGCCGGGCCACCGGGTGGACATGCCCGCACAGCACGTGGCCTTCGGCGGGGCCCGGCGCATGCAGTGGCTCGTGGCGGAAGCGGAAGGGGCCGTCGCGCACGTCGTCGGGCAGGTGCACGACGCCGGCGGCATCGGCCACCAGGGCGCGATCGTGGTTGCCGGCGATGACACTCGCCACGCAACCGGGATGCGCCGCCAGCAGCGCGCGCCACTCGGCCTCGACGCGCGGGTGCCGGCGGCCATGCAGGAAATCGCCCAGCACCCAGAGCTCGCGCGCCCCGGTGGCATCCAGCAGCCGGTGCAGCCGCTCCAGGTCGTGGCGGGTGCCGCCCGAAGGCACTGCGATGCCGGCGGCGCGCATGATGTCGCCCTTGCCCAGGTGCAGGTCGGCGATCAGCAGCCGCCGTCGTGCCGGCCAGAACAGGGCGCGATCGGCGTGGAGCTCCATCGTCTCCCCCGCGAACCGAAGCTCAAGCACGGCCGGCATGGCGCTCCTCCAGGCGGATCGCGGCACGCTTCACGCGCGTTCGCCAGTCCTCGGTGCTGAGCTGCCCGCGCATCGACTCGGCCCACAGCGGGAACGACAGCGGCGTCAGTCCGCGAGGGCGCTTGAGCACCAGCGTGCGGGCGCTGGAGCGCTTGAGCGCCGCGCGCAGCCGGACCACCTCCAGCTGGGCGTCGAGCACTTCGCGCTCGGCCTGCGCCAGCAGCACATGGTCGGGATCGTGGCGGCTCAGGACGTCGAACAGCAGGCTGCTGGAAGCCTGCAACTGCCGCAACGAACGGATCGCGCGCCCCGGGAGCGACGGCGCCAGCAGGCCCGCGACCCGGGCGATCTCGCGGAACTGGCGGCGGGCGAGCTCGGCCAGGTTGAGGCTGGCGCGCAGGTCGTCGACCACGCCCTCTTCCGACAGCATGCGCGCGAGCAGCGCCTCGTCCGGCCAGGCTTCCGCCTGCGCGCTCAGCACCAGGCCGTAGTCGTTGACCGACCAGGCGAAGGTATTGGGGAGCTCCCGGGCCCATCGCAGCGCGAGCAGCGGCGCCAGGCCTTCATGCACGGCGCGGCCCGCGAAGGGGAACAGGAACAGGTGCCAGCCCTCGCGGGTCTTCACGGTTTCCGCCAGCAACGTGTCCGGTGTCGGCAGCGCGGACAGCCGGGCCTGGAGTCCGAGCAGCGGCGCCAGCGCACGCATTTCCGCGCTGCGCGGGGGTTGCGCCAGCACCGCTTCGACTTCGGCGGCCAGTTCGCTGGACAAGGGCATGCGCCCGCCCTGCCAGCGCGGCACCGCGCCGTCGTTGCGCTTGGCCACGCGCACGAAGGCGGTCATGTCGCGCAGCTGCACCAGTTCCAGTGTGCGCCCGGCGAACTGGAAACGGTCGCGTGGGCGCAGGCGCGAGACGAACGACTCCTCGACCGTGCCCAGGCGCGCTCCCTTGGCGAAACGCACCTGCACGCTGCCGTCGCTGGTGATGGTCCCGATCGAGAGCCGGTGGCGGAACGCGACGCGCCGGTCGTGCACGCGGTAGCTGCCATCCCCGTCGCGCACCACGCGGCGGTAGTCGGGATAGTGCTCCAGCGCGCTGCCGCCGCGCACGATGAAGTCGAGCACGGCGCGCCAGGCTTCGTCCCGGAGGTGTGCGAAGGCGTGGGTGCCGCGGACTTCGGCCAGGAGCGCGTCGGCATCGAAGCCACCACCGAGCGCCAGGGTGACGCAATGCTGGGCGAGCACGTCCAGCGACAGGCGCGGCGGCGTGCGCGCTTCGATGCGCCCGGCGTCGATGGCGATGCGGGCCGCGGCGTATTCCGCCAGCTCGAGCGCATGCGTCGGCACGCAGACCACGTGCCCGGCCTCCCCGGGGCGGTGGCGTGCACGACCGCCACGCTGGACCAGGCGCGCCATGCCCTTGGGGCTGCCGACCTGCAACACCTGGTCGACCGCGGGGAAGTCGACGCCGAGGTCGAGGCTGGAGGTGGCGACCACGCAGCGCACGCTGCCATCGCGCAGCCCGGCTTCCGCCTGCGCGCGCAGCCCCGCGTCGAGCGAGCCGTGATGCAGTGCGAGCGTCGAAGGATCGTCCAGCCACACCGATTGCAGGGCGCGGTGCCACAGTTCGGCCTGCGAGCGCGTGTTGGTGAACAACAGGCTGCTGCGCGAGCGCTGCAGGACGGCCGCCACGCGTTCGAGTTGCGACAGGCCGAGGTGGCCGGCCCAGGGGAAGCGCTCGCCTTCGGCGTGGACAAGGGTTTCGAGCGTGAGCCTGCGTGGCTTTGGAGCCGCGAGGATCGGCGCCCCGGGCTGGTGCGGAAGCAGCACGTCGCGGGCTTCGTCGAGGTTGCCGAGCGTGGCCGAGAGGCCCCAGGTGCGGGCCGCCGGCGCGACGGCACGCAACCGTGCCAGGCACAACTGCAGCAGCACGCCACGCTTGTTGCCCAGGAGTTCATGCCATTCGTCCACCACCACCGCGCGTACGCCGGCCAACAGGTCGGCCGCGTCCGGATACGACAGCGCGAGCGCGAAGGATTCCGGCGTGGTGACCAGCACCTCGGCCTGGCCCTGGCGTGCCAGCCGACGATCGCGGGCGCTGGCATCGCCGGTCCGCATGGCGACCGTCCAGGGAATGCCGAGCGCCTCGACCGGCTCGCGGATGGCGCGTACGGTGTCGGCCGCGAGCGCGCGCAGCGGCGTGATCCAGAGCAGGCGCAGGCGCGGGGCGGGGGGTTCGCCACGGCGCTTCGGCGCGGGGGTATCGCCCAGGCCCAACGCCTCCAGCAGTGGCCCACCGAGCGCGGCGAGCGTCTTGCCGCTGCCGGTCGGGGTGACCAGGAGGCCCGAGCCGCCGGCCAGGTAGTGCCGCCAGGCCTCGCGCTGGAAGGGCGCGGCGCGCCAGCCCTGGGCGGTGAACCAGGCGGTCAGCGGGGCTTCGATGCGGCGACCACGGGCGCGCGCCGGAGCGCGGCCCGGCGGTGGCTGCGCTGCCTGCGGGCCGGTGCCGACCTCGCGTGCCATCACCGCGCCAGTGCCCGCAGGGCATCGAGGGTGTCGGCCTCGCGCGCGGACTTGTCCTCGCGCCAGCGCAGGATGCGGGGGAAACGCACCGCGATCCCCGACTTGTGCCGCGTCGAGCGGTTCACGCCTTCGAAGCCGAGCTCGAACACGTGGACCGGCTCCACCGAGCGCACGGGCCCGAAGCGTTCCAGCGTATGCGCGCGGATCCAGCGGTCCAGGCGCAGGATCTCGGCATCGTCGAGACCGGAATACGCCTTCGCCACCGGCACCAGCGCGTCGCCGTCCCAGAGCCCGAAGGTGTAGTCGGTGAACAAGGTGCTGCGGCGCCCGCTTCCCGACTGCGCGTAGATCAGCACCGCGTCGATGTTCAGCGGGTCGACCTTCCATTTCCACCAGTCGCCCCGCTTGCGGCCATGGCGATACGGCGAGTCGTGGCGCTTGAGCATCAGCCCTTCGACACCGAGCGCGCGCGAGTCCTCGCGCAGCGCGGCGGCGTGGGGCCAGTCGCGGGCGGCGATGGCGGGGGACACCGAAATGCGCGCGCGCGCCGGCTCCGGGGCGTTGGCCAGCAGGTCGGAAAGCAGCGTGCGCCGTTCGTGCAGCGGCCGGGCACGCAGGTCTTCGCCTTCCAGCTCGAGGAGGTCGTAGGCGAGCACGCGGGCGGGCGCCTGGGCGAGCGCCTTTGGGCCGGGCTTCAGCCGCTGGATACGGGTCTGCAGGGCGCTGAACGCCATCGGTGCATCGGCACCGGGTTCCCACGCGAGCAGCTCGCCGTCGAGCACGCAGTCGTGCGGAAGCGCGGCCGCGGCAGCTTCGATTTCGGGGAACCGGCCGTCCATCCGCTCCTCGCCGCGTGACCAGAGCGCCACCTCGCCAGCACGACGGATCAGCTGGAGCCGGATCCCGTCCCATTTCCACTCCAGCAGCCAGGCGTCCACCGGCCCCAGCGCGGCGGGCTCCGCTTCAAGCGGGGACGCGAGGAAGAACGGATAGGGCAGCGCCGCATCGCCGGGCTGGACTTCGGGCGAGAGCAGGCGCTCCAGGAAGCCTGCGTTCGGCGTCCAGCGACCCAGCATGCGCTGCGCGATCAGGGCGATATCGACACCCGAAAGCTCCGCCAGTGCCTGCTGGACCAGCCCCTGCGATACGCCCACGCGGAGCGCACCGGTCAGCAGCTTGTTGAACACCAGCCGCTCGCGGAAGACGAGGCCGTGCCAGGCCTCGACGACGACGGCGCGGCGGAGGTCGGGTTCGGCATTGGCGATGGGCGCGAGACGGTGTTCGATCCAGTCGGCCAGGCCGGGGGCTTCGGGGCCATTGGCCGGTGTCACCTGCGCGGCGGACTCAAGCGCGGCCGGACTGTCGCTTTGTCCGTGGCCGTCGCGTGCGCCTGGTGGATCGTCCAGCAACAAGGCCAGCGTCTCGGCGAGATCACCCACCTGGTGGTGGCAGGCCTCCACCAGCCAGTCGGGCGTGCCGGTTTCCTCTCCGATCCAGGCACGCAACTCGCCCGTGGTCGCGATCCTGGCGCGCGCTCCGCCGATCTTGCCGCCCGCCAGCAGCCACAGGGCCCAGGCCGCATCGCGCGCCGGCGCGTCGCGGAAATAGTCGACGAGCGCGCGGCGCTTGTCGGCGGTACCGGTGCTGCGGTCGAGCCGCTCGTAGAGTGCGGCGAAACGATGCATCAGTCGTCCTCGCCATAGCCGGTGGCGAACACCCCGGTTTCGATGCCCTGCTCTTTGAGCACGCGCACGAGCGCGTCGGTGTCGCCGTGCGTGGCAATCACCCGGCGCGCGCCCGTTTCGTGGGCGGTGCGCAGCAGCGCCGGCCAGTCGGCGTGGTCGGACACCACGAAGCCGCGGTCGTAGTTGCGCCGGCGCCGATTGCCACGGATGCGCATCCAGCCCGAGGCGAAGCCCTGCTGCGCACGGCGGAAGCGCCGGATCCATGGGCTGCCCGCCGCGGAAGGCGGCGCGATCACGAGCTCCCCGGCGAAGTCGGAGCCCCGGGCTTCGTTGGCCACGCGGCGTGTCTCGAGCATCGGGATGCCCGCGTCGCGATAGACCTGTACCCCGGCGTCGATGGCACCATGCACGAATGCCGGCCGGTCGGTATGCGCGGCCAGTTCCGCCAGCACCCGTTGGGCCTTGCCCAACGCGTAGCAATAGAGGATGGCCGCTTCGCCATTCGCCGCGCACTCTTCGCGCCAGGCGACGATCTCGCGCGCCACCTCGGACGCCGGCGTCCAGCGGTAGATCGGCAATCCGAACGTGCACTCGGTGATGAAGACGTCGCAGGGCACGACCTCGAACGGCGCGCACGTCGGATCGGGGTCGCGCTTGTAGTCGCCCGACGCGACCCAGACCTCGCCGTGGGCCTCGATCCGCACCTGGCTCGAGCCAAGCACGTGCCCGGCGGGATGGAAGGACAGCGTGGCGCCGCCGAGCTGGAAGCGCTCGCCGGCACGGTGCACCCGGTAGTCCTGCTCGCCCAGGCGCCAGCGCAGGATCGGGAGCCCCTCCTCCACGACGTGATAGCAGCCCATGCCCGAACGGGCATGGTCGCCATGGCCATGGGTGATGACCGCCCGCGGCACCGGTCGCCACGGATCGATATGGAAGTCACCGGCCGGGCAGTACAGGCCGTCCGGCGTGGCCACCACCAGGTCGCGCCGCATGTCGTTCCGTCAGCGCAAGTCGACTTCGCCGACCTTGTCCTTGTAGTCCTTCTTGGGGTCGATGCCGAGCAGCATCTTGACGCCCGCCACCATGCTGTTGGCGTCGATCCAGACCTCGGCGTCCTCGGCGTCCAGTCGCAGCAGGCGCAGCTTGGGATCATCCTTGCCTTCGTACCAGGCGGCGACGAAGGGATTCCACAGGCGCTCGACCACGGCGCGGTCGGTGTCGACGCGCAGGCTGCCACGGATGCTGGCGAAGAGGTCATGGCCCTTCGACGCAAAACCGGCGATCGCGCGGCCGCTGCCGCTACCCAGCTGCTGGACCAGCAGGTTGTCGGCGGAGGTGAAGAACCAGATC
The DNA here is from genome assembly GCA_036515815.1 of Luteimonas sp. Taxonomy (GTDB): domain Bacteria; phylum Pseudomonadota; class Gammaproteobacteria; order Xanthomonadales; family Xanthomonadaceae; genus Luteimonas. The sequence goes on from DATBUS010000118.1 coordinate 13,525, forward strand.
GGCGAGTGGCGGTCTTCCGCCAGTCCGGTCATCGGACGGGCATGCCCGTCTTCCTGGCCATCTAGGCCGAGCAGTACGGTGCGGTCGCTTTCCAGCGCTTTCCAGAACTTCTCTTCCAGTTCGCGGGGATCGGTCATCGTCAGGCTCCCGTATTCAAGGGGTGGGGCCGGTCATGAAACCATCGCGCCGGTGACAGCGACGTCTGTGGTCCGGTTCACCTGCTGCGGACCACGGCTGCTGGAACATTGCGCTCCACAGGAACGCGCGAAGGATTCCGATCGATGAACCCCGACATCATTGGCTGGGCGGCCTCGGCCATCCTGCTGGCCACGCTCACCCGCCAGATCGTCACGCAGTGGAAGGACAAGGACGCGAAGGGGGTCTCGCGTTGGCTTTTCCTGGGCCAGATGGCGGCTTCGGTCGGTTTCATCGTCTACAGCTGGATGCTCGACAACTGGGTTTTCATCGTGACGAATTCGCTGATCCTGCTGACGGCGGTCGTGGGGCAGATCGGGCTGCTGGTCCGACGCAGGCAGGTGGGAGGCGGGTCGGTCGACGGGTAGGCGCGCGCGCGTTTGCGGGGCCAGGGTTCGTGGAAGTTGTGGGCAGTCCTGACGGGTCGCCGCTCGTCGTCACCTGTATCGGGAAGCAGTCCTCCCTGTATCGGGAAGCAGTCCTCGTCTGGGGCGGCGCAGGGCCGGTCCCCATTCCGGTGGTCGGGTCCGGCGGACTGTACGAGGTGAGCTCCCTGTGGGTCCGCGTGGGCGAGGCGTTGCGAACCGATTGGGTCGCAGCACGTTCTTCGACGGACCGCGCGCGTGCCCGACCCGTACCCGGGAGGTGTGCTCCGCCGTCCTGTCCGCGTCCTGCTCCCAAGGCCGGGCGCCGGCCATCCATGGCCGGCTCTCCGCACACCCCCCGGGCACGGGCCGGGCTCCGGAGTTCTCAGGCTTCGGGGGCGAAGAGCAAGAGCGACGGCGACGGCAAGGCCTAGGCTAAAGAGGCCAAGTCCAAGTCCAAGAGCAAGGGCGAGGACAAGGGCAAGGGCAAGGTCAAGTCCAGGGCCAAGGCGAAGGGCGAGGCCACGGCCAAGGGCAAGGCAAGGGCAGCGCCAAGGATGACGCCCGCGACTCGCGTCGCTTCCATCCTCGACGCCTACTGGCCATAGGTCTCCCGTGGGAATCGCCCGCTCCCGGGACGTGCCCGCTCAAGGAAGCGCGACGGAGCGCCGCTCTGCTCCACCAGACCGTGATGGCGGTGGGGCCCGGCGTGGATGCAGGGGGGATGTCCGGAGCCGGCCATGGATGGCCGGCGGCCGGATGATGGGAGCAGGACGCGGAGACATCCGGCTGGACATCCCCCCTGCGTCCGCGACGGGCGGCGCACAGCCGAACGACGCCCAGCGAACGAAGCCCAGCGAACGAAGCCCAGCCGAGCGAAGCGCAGCCGAACCAAGTGTCGCGGCGCCGCATTGCCTGGACAGACGCCCAAAGAAAAACCCCGCAGCCGTGGCTGCGGGGTTTTGGGGTAAAGACCCTGGCGATGACCTACTCTCGCATGCTAAATGCACACTACCATCGGCGCGTTTGCGTTTCACTTCCGAGTTCGGAATGGGATCGGGTGGTTCCACAAAGCTATTGTCACCAGGGAGAGGGTGGAGGGTCGCGGGCCGGTGGTGCTGGCTTGACGCGCACACGCTCTCGTT
>DATBUS010000119.1:0-5220 GCA_036515815.1 Luteimonas sp.
CCGCGGCCGCGGAGCAGTCCAAGGCGAGGCTCGCGAAGCTGAAGCTCGACTGCAAGGAAGCCGCCACCGACAAGCGCCAGCTCACCATGTTCCACATCGGGGACAACGCATGACCGAGACGCCGAAGCGCAAGACCCCGACGAACGGCGGCAGGCCGCCGGGCTCGAAGAGCGTCCGGGTGAAGGCAGCTCGCGCAGTGGACAAGAGCCTCGCGCTGCTGGAAGCCGTCATTGACGACGAGGGCGCTCCGTACATGGCGCGCGTGGTCGCGTCGCAGACGATCCTCACGCTGGCCGGCATGCCGGTCACGCCCAAGCCGGTGCAGAGCTGAGCCATGGCCAAGTTCCGAGAGGTCGAGGTCAAGGTCTTCCGCGAGCACGCGCACTGCGACTGCGGCAAGGGCGAGCTGGTGCCCGACGGCACCATGCGCATGACCGATCCGCCCCAGTTCCCGCACCGCTGCACCGCGTGCGGCCACGTCGAGACGTTCGGCGAGCGGTTCCCCCGCATCATTACCCGCACGGTGCAGTAACCCATGGCCGCGAAGATGACCAAGGCGGAGTGGGCCAAGGCCCGGCGCCGCTGGGAGGCCGAGGAAGACCCCGGCTACCAGTGGCTGGTCACGGCCATGGGCCTGCCGGTCACCCCGCAGGCCGTGGGCAAGCGGGCGAGGGAGGAAGGCTGGGAGAAGAACCCGGTCAAGATCACCGAGCGGGCCGCCATGGTGGCCATGCAGGACGCAAAGAAAGCCGAGAAAGCCGCGAAACTGGCGTCAGAAACCCCCGAAATCGTGCCGGTGGTCGAGGAAGTCGTGAGCGATGACCTCGTCAACCGCTTCGGATTGACCGCGCAGCAGGCTCTGCACGCGCGCGAGTTCATGGCGGACTACAACCCGTTCCAGTCGGCGATCCGTGCCGGCTACTCGGAGGCCACGGCCAAGTCCAAGTCGTCGGAAATGGTGTCCGCCCCGAAGTTCCAGTCCGCGGTCGCCTACCTCATGCGATCGCGCCTCGAAAAGATGGGCCGCGACGCCGACGAGCTGGTCGCGTTCCACCTGCAGATCATCGACTTCGACCCCAACACGGTCTGCGAGCTGCGCGTCCACGCCTGCAAATACTGCTGGGGTGTGGATCACGCGATGCAGCACGATCCGCAGTCGTGGCAGAAGGAGCGCGAAAAGTTCGAGAAACGCTGGCAGAAAATGTCGGAATCGGAACAGAAGCTCGTCGGGGAGTTCCCGGCGGTGCCGCCCGATGGCTGGTACGAGGCCAAGCGGGGCCCGAATGACGACTGCCCGCAGTGCCATGGCGTGGGGATCGAGGTCGTGAAGTGGAAGGACACGCGCCAGATGCCGCCGAACATCCGTCGCATGTTCGGTGGGATCAAGATGAACAAGGAGGGCTTGGAGGTGGTGATGCTGCAGAAGGCAGCGTCTCTGGCCACGCTGTCCTCGCACTTGGGCCTGAACAAGGTCGCCGAGGTGCAGGTGAACACCGCGATCGTGACCGAGACGGCCAAGAGCTTCGAGGCGATCATGGCGGAGGCCCGGGAGCGCCAGCGCTCGGTCCTGATTGAGCGGGGCATCCTGCAGCACGAGGGAAGCGGTGGCTAAGAGCCCGTATCCCGACATCACGCAAGACCCGCGCTACCCGGACTTCGTGGCGAAATTCCACGCGGACCCGATGCGGTTCGCGGTCGAGGTGACGGGATTCGTGCCGTCGGGGGATCAGGAAGACCTGTTCCACGAGATTACGCCGCCGTCGGCGAAGGTGTCGGTGGTGTCCGGCACGGGCACCGGCAAGACGGCCAGCTACGGCCGCATCGCGCTGTGGCACCTGCTATGCCATCCGTTCGCGGTCTACGAGGGCAAGGTCGAGGTCGGGAGCAACACCTACATCGGCGCCCCGTTCATCCAGCAGGTGGCCGACGGCGTCTGGAAGGAAATGCAGGACACGCGCGTCGCGATCGCGGCGAGCCCCTACGCGTGGGTGAACGACTACTACACGATCGCCAAGACGCGCGTCCACGTCCATGGCTTCAGCGACCAGTGGTTCATCGCGCAGGTGGCGATGAAGAAGGGCGAGGCGATCGGCGTGGCCGGCAAGCACCGCTACTGGCAGCTGATTATCATTGACGAGGCCGCGGGCGTCTCCGACGACCACTTCAACGTCATCAAGGGCACGCAGACGCAGCCGGGCAACCGGACGCTGCTGGCGTCGCAGGGCGCGCGCAACGCGGGCTACTTCTACGACACGCACCACCAGCTGAGCCGCAAGAACGGCGGCGAGTGGGCGTCGCTGTGCTTCAACTCCGAGCGTTCGCCATTCGTGACCATGGAATGGCTGAAGGCGCGCGAGGAAGAGTGCGGCGGCCGCACCGCGGTGGAATACCGCATCCGCGTGCTGGGCGAGTTCGCCGAGTCCAGCTCCAACGTGCTGCTGACGCGCGCGGACATGGAGACGGCCTTCGAGCGCGGCAGCATCATCGGCGCCGACGAGCCCTACGGCCTGCTGGTGCTGTCCGACGTGGCCATGGGCGAGTACCGCGACGACTCGGTCATCACGATCGCGCGCGTGATCGGCGAGGGCGATCAAGGCCCCGAGGCGCGGCGCGTGGAAATCGACCAGATTCCGCTGGCGTCCAACGACAAGAACGAAATCGACCTGACCGGCGACCTGATCGACCTGCAGGGCCGGCTGTCGAACGCCACGCTCATGGTGGACGCCGGCGGCGTGGGCGCCACGGTGTGCAAGCTGATCGAGCGCGCGGGCGTCCCGGTGGTCAAGATCAACTGGGGCGTGCCTTGTTTCCGAAAAGAGTACAAGGCGCGGTTCTACAACCAGCGCGCCTGCGCCATGGTGCGCATGCGCGACGCGATCCGCGCTGGCCGGTTCTCGGTCACCGCGCGCGTGGACAAGCGCCTGCGCGAGAAGATCATCGTGCAGGGCTCGCGCCTGCCGTACCACTTTAGTGAGGCCGGCGGCCTGCGCTACGTCATGCAGTCCAAGGAGGACATGCGTAAGGACGGCATCAAGTCGCCCGACTTGATCGACACCTTCAGTTTCGCGTTCCTCGAAGGCGCGACGTACATGCCGGCGGACACGCTGGGCATGGCGCAGAACTCGCTGGGCTCGCAGGTGGCCAACGCGGTGGCTGGCATGTTCGCCGACCTCGACGCGGAAGCGGAGTCCGAGGCGGCCTGATCCGTTAGCCATCCTGCTAACGATCCCCCGAGGGAAAAAAAGTTACCCGCAGGTATTGACGCGGGTATCGTTACGGGCGTAATGTGTGCTTCCCGACCACGCCATCCCGAGGAAACACGACCATGGCCACCGCCCTTCGCACCACCGACCGCGTCGCCCATCTGCGTCCCGCTCTGCGCCCCGTGCAGCCGATCAAGCTGCCGGCCGACGGCTCCGGCCAGCAGGTGACCGACGCCATCCGCCTCAACACGGCGATGACCGTCGCCGCAGAGCTGCTGCGCAAGCTCGGCACCGGCGAGGCGTTGGACGAAAAGGGCAAGTACGCCCACGGCGCCGAGGACTACTACGCCTTCGCCACCGGCTCGCTGGAGTCGTCCCTGCGCCACCTGCTGGACGCCGTGCAGACCCGGCTGGACGCCGAGGCCGCGCTGGTCGAGGCCGCGACGCCCGTCGCGCGGTCCCTGACCGCCCGTATCGACGCGGACAACTGCATGACGCAGCAGGCCGTGATGGTGCGCCAGCTCAACGACGCGCTGCGCCCCTTCGGAGGTGCCCTGTGATCGGCCGCATCGTTTCCTTCATCGTCCATGGCCCGGACTACTTCGCGGCCAAGCTCGACAACGGCCGCGTGCGCGTCGGCCTGACGCACTGCGATTGCTTCGACCTGCAGCCGGAGCACCCGCGCTTCGCCGAAGCGCTGGCGCTGGCCACGCCGGAGGCCGTCGAGTCCATGCACGACGACCTCATGGGCGCCTCGCTGGCGCGGGGTGCCCTGTGAGCGCGGCCGTGACCCTGACCCGCGTCGAGTCGTCGCAGATCGCCGCGATCGGCTACTCGCCGGACACGAGCGAGCTGTCCGTCCTGTTCAAGAACCGGGACGGCTCGAACGGCTCGCTGTACGTCTACGACAGCGTCGAGCCCGAAACCTACGCCGGGCTCGCCGCCGCGGAAAGCGTCGGCTCCCAGTTCGCCCAGAGCATCAAGCGCGGGGGCTACGAGTTCCGCAAGCTGGACTCGGCCGGCGTCGTGATCGACGGTGAGGTGCAGGCATGAGCGCCGCGCCTGCCGACGTGCTGGCGGCGATTGCGCTGCTGTCCGAGAGCGTGGGGGTGCTGCGCCCCTACGCGCAGGACACGGGCGCCTTCCGCGTGGGCAACAAGGGCGCGACCGAGCTTGCTGCGGCGTGCGCGGCGGCGATCAAGGCGGCCGAAGCCTGCGCCGCCGTCGCCGACGTGCTTCGGGCGACTGAAAGGCTGGCCACGGCCGCCGAGCGTCGCGACACCTCCACCGGCTGCGCCATCGCGGTGATGACCGCCCGCGCAGAGCTGGCTGCCGCGGCCGCCGACGCGCGCGCCGCCCTCGCCAGCGCAGGCGGTGCCAAGTGATCCGCATCCGCCTGTCCGGCTGGCTCCTGTTCTGGATCGTGATCGGCCTGTACGAGGCCGTCGCCGCGATCGGGGGCTCCACGCCCGGCGCCTTCGGGGCCCTCGTCTGCGGCTTCTGCGCCGGCATCGCCGCCACCACCCCGCCAAAGAGGACGTGACCCCATGGGCACCCAGACCATCAGCCTGACCATCGACATCCCGGCCGACGCCGACCGGAGCATCTTCGCCGACGCCATCCGCGAGGCCGCCGACCGCGCGGCCGGGCAGGTCGAGCAGGGAATCCTGCCGCACCCGCTCGAAGTGGACGACGTGATTCTGCTGGCGCTGCGCGAGCAGGACGAGTTCGGCGCGCAGCTGTTCCGGAGCGCGTGATGGACGCCGCGCAGCAGACCCCCGAGCAGCAGCTCGGCGCCGCGCGGCAGGCGTGGCGCAACAAGATCAGTGCCGAGTCCCAGCTGGCGCGCCTGCGCCGCTACGCGCGCCTGACGCCGGGCATGAAGCACGACCAGATGCAGCACTCCCGCGTCCTGTCCGAGGCCGAGGCCACGCTGCGCCGCGTGCTGGGTGGTGCGTCGTGACCGGCCACCGCGAGCCTGCGCTGCAGGCAGCCCGCCGCCGGGCACGCGACCGCG
>DATBUS010000120.1:0-10869 GCA_036515815.1 Luteimonas sp.
ACCCGCGGCCCGCCAACGACGAGGAAACCCCGCATGAGCCGTCCACGCTCCGCCAGCCACGCGCGCATCGCACTGCTTGCCACCGGGCTTGCCCTGGCCGCGGCCACGCTCTCCGCCTGCCAGGACCCGGCCGCCCAGGCCGAGGCCCGCGCCGCGGCCCAGCGCGACGCCGATGAAGCAGCGGCGGCACAGGCCGCGGCGGATTTCGACGCCGCCTTCGCCGCCGAGAACTGGCCGCTGGCGGCCGCCCAGGGCGATGTCCTGCTGGCCCGATATCCCGATACCGCGGCGGCGGAACGCATCCGGCCGCTGCACGGGGAGGCCCGTGCCAAGGGCAATGCCGTGCGCGAAGACGCACGCCTCGCGGCCCTGTGGGCCTACAACAGCGAGCCGGTCAAGGGCGGCAACCAGCTCTCGGCGGCGATCTTCTCGAAGGAGAACGTCGACAGCGACGGCAGCGGCGCGAAGCCGGTGCGGCTGATCTTCCGCGACCATCCGGAGTGGGGCCGCAGCAGCTACCTGGTGATGCAGGCCGGCGACTTCGACTGCTACGGGGCCTGCCGCGTGGCCGTGACGGTGGACGACGCCGCGCCCGTCCGGATGGCCGCCAACCGGCCGGACACCGACGAGGCCATCGCCATGTTCATCGACGACGAGAAGGCGCTGTGGCGCATGATCGACGGCGCCGGGCGGCTGGTCGTCGAGTATCCGGTCAAGGCCGGCGGCACGCGCACGGCGGAGTTCGAGGTCGGCGGCCTGGACCGCACGCGCCTGCCGGACTGGAACTGAGGCTCAGTCGAACCAGAGCAGCGGCAGGTCGGCGTTGAGGGAGACGTTGCGGAAGTCGCCGTGCGCCTCGGCAACCGCCTCGACCACGTGGCAGCCCTCGCGCAGCGCCCGCGCGCCGGCGGACAGCCAGCTGGTGCCGATGGTGCGGGTGCTGACCGCGTGGGGGTGCGGACCCAGGACCTGCAGGTTGCGCGCGACTTCGCGTCCGCCAACGCGCAGCGAGAGGGCGACCGTCCCGCCGGCATCGTGGTCGTCGCCCTGGATCCGGGTGCGGCTTGCGAACATCACCTCGCCGTCGTGCCCGGACGGAACGCACGCCAGGCCGCGTGCCAGGACCACCGCGGTGCCCGTCGGCGGGCACCTGTCCGGCCGGAAGCCGTTGGTCCCGATGCAGACATAGGCGTAGCGGCGGTAGCGGCCGCGTGTGACGTAGTCCCAGGCGGGCGCGTAACCGCGCCCGACCACGCGCATGCCGCCGGACAGGGTGACCAGGCCGGTGCCCGCCCCGACCCGGTAGCGCACCGCGTTCGTCGTGGACATCCGTGGCGTGTAGTACGGCGACTCGCTGGCGACCAGCTGCACCGAACTGCCGCGGGGTGGCGCCGGGAACAGTGCCTGCATGAACATCGGGGCCTGCAGTTCCGCGCCTTCGAACAGGTCGTTGATCGACCAGGTCGTCGAGTGCAGCGGCGGTTCCCGACCATTGAGGAAGATGCCCCACATCGCGTCGCCGGGCCGGTTCGAGGTCCAGGCCCGTCCCGAGGCCATGGCGACCACGGGTCCGCCGGCGTTGCCGGCCTCGACCGACAGCACCGGCATCCAGCCGCGCCCCCTGGGCAGCGGCTGCCCTTCGGCCGTGCCGCGGGTGTCGAACTCGAGCCAGGGCGAATGCGCGTCGAGGAACGCGGTCGCCGCGTGCTCGGCGGCATGCGTCAGCACCGAGAGGCTGCTCCGGGCCGTCACCCGCATCGTGCCGTCCACGGCGCGCGCGCGGAGGGCGACGCGCGAGCGGCCCGCTGGCAGGTGGACGGCCGCGATGGCGTTGAAGGCGCGCCGGTTCGGTGCCCGCGAACCGCGCCAGTCCACCACGCTCTCGTTCGACACGCGCCGGCCATCGACCTCGATCCAGGCGTTGGCGATCGATTCGCCCACGGGTGCGAAGCCGCCATCCGCGTGAAGGTAGGCCCATCCCGCCCGCTCGAGCTCGACCGTCGTCGACAGCACCTCCACGGGGCCGCCGTCGACCAGCCGGTCCGATGCCAGGACCAGGTGGCGCGAGCCCCCGGCGGCGGCCGCGAACGGCAGCAGCAGGGCGAGCAGCACGGGCACAAGCCAGCGCGCCCGGCGGGATGCCGGGGTCGGTGCCACGGGAGTCTCCGCTCGCGCTACAGCGCGTAGCCGAACTGCTGGCGGAACTGTGCCGCGAACTCGGCGTAGTCGAAGCGCTGGTTCTGGGTGCCCGGGTGCTCGACCTTGAGCGCGCCCATCAGGTTGCCGATGCGGCCGATGGTTTCCCAGTCATAGCCCTTCTGGATGCCGAAGATCAGCCCCGCGCGGAAGGCGTCGCCGCAGCCGGTGGGGTCGGTGATGCGGCGCTCGTGCGCGGGCGGCACGTTGTACATCGTGCCATCGGCGTGGATGCAGGCGCCCTTGGGGCCGCGGGTGGCGATATAGGCCTTCACCTTGCCGGCAATGGTCTTCTCGTCCCAGCCGGTGCGCTCCTGCAGCAGGTTCGACTCGTAGTCGTTCACGGTCACGTAGTCGGCCTGCTCGATGAAGGCGCGCAGCTCCTCGCCATTGAACAGCGGCATCGCCTGGCCGGGATCGAAGATGAAGGGGATGCCGGCCTCGGCGAATTCCTTCGCGTTCTGGATCATGCCCTCGTAGCCGTCCGGGCTGACGATGCCGATGCTGACGCCCGGCACGTCGCGCACGTGGTTCTCGTAGCTGCGCATCATCGCCCCCGGATGGAAGGCGGTGATCTGGTTGTTGTCGTGGTCGGTGGTGATGAAGGCCTGCGGAGTGAACAGCTCCTCGATCACCTTGACGCGGTCGAGGGTGATGTCGTTTTCCTCGAACCACGCGCGGTAGGGCCCGAAATCGCCGCCCACGGTCGCCATCGGGATCGGGTCGCCGCCCAGCAGCTTGAGGTTGTAGGCGATGTTGCCGGCGCAGCCGCCGAACTCGCGGCGCATCCGCGGCACCAGGAACGAGACGTTCAGGATGTGCACCTTGTCCGGCAGGATGTGGTTCTTGAACTGGTCGGGGAACACCATGATGGTGTCGTAGGCCAGGGAACCGCAGATCAGTGCAGACATCGGGAAGGCGCTCCGGTGGAAGGCCGGCCCCGGGGGGCGGCGTGGCGTTGGTCTCGGGGAAGGTGCCGTGATCCGGCAGGCCGGCGCGCGGCCGCTCGGGGACGGCGCGGGGCGCATAGGGTATCGCGCGTGCGGCCGCAGGGCCAAGCGTGGCGCGGCCTGCGGGGCGGTTTTCCTTGCCGGGCCAAGGGCCGGTTGCTACGCTTCACGATTCTTTTTCGGCCGGAATTCCCCCGTTCCCGCCCCCTCCTGACGGACGCGCGCCCCCGATGTTCAAGAAGTTCCGCGGCATGTTTTCCAACGACCTGTCCATCGACCTGGGCACGGCCAATACCCTGATCTTCGTGCGCGGCCAGGGCATCGTGCTCAACGAGCCGTCGGTGGTGGCCGTGCGCCAGGACCGCAACGGCGGGGTCAAGGCGGTGGCGGCGGTGGGCAGCGAGGCCAAGCAGATGCTCGGCCGCACGCCCGGCAACATCACCACGCATCGCCCGATGAAGGACGGCGTCATCGCCGACTTCACCTATACCGAGGAGATGCTCAAGTACTTCATCCGCAAGGTGCACAAGAGCCGCTTCCTGCGGCCCAGCCCGCGGGTGCTGATCTGCGTGCCGGCCGGTTCCACCCAGGTCGAGAAGCGCGCCATCCGCGACTCGGCCATGGAAGCCGGCGCACGCGACGTCTCGCTGATCGAGGAGCCGATGGCTGCCGCGATCGGCGCCGGCATGCCGGTGACCGAGGCGCGCGGCTCGATGGTGGTCGACATCGGCGGTGGCACCACCGAAGTGGCGGTGATCGCGCTCAACGGCATCGTGTACTCGCAGTCGGCGCGCATCGGTGGCGACCGCTTCGACGAATCGATCATCAACTACGTGCGCCGCAACCACGGCATGCTGATCGGCGAGGCCACGGCCGAGCGGGTCAAGATCGAGCTGGGTTGTGCCTATCCGCAGGACGAGGTCCGGGAGACCGAGATCTCCGGCCGCCACCTCGCCGAGGGCGTGCCGAAGATGGTCACCATCACCAACAACGAGGTGCTCGAGGCGCTGCGCGAGCCGCTGATGGGCATCGTGGCCGCGGTGCGCCAGGCCCTGGAGCAGACCCCGCCGGAACTCAGCGCCGACGTCGCCGAGCGCGGCATCGTGCTGACCGGTGGCGGCGCGCTGCTGCGCGACCTCGACCGCCTGCTCAGCGAGGAAACGGGCCTGCACGTGCAGGTGGCCGAGGATCCGCTGACCTGCGTGGCCCGCGGGGGCGGCCGCGCGCTGGAGCTGCTGGACATGCACGGCAACGAGTTCTTCGCCTCGGAATAAGGCCAGAGCCCGGCCCCGACAGTGTCCAGCTACGCCGGTCCCGCCACCCCCCGATCCAGTGACGTCGCCGGCACGCTGCGCCTGCTGGCGTATCTCGCGATCTCGGTGGCGCTCATCGTCATGGATCACCGCGGCGACTGGCTGGCCCAGGTCCGCGGGCATGCCAGCGTCGCCATGCAGCCGCTGTGGTGGCTGGCGGGGCTGCCCTCGCGCATGGGCGAAAGCCTGCGCGACGATGCCGCCACCCGCACCCGCCTGGCCGAAGAGAACCGCCTGCTCCGCAACGAGCTGCTGCTCGCCGCGGCGCGCCAGGCCCGGCTGCAGGTGGAGGCGGAGGAGAACGCCCGCCTGCGCGGCCTGCTCGGGGCCGCCGAGCGCGGTGGCCAGGACGTGCAGCTGGCCCCGATCCTCGATGTCGACCTCGATCCCACGCGCCAGCGCCTGATGCTCAATGCAGGCACCGCCAGCGGCGTGCGCCGCGGCCAGGCGGTGATCGATGCCGGCGGCCTGGTCGGCCAGGTGATCGAGGCGACGCCGACCACCGCCACGGTGCTGCTGCTGACCGATCCCGATCATGCGGTGCCGGTGGCGGTCGCACGCACTGGCGTGCGCCTGATCGTCTACGGCGCCGGGCGGAGCGACGTGCTGGAGCTGCGCAACGTACCGCTGTCGAGCGATGTGCGCGCGGGCGACGTCCTGATCACCTCGGGCCTGGGCGGGCGTTTCCCGGCCGGATTCCCGGTGGGCACGATCGTGGCCCTGCGGCCCGATGACAGCCGTGCCTTCCTCGTCGGCGACGTCGATGCCGCGGCCCGGCTCGACCGCGGCCGCGACGTGCTGCTGCTGCGCGACCAGCCGGCCGCGCGGCCCGCAGCGTCCGTGCCGGCGGGCGGCGCGACGGAGACCACGCCGTGAGCCGCAACCGCTCCTGGGTGCTTCCGGTCAGCGTGCTGCTGGCGCTGCTGCTGGGCCTGCTGCCGATGCCCGGCCTGCTGCAGCCGCTGCGGCCGTACTGGCTGGCGCTGGTGGTCGCCTACTGGGTGATCGAGGACAGCGAGCGCGTGGGCCTCGGCTTCGCGTTCGCCGTCGGCCTGGTGGCCGACGTGGCCTTCGGCGGCCTGCTCGGCGAGCAGGCACTGCGCCTGGTGGTGATGGCCTTCATCCTGCAACGCTTCCGCACCCAGCTGCGCTTCTTCCCGATTCCGCAGCAGGCGCTGGCGATCGGTGGCCTGCTGCTCAACGACCGCGTCATCAGCACGATCATCCACCTCGCGCTGGGCGAGCCGGTGTTGCCCCTGGCCTACTGGTGGGCGCCGCTGGTGGGCATGTTGCTGTGGGCACCGCTGTTCGTGCTGCTGGATGCGCTGCGCATGGGTCGCGGCGCCCGCCCGTGATCACCGGTCCGCGTGGCCGCGCGCCGCGGCGGCTGCGCAATGCCGAGGCGGAAGCGCGCCTGTTCCGCAGCCGTGCGCTGTTCGGCTTCATCGTGGTGCTGCTGTCGCTGCTGGGCCTTGCAGGCTGGTACTTCAAGCTGCAGGTGATCGACCATGACGCCTATGCCATGCGGTCCGAGGCCAACCGCATCAAGCCGCGGCCGGTGGTGCCGGGGCGCGGCCTCATCCTCGATCGCGAAGGCCGCATCCTGGCCGACAACGTCCCGGCCTACCGCCTGGACGTGACGCCCGAGGAGGCCGGCGATACGGGCGCGCTGGTCGAGGCGCTGTCGCAGGTGGTGGACCTGGCACCTGAGGACATCGAACGCTTCGAGGCCGCGCGCAGGACCACGCGCGGCTTCCGTGCCATCCCGCTCAAGCTGCGCATCAGCGACGAGGAGGCCGCGCGCTTCGCAGTCGAGCGCTGGCGCTTCCCGGGCGTGGAACTCGTGCCCTACCTCAACCGCCGCTATCCGCATGGCGATCTGCTGGCGCATGTCGTCGGCTATGTCGGGCGCACCGACGAGGACGACATCGCGCGCTTCGGCGAAGGCCACGGGGTATTCACCCATACCGGCCGCACCGGCCTGGAGCGCTACTACGACGAGGTCCTGCGCGGCGTGGTGGGCTACGAGCAGGTGGAGACCAATGTCGAGGGCCGCGCGCTGGGCCGCCTGGGCCTGGTGCCGGCGACGGCCGGGGCCGACCTGAGGCTCTCGATCGACGTCGAGCTGCAGCGGGCGATGGTGGCCGCCTTCGGCGAAATGCAGGGCTCGGCGGTGGCGGTGGACCCGAAGACCGGCCAGGTGCTGGCCATGGTCAGCCTGCCCAGCTACGACCCCAACCTGTTCGTCAACGGCATCTCCAACACCGACTACCGCGCGCTGATGGACGACCCGGCGCGGCCGCTGTTCAACCGCAACGTGCTCGGCGGCGGCCCGCCGGGCTCGATCGTGAAGCCGTTCGTGGCGCTCGCGGGCGTCGACAGCGGCCTGCGCACGCCGGAAAGCCGCGTGTTCTCCACCGGCGAGTTCTTCATCCCCGGCCAGAGCCGCGGCTACCGCGACGCCGGCCGGGGCGGCGGCTGGGTCGACCTGCGCGACTCGATCTCGCGCTCGATCAACTACTACTACTACAAGCTCGCCTACGACATGGGGATCGACCGGCTGGCGGAGTACATGCACCGCTACGGCTTCGGCGAGCCCACCGGCATCGACCTCACCGGCGAGAGCGCCGGCATCGTGCCCTCGCGCGAATGGAAGGCGAAGAACAGCCGTGAGCCCTGGTATCCGGGCGAGACCGTCATCGCGGGCATCGGCCAGGGCTACTGGGTGGCCACCGCGCTGCAGCTGGCACGCGGCACCGCGGCGATCGCCAATGGCGGCACGCTGCATCCGCTGCGCCTGGTGGCCGAGCGCCGGACCGGCTACGACGCGCCCTGGACGCCCCTGGCGCCCGGGCCCGCGCGGCGCATCACCGACAACCCGTCGCACCTGCGCGCGGTGCAGGAAGGCATGGAGAACACCATCCACGGCCGCGGTACCGCCACTGCCATGGCGCGTGGAGCCACCTACCGCATGGCCGGCAAGACCGGCACCTCGCAGCGGATCAGCCGCCGCGGCAGCGTCAGCCTCGACCCGCGCACGCTGCCCTACCACCTGCGCCACCAGGCCCTGTTCGCGGGCTATGCGCCGGCCGACAACCCGACCATCGCGCTGGCCGTGGTGGTCGAACACGGTGGCTACGGCGGCGCCACCGCGGCGCCGATCGCGCGCCGGATCTTCGATGCCTGGTTGCTGGGCGAAATGCCGGTGATGCCGGGGCCGGACGGCGAGGAAGTCGAGACGGTCGACCTGTTCGACAACGTCGAGTCGGCCGTGCTCACCGGGACCGGCAGCGTGCCCGCGGTTTCGGCTCCTCCGCCGGCACCGGGAGACGACAGCACCGGGGCCCCGCAGTGAACGTGATCCTGCGCTTCCTCCTCGACCTGTTGCTGCGCTTCGTGCGCACGCTGGACTGGGTGCTGCTGGGCGCACTGCTGGCGTTGATGGGCATCGGACTGGCGGTGCTGCACAGCGCCGGTGGCCAGAACCCGGCGCTGGTGGTGTCGCAGGGCGCGCGCTACGCCGTCGGCCTGGGCGTGCTCTGGCTGCTGTCGCGCGTGCCGCTGCTGCGCCTGCGCGATGCTTCGCCGGTGGCGTACGTGCTGTCGCTGCTGCCCCTGGTGGCGGTGCTGTTCCTTGGTACCGGCCGCAGCGGCGCGCACTGGCTCAACCTTGGCGTGTTCTATTTCCAGCCGGCCGAGCTGCTCAAGCTCAGCCTGCCGATGATGGCGGCCTGGTATCTCAACGCCCGGCCGCAGCCGCCGTCGTTCCGGACCACGGTCGCCGGGCTCGTGCTGGTGGGCATTCCCACCGGGCTGATCCTCATGCAGCCGGACTTCGGCACCGCGATGCTGGTGGCCAGCAGCGGTGTCTTCGTCCTGTTCCTGGCCGGGATGTCGTGGTGGTGGTTCGTGGCGGCGGCCGCGGGCGTCGCCGCGGTCGCGCCCGCGGCCTGGTTCTGGCTGCTCAGGCCCTACCAGAAGGATCGCATCCTGACCTTCCTCGACCCCGAGTCCGACCCGCTGGGCGCGGGCTGGAACATCATCCAGTCTCGGATCGCGATCGGTTCCGGCGGGCTGCGTGGGCAGGGCTGGGGACAGGGGTCGCAGTCGCACCTGAACTACGTGCCCGAACACACCACGGACTTCATCTTCGCGGTGCTGTCCGAGGAGTTCGGCTGGCTCGGCGTGGTCACCGTGCTCGCGCTCTACCTGGTGGTGGTGGGGCGCTGCCTGTGGATCGCGGCGGAGGCGCGCGACGGCTTCGGCCGGCTGCTCGCCGGGGGCCTGGGCCTGGCCCTGTTCGTCTACGTGCTGGTCAACGGCGGGATGATCTCGGGGCTGCTGCCCGTGGTCGGCGTGCCGATGCCGCTGCTGAGCTTCGGCGGCACCGCGGCGGTGTCGCTGCTGGCGGGCATGGGCGTGGTGATGGCGGTCCATGCCGCGCGCCCGGTGCGCGGGCGTCGCGCGCCCTAACCGGGCATGAACACAGCCTCCTGGAGGCGCTGGAGCGCGTGCTAACCTCGCCGCCGATGAACCGACACCCGCGACCGAACCCGCCTCGACCGCGCCTGCTGCCGGTCCTGGCCGCGCCGCTGCTGCTTGCGGCCTGCGCCCCTTCCGCCATCGTCCACTCACCCGCCGCGGCGGCCGAGCCCACGCCGGTCGAAGCACCCGCGCCGCGCCTGCTGCCGCCGGTGCCGCAGCCGCCGGAGCGTCCGGTGGCGCCGCCTCCGGTCACCGACCCGGCCATCGACCGCGCGCAGCGCATCGCGAACTTCGTCGACTACACCGCGAGCACGTATGGCGTCGACCCGGCGCACGTCCGCGGCGTGCTGGCCGGTGCGGAGCACAAGCAGTCGATCATCGATGCGATGTCGCGCCCCGCCGAGGCCGTGCGCCCCTGGCGCGACTACCGCCCGATCTTCATCAACGATGCGCGCATCAACGGCGGCAAGGCGTTCTATGCCGAGAACCGGGAGGCGCTCGACCGCGTGGCCGCCGAGACCGGCGTGCCGGCCGAGTACATCGTCGCCATCATCGGTGTCGAGACCAGCTACGGCCGCATCACCGGCAACCATCGCGTGCTCGACGCCCTGTACACCCTGGCCTTCGGCTTCCCGCGCCGCGCGCCGTTCTTCGCCGGCGAGCTGGCCCAGCTGTTCGCGCTGGAGAAGGAAGAGCCGCAGCTCGACATCGCCGCGCTCAAGGGCAGCTACGCCGGCGCCATGGGCATGGGCCAGTTCATGCCGTCCAGCTACCGCCTGTGGGCGAAGGATGGCGATGGCGACGGACGCCGCGACCTGCTGACCCATAAGCCCGACGTGTTCGCCTCGATCGCGAACTATTTCGTGGTGCATGGCTGGGAACGTGGTGGCCCGGTGGTCGCGCGCGCCGACAAGGCCGAGGGCGCGGCGGAGTTCGTGCCCACCGGTGATCCGAAGTCGCTCGAGCCCGACCATCCGTTGCCGGTGCTGGCCGAACTCGGGTTCACTCCGCGTGCCGGTGAACCCGTGGGCGAGGGTGCGACCGTGATCGCGCTCGACGGTGACGCCGGCCGCGAGTACTGGCTGGGCTACCGCAACTTCTACGTCATCAGCCGCTACAACCGTTCACCGATGTATTCGCTGGCGGTGCACCAGCTCGCGCAGGCCATCGCGGGGCGCCAGCCGTGAGTGGCGGCCGGCGCGCGCGCCCCGCGTGCTGGTGGGTCGCCGCGCTGGCGGTCTTCGTGGCCGGTTGCGCCGGAACGCCGAAGCGCGAAGCGCCCGCGCCGGGCCCGCAGCCGGAGGGTGCGGCCACGCCAGCGGCCGGCGGCGCGAAGGTCTCGCCCTATGCCCCCGCGCAGGAGGATCCCTCCACGCGCGGCGACTACGTGGCCGGTGGCCTGTACAAGCCGGGCGTCGCGGACTCCACGCCGGACTACATCCCCGATGTCGACGCCATTCCCGAGCCGGAGGTGGTCGACCTGCCGCGCTCGCGCTATGGCAACGGCCCGACCTACAAGGTGCTCGACCGGACGTACCGGGTGCTCGATGACACCGAGGGTTTCGCAGAGACCGGGCTTGCGTCGTACTACGGACAGAAGTTCCATGGCCGTCGTACCTCGAACCAGGAGGTGTACGACATGTACGCCTTCACCGCGGCGCACAAGTCGCTGCCGCTGCCGAGCTTCGCGCGGGTGACCAACCTGGAGAACGGAAAGTCGGTGGTGGTACGCGTGAACGACCGCGGCCCCTTCCACGACGGCCGCGTGGTCGACCTGAGCTATGCCGCGGCGGTCAAGATCGGCGTCTACCCGAGTGGCACCGCGCGCGTGGAAGTGCGGGCGCTGGGTCCCGGGGAGAACGCGCGCGACCAGCCCGCGGACGTGCGGACCGCGCAGCGCGATCCCGGGACCGGGCTCCCGCCGG
>DATBUS010000121.1:0-4678 GCA_036515815.1 Luteimonas sp.
GCGCCGACGTGGTCGAGGTGCTGCTCGATGCCGGCGCCGATCCCGATCGCCAGGCCCCGGGCGGCGGCAGCGCGGTGCACGTGGCCGCCTTCGGCGACGATCCGGCGCTGCTGAAGCTGCTGCTCGACCGCGGCGCCAACCCCGACCAGCCCAACCGCGTGACCGGCGAGACCCCGTTGGTGCGCGCCATCCTCGGCGGCGGCCGCGAACAGGTGCGCATGCTGCTGGCCGCGGGCGCCGACCCCGGCGCGGCCGACCACAACGGCACCACGCCGCTGCACGCGGCCGGGTCGATCAATGCCGGCGGCATCGTGCTGGAGCTGCTCGAGGCCGGCGCCCCGGCGCACGCCACCAATTCGGCCGGCGAGACCTTCCAGCCCTACTACTTCCAGATGCGCGAGGCCCTGCTCAACGAGCGGGCACGCGGCGAGCGCGAAGCGGTGCGCGCCTGGCTGCGCGCGCACGACGTGCCGCTCGAGGCCGGCAGCGGCGGCTGAGCCCGGCGCATCGCCCACGGGCGGCGCGCGAAGCCCGGCTCAGGGCCAGGGCGGCGGCGCGACCTTCCAGGCTTCGGCCACGCGCGCCAGCACGGCGCGGTCCTCGTCGGTCCAGTCCGGGAGCAGGCGCGCCAGGTCGGGCGAGGTCCACAGCGTCGGCTCGGTGCGCACGGCGGCCGCGTACCAGCGGATGGCCTCGTCGCGGCGGTCCAGCTGCCATAGCCCCAGTGCAAGCGTCGGTGGCAGCCAGGCCGGACCCTTCAGGCGCTCGGCGCCGGCGATCCGCCACTGGGCCACCGCGCCGGCGACATCGCCGCTGCGGTACAGGTCCCAGCCGTGGTTCCAGTGCAGCGAATCGAGCTGGCGCGCGTTGTCGGGATTCTGCTTGGCCTCCTGGTACAGCGCGGCCCCGGTGTCGGTACGGCCGGCTGCATAGGACAGGTGCGCGAGCTGCGCGGCGGCCAGGCTGGCGCCACGGCGTCCCTGTCGATGGACCTTCAGCAGGCGCTCGATGGTGGCGTCGTCGTTCCCGGGATAGAGCACCAGCGGACTGGCCACGTCGGTGTCGGGTTCGAAGTAGAACTCCTTGGGTCGTGGCACATCCTGCGCGCACAGACCGAAGGGCAGCGAAGCAAGCACGAGGGCGGCGAGCCGGCGTGCGAAAGCATGGTTCATTGCATCGATACGGGTAGCGGGGCCCCTGTACCCCGCCGCCATGGTAGCGGCAACCGCCCCGGGATTTCAGCCCTGCAGGCTGAAGATGGAACGCAGTTCCGCCGCCGGGACCGGGCGTGCGAAGTGATAGCCCTGGCCCAGGGCGATGCCGCAGTCCATGACCGCCTGCACCTGCTCCGCGCGCTCGATGCCCTCGGCCACCACCTTCAGCCCGGCCTTGGCCGCCACCGTCGCGATCGCGGCCAGGATCGCCATGTCCAGCGGATCCCCGGGCAGGCCGGCGACGAAGCTGCGGTCCACCTTGAGGCCGTCGATCGGGAGGTGCCTGAGCCGGGCCAGCGAGGACTGGCCGGTGCCGAAGTCGTCCAGCGCGACCTGGACGCCGAGTTCGCGCAGGCGCTCCAGGGTGGCGATCGCGAACGGCGCGTCCGCCAGCAGGGCGGTCTCGGTGAGCTCCAGCCACAGCCGGCCGGGCGCCAGCCCGCTGGCCTCGAGCGCCGCGGCCACATCGTCGACCAGGCCCGGCTGTTCGAGCTGGCGGGCCGAGATGTTCACCGCCAGGGTCAGCGGCCCGGACGCGGACGACGGCCAGGCCGCCGCGGCGTGGCAGGCCACGCCCAGCAGCCAGCGACCCAGCGGCACGATCAGGCCCGAGGCCTCGGCGACGTCGATGAACTCGCCGGTCGGCCGCCACTGGCCGACGTCGTCACGCCAGCGCAGCAGGGCTTCGGCTCCCACGAAGCTTCCGTCCGCGAGCCGCGCCAGCGGCTGGTAGTGGACGTGCAGGCGCCCCTCCTGGTGCGCCTCGCGCAGCGCGCGCTCCAGGTGCATGCGCTCCACCAGCGCGCGGTGGCGGCCGGCGTCGAAGACCTCGCAGCGGTCCAGGCGGCCGAGGCTGCGCGCCCGGTGGCTGGCGAGCTCGGCATTGCGCAGGAGCATGTCCGCCGACGGCGCCGCGAGGTCGTGCGAGAACGCGATCCCGGCCACGGCGCGCAGCCCGCCGCGGCCACCGCCCGCACGCTCGACGAGTTCGACGCAGCGGCCGGCCAGGGCCAGCGCGTCGGCCTCGCGCAGGCTGCGATGGGGCACCAGGGCGAAGGCGTCGTCGCGCACCCGCGCCAGCGTCGCCTCCTCGCCCAGGCCTTCGCGCAGCGCCGCGGCCACGGCCACCAGCGCTGCGCCGCGATCGTCATCCCCGCAGTCCACCTGCAGGTGGATGGCCGTGATCGCCGGCTCGCCGCTGCCGGCCGGGCGCAGCGCGCTATGCGCGACCTCGAGCAGGTGGTCGCGGTTGGGCAGGTTGGTCTGCGCGTCGTGCAGTTCGAGGTAGCGCAGGCGGCGCTCGGCCTCGTGGCGGCGATGGATCTCGGTCACCATCGCCACGTAGTCGCCGATGCTGGCGGCGAAGGCCTGCTCGACCGCGCTCCAG
The DNA here is from genome assembly GCA_036515815.1 of Luteimonas sp. Taxonomy (GTDB): domain Bacteria; phylum Pseudomonadota; class Gammaproteobacteria; order Xanthomonadales; family Xanthomonadaceae; genus Luteimonas. The sequence continues at coordinate 2,602 of DATBUS010000121.1, forward strand.
GCCCGCGGGCGACCGATCTGTTCGTGGCAGACCACGCCCACGAGCGCGCCCTCTCCGCGGACCGGTGCGTCGAGCAGGGACGCGACCTGGTGGCGGTCGAAATAGCCCCGCAGCGTCGACAGCCCGCGATCGCGGTGCACGTCGGCGGCGTCGATCACCCGGACCTCGTCCAGGCGGCGGCCGTATTCGGAGTCGGCGTCCAGGGCCTCGTCGTAGCCCGGATAGTTGTGTTCGCCGCTGCGGCGGTCGTAGGCGTGGATGCAGCGCAGCACGCCATGCGCGGGATGCAGGCGCCAGACGTTGACCCGGTCGACCTCGAGCACCTCGGCCGACGTCTCGCAGATGCGGGCCAGCGCCCATTCCAGGCTCTGCCGCCCGGTCCAGCACTGCCGCGCCAGCGCGACCAGCGCCTGGTTGTGCCTGCGTGCGCTGCTGCCGTCGTCCACCGACGGCGCCTCCGCGCAACGCTCCTGCATGGCCGCCACCTCCTGGTCCCCCGTCGGCCCCGCGGCCCATGTAGCGCCCGCAGGAGTTAAGAAAAGGTCATGGAAATGGCGTCGCTGATAGAATCCGCGCCGCTTCCGCGTCCCCGTCCGCCCCCACGCACCGTGCCGGGCGGCCGGGCCGCGCCCTCAGCCAGCGCCTTGCCCGCACGGGGTCCCGCATGACCAGCACCGCCGAACTCTCCTCGCCCGCCTCCGCCAGCACGGGGCTCACCCGCGGCGTCACCGACCCCGACTACACGCTGGACGACAGATACGCGCGCACGCAGGGCCGGATCTATCTTTCCGGCGTCCAGGCGCTGGTGCGGCTGCCGCTGATGCAGCGCCTGCGCGACCAGGCCGCCGGCCTCGACACCGGCGGCTTCGTGTCCGGCTACCGCGGCTCGCCGCTGGGCGGCTTCGACCTGGAGCTGTGGCGCGCGCGCAAGCACCTCGAAGCCGCGAACGTGCACTTCAAGCCCGGCCTCAACGAGGACCTCGGCGCGACCATGGTCTGGGGCACGCAGCAGACCAACCTGTTCCCGGGCGCGAAGGTCGATGGCGTGTTCGGCATGTGGTACGGCAAGGGCCCGGGCGTGGACCGCTCGGGCGACGTGTTCAAGCACGCCAACGCCGCCGGCACCTCGAAGCATGGCGGCGTGCTGGCGCTGGCCGCCGACGACCATGCCTGCCGCTCGTCCACGCTCCCGCACGGCTCGGAAGGCGAGTTCACCAGCGCGCTGATGCCGATCCTCAACCCGGCCGGCGTGCAGGACATCCTCGACATGGGCCTGCTCGGCTGGGCGATGAGCCGCTACACCGGGCGCTGGATCGGCTTCAAGACGATCGCCGAGACGGTGGAGTCCTCGGCCTCGGTCGACGTCGATCCGTTCGCGCTCGACATCGTCACGCCCGACGACTTCGAGATGCCGCCGGGCGGCCTCGGCATCCGCTGGCCCGACCCGCCGATGGAGCAGGAGATGCGCCTGCACCGCTATGCGGTGAAGGCGGCGCAGGCCTTCGCGCGCGCCAACCGCATCGACCGCGTCGTGATCGACTCGCCGAACGCGCGCCTGGGTATCGCCACCACCGGCAAGAGCTACCTCGACGTGCTGCAGGCGCTGGAATACCTGGGCCTGGACGCGCGCGCCTGCGCCGAACTCGGCATCCGCGTCTACAAGATCGGCATGACCTGGCCGCTGGAGCCCGTCGGCATCCGCGCCTTCGCGCGCGGGCTCGAGGACATCCTGGTGGTGGAGGAGAAGCTGTCCTTCATCGAAAGCCAGATGAAAGAGCTGTTCTACAACTTCGACTTCGGCCTCGCCGGCGGCCGCCGCCCGTCGATCGTCGGCAAGCACGACGAGGCCGGCGAGTGGATCCTGCCGTCCACCGGCGAGCTGACCCCGGCCACCATCGCCGGCGTGATCGCGCGCCGCATCCTGCGCTTCATGCCCGAGGGCAGCGACGGCGCCGCGCGCATCCGCGAGGTGCTGCGCTGGATGGACGAGAAGGAAGGCGCGCTGGCGCTGCCGCGCGCGCAGTTCCCGCGCGTGCCGCACTACTGCTCGGGCTGCCCGCACAACACCTCCACGAAG
>DATBUS010000122.1:0-17426 GCA_036515815.1 Luteimonas sp.
AGGACTCGAACGTCCTCGACAAGGTCGCGATGGTCTACGGCCAGATGAACGAGCCGCCGGGCAACCGCCTGCGCGTCGCGCTGACCGGCCTGACCATGGCCGAGTACTTCCGCGACGAGAAGGACGCGTCGGGCAAGGGCCGTGACGTGCTGCTGTTCGTCGACAACATCTACCGCTACACGCTGGCCGGTACCGAAGTGTCCGCGCTGCTGGGCCGCATGCCGTCGGCGGTGGGTTACCAGCCCACCCTGGCCGAGGAAATGGGCGTGCTGCAGGAGCGCATCACCTCGACCAAGACCGGTTCGATCACCTCGATCCAGGCCGTGTACGTGCCCGCGGACGACCTGACCGACCCGTCGCCGGCGACCACCTTCGCCCACCTCGACGCCACCGTCGTGCTCTCGCGCAACATCGCCTCGCTGGGCATCTACCCGGCGGTGGACCCGCTGGACTCGACCTCGCGCCAGCTCGACCCGAACGTGATCGGCCACGAGCACTACGACACCGCGCGCCGCGTCCAGGCCACGCTGCAGAAGTACAAGGAGCTCAAGGACATCATCGCGATCCTGGGCATGGACGAGCTGTCGGAAGAGGACAAGCAGGCCGTGTCGCGCGCGCGCAAGATCGAGCGCTTCTTCTCGCAGCCCTTCCACGTGGCCGAGGTGTTCACCGGTTCGCCGGGCAAGTACGTGCCGCTGAAGGAAACCATCCGCGGCTTCAAGGGCATCGTGGACGGTGAATACGACCACCTGCCGGAGCAGGCGTTCTACATGGTCGGCAGCATCGACGAGGCGGTCGAGAAGGCCGCGAAGATGGCCGAGAAGGCCTGAGGCAGGTAGCGACCCATGACCACCATCCGTTGCGACATCGTCAGCGCCGAGGCCGAGATCTTCCGCGGCGAGGCCACCCTGGTGGTCGTCACCGGTGAAGTGGGCGAGCTCGGCATCGCGCCGCGCCACGCGCCGCTGATCACCCGGCTCAAGCCCGGCAAGGTCGTGGTGACCCAGGCCAACGGCGAGAAGCTGGACTTCGCCATCAGCGGCGGCATCCTCGAGGTGCAGCCGCAGGTGGTGACGATCCTCGCCGACACCGCCATCCGCGCCGACGAGATCGACGAGGAGAAGGTGCGCCGCGCGAAGGAAGAGGCAGAGCGCGTGCTGGCCGGCCGGGGCGAGGCGATGGACGTCGCCGAGGCGCAGAAGAAGATGGCCGAGGTGGCCGCGCAGCTCCAGGCGCTCGAGCGTCTGCGCAAGAACCTCAAGCACTGACGGGACGGCCCGCCCGAGCCCTGAAAGCCCTGCCTTGTGCGGGGCTTTTTTCTTTCCGGGGGTGCGCGCAGCCCGTCCCGCGCACAAGGGGTGTGTTGCGCCGGCCTTTGCCGCTCTTCAACCCGCGACGGACGTCGGACCCGCCGTGGATGCAGGGGGATGGCCAGAGCCGGCCATGGATGGCCGGCGGCCGGAACTGGGAGCAGGACAGCGAAGATTCCGGCTGGTCATCCCCCTGCATCCACGGCGGTCACCGAGCAGCCAGCCCATCCAGCGGAGCCTGCCGCATCCCGCCAGCGAATCAGCGCCGATAGATCCAGTGCCGCGATGCGATGAAGCCCAGGACACCAAGCCCGACTTCCACCAGCGGCTTGGCAAGCCAGGCCCATTTGCGGCCAAGGACGTCGTCGATCGCCTCGATGGCGACGGTGCTTAGCAGGGTGAGCACGATCCAGGTGAGCACGAAGCGCAGCAGCTGGCGGCGGCCGATGCAGTGTTCGTCGCCGGCGAAGGTGACCTTGCCGTTGAGCCAGAAACCGAGCAGGGCGCCGCAGACACGCCCCGCCACGTTGGCCACGCCGATGCGCAGGCCGAGGTGGCTCAGCAGCACCATCACGCCCCAGTCCAGCAGCCACTGGATGCCTCCGATCACGAAGTAGCTGGATCCCTGGCGCCCCAGGCTCGGCGTGTTCCGGCGGCGTGCGGGTGCGTGCGTGGGCTGGGAGGGCATCGCGGCGCATGCTAGCAGAGGGCTGCAATCGCTAGAATGACGCGTCCACGGAACAGGAACCGCCATGCACTCCGCCGCCGAAACCGCGCCCGATTCCGCCCGCGCCGCGGCCCTGCACGTCGTCGTCCTCGCCGCGGGCGAGGGCAAGCGCATGAAGTCCGGACGCCCCAAGGTGCTGCAGAAGATCGCAGGCCGGCCGATGCTGTCGCATGTGCTGGCGGCCGCGCGCGAACTTTCGCCGGAGGCCATCCACGTGGTCTACGGGCATGGCGGCGACCAGGTGCGCGAGGCCTACCGCCACCGCTCCGACATCAACTGGGTGGAGCAGACGCAGCAGCTCGGCACCGGGCACGCGGTGCGCGAGGCCATGCCGGACGTCCCGGATGGCGCGCAGGTGCTGGTGCTCTATGGCGACGTGCCGCTGATCACCGCCGCGACGCTGCGTCGCCTGCTGGCCAGCGGCCAGCGGCTGGCGGTGCTCGTGGCCGAGCTCGAGGATCCGCGCGGTTACGGCCGGATCGTGCGCGACCAGCAGGGCCACGTCGCTGCGATCGTGGAAGAAAAGGACGCCACGCCCGAACAGCGCCGCATCGACATCGTCAACACCGGCGTGGTGGCGGCGGAGTCCACGGCGCTCAAGAACTGGCTGCAGCGCCTGTCCAGCGACAACGCCCAGGGCGAGTACTACCTGACCGATATCTTCGGGATGGCCGCCGCCGAGTACAGCGCCGCCGAGATGGTGCTGGTGGACGACCCGGTCGAGACCGAGGGCGCAAACGACCCCTGGCAGCTGGCGCAGCTGGAGCGCGCGATGCAGGAGCGCCGGGTGCGTGCGCTCTGCGCCGACGGCGCGCGCTTCGCCGATCCCGCGCGCGTGGACATCCGTGGCGAAGTGGTGGTTGGTCGCGACGTGGAAATCGACGTCGACGTGGTGCTGGAAGGTCGCGTGGTGCTGGGCGATGGCGTCTGCATCGGACCCTTCTGCCGCATCCGCGACGCCGAACTCGGCCCCGGCACCCAGGTGCGTGCGCATTGCGACATCGAAGGCGCCATGATCCAGGGCGCGGCCCTGGTGGGCCCGTTCGCGCGCCTGCGCCCGGGCACGGTGCTGGCCGACGGGGTGCATATCGGCAACTTCGTCGAGACCAAGAACGCCGCGCTCGGGGTCGGCAGCAAGGCCAACCACCTGAGCTACCTGGGCGATGCCGAGATCGGCGCCGGCGTGAACATCGGTGCCGGCACGATCACCTGCAACTACGACGGCGCCAACAAATCGACCACCACCATTGCCGACGGAGCCTTCATCGGCTCGAACGCGTCGCTGGTGGCGCCGGTGACGATCGGCCGCGACGCCACCATTGGTGCCGGTTCGGTGATCACGAGCGACGCCCCCGAGGGCAGGTTGACGATCGCACGAGGCCGCCAGCTGAGCATCGAAGGCTGGCAGCGCCCGGTGAAAAAGCCCAGGGCCGACTGACCTCCGCCCGACCGCCGCGGCCTGTAGGAGCGGCTACAGCCGCGATCACTGCCCCGCGCCCGACGGCCCGCGTTATCGCGGCTGTAGCCGCTCCTACAGGGGCGGGCGAGTGCGGGGCGTCAGGCGGGCAGCACCAGGGTCACGCACAGGCCGCCATCCTCGCGGTTGGCGAGCGCGATGCGGCCGCCGTGGGCTTCGGCGATCTCGCGGCTGAGCGCGAGCCCGAGCCCGGTGCCGTGGCGCTTGGTCGAATAGAAGGGCAGCAGGGCATTGGCCAGCACCGGCTCGTTCATGCCGCTGCCACGGTCGAGCACGTCGATGCGCCAGGCATCGGGCAGGCGCCGCAGGGCCAGGCGCACGTCGCCCGGCGACGAACCGGATTCGTGCGCGTTCTTCAACAGGTTCAGCAGCGCCTGCTCCAGCTGCGCGGCATCGGCGCGGACATGGCCCTCCACGTGGCCCTCGATGCCGAACTCGACCTGGCTGCGCAGGCGCTCGAGGAACACCCGCCAGTCGAGCGGCTCCAGGCGCGGCGAAGGGAGCTTGGCGAAGCGTGCATAGTCGCGGATGAAGCCTTCCAGGTGGCGGGCACGCTCCTCGATCGTCGCCAGCGCCGCCGGGATGCGCTCGTGCTGGCCGCGTCGAAGCAGCTCGGCCCCCGAGTGCGCCAGCGAGGCGATCGGTGCCAGTGAGTTGTTGAGCTCGTGGCTTATCACGCGGATCACCTTTTTCCACACCTGCACTTCCTGGCGGCGCAGTTCGGCGGTCAGCTGCCGCAGCAGCAGCAACTCGTGGCGACGGCCGTTCAGGCGGAACAGGCGGCGCGAGAGGTGGTAGATGTCCTCCTCGTCCTCGTCGCCGACGGTGAACATGCCATCGCCGCCACGGGCGAAGGCATCGCGCATGGCCTCTGGGACGCGTCCCAGCAGTTCGTCGAAGGCCACCCCTTCCAGCCTGTGGCCATCGCCCAGCAGCTTGCGCGCGGCGAGGTTGCCAAGCACCACATGGCCGGAGGGGTCGACCAGCAGCATCGCCACCGGGGTGTTCTGCACCATGGTGTCGAGCAGCAGCTCCCGCTGGACCAGGCGCAGGCGCTGCTCGCGCAGCGTGTCGCCAAGCGCGCGATGGCTCGCGACGAGCGTGCCCAGCTCGCCGCCGCCTTCCCACGAGAGCCCGAAGCTGTAATCACCGTCGCGGTAGCTGGCCACGCTTCCGGCCAGCGCGCGGAACAGGGAGTGCGCCGGCGCCAGCAGCCGCCGCACGTGGTACAGCAGCAGTGGCAGCGGCAGGACGACGGCCACCGGAAGCGCCAGCCAGCGCTGGCCGAGCCACTGTTCCAGGAGCAGGGCGAGCGCGGCCGCGATCACCATGTACGCGAGTGCCACCGCCGTGAACGAGACCGACAGCGGCAGCCGCGAGCCGCGTGCCATCAGTCGCGCCTGATCCCGAGCCGGTCCAGACGGCGGTACAGGGCCTGTCGCGACAGCCCGAGCTCCTGGGCCGCCTGCGCCAGGACGCCGCCACTGCGCGACAGGGCGGCCTCGATGGCGGCGCGATCAGGCTCGTCCGCGGCCACGGAGGTGCCCGGCACCGGCGCCGCGGCCGCTGGAAGCCCCAGGGCATCGGCCGGGATGGCGGCACCTTCGGACAGCAGGGCAGCACGCTGCACCACGTTGCGCAGTTCGCGCACGTTGCCCGGCCAGGCATGGCGCAGCAGGGCGCCCTCCGCGTCGGCCGACAGGCGCCTTCCCGCGGGCAGGAAATGCCTCGCCAGCGGCAGGATGTCATCCGGGCGCTCGGCCAGTGGCGCAAGCCTGAGCTCGACGGCGTTGAGCCGGTAATACAGGTCCTCGCGGAAACGACCCTCGCGGATCATCAGCGGCAGGTCGGCGTTCGTCGCGCTCACCACGCGCACCTGGACCTGCCGCTCGCGGTTGCCGCCAAGGCGCGCGAAACGCCCGGTTTCAAGCACGCGCAACAGCTTTACCTGGCCCGCGGCCGGGAGGTTTCCGATCTCGTCGAGGAACAGCGTGCCGCCGTCGGCGGCCTCGAACTTGCCTTCGCGCGTCTTCCCGGCGCCGGTATACGCACCGGCCTCGGCCCCGAAGAGCTCCGCCTCGATCAGCTCACCCGGCAGTGCACCGCAGTTGAGGGCGACGAACGGGCCGTCGCGGACGGGCGAGTTGGCGTGCACGATCTCGGCGATCTTCTCCTTGCCGGCACCGTTGGGGCCGGTGACCAGGACCGGCAGCTCGGAGCGTGCCACCTGGCAGGCGAGGGCAAGCAGGCGCTCGCTGGCAGGGTCGGCATAGACCATGCCGCGGAGATCGTGCTGCGACAGCGCATCACGGCGCCTGCGCTCGGCACCGCGATGGCGGGCCAGTTCGCGCCGCGCCTCGGACAGTTCAAGCAGGTTGTTGACCGTCGCCAGCAGGCGACGGTCGTCCCAGGGCTTGCCGAGGTAGTCGGCGGCGCCGGCCTTGACCAGATCCACCGCCGATTCCAGGTGCGTCCAGGCGGTGAGCAGGATCACCGGCAGGTCCGGTTCCTGTCCCCGGATCGCGTGGAACAGGGCGATGCCTTCCTCGCCCGAGGTGGTGTCGGCATGGAAGTTCATGTCCTGCACCACCAGGTCGATGCCGCCCTGGCGCAGCCGCGCCAGTCCGGCCTGGGGCGACTGCACCGCCACCGCATCGATCTCGTGCAGCGAGAACAGCATCTCCAGCGCGGTCGCGACGGCGGGGTTGTCGTCGATGATCAGGACGGTAGGCACGGCCGGATCATACGCTCCGGGTGGCCACGGCCGGCGGCACCGCGGCCGCGCGGCGCGCCGGTCCCAGCACCGCCAGTTGCCCGAGCATCCACAGCGCCATGGCCCCCACCGGCAGGTACACCAGCGGCAGTCGCGGCAGTTCGTAGCGGCCCATCAGCATCTGGTTGATGCCGAAGGCCAGCAGCATGCCGATCACGATCCCGATCGTGGCCAGGATGAAGTTCTCGGTCTGGAAATAGCGCAGGATCTGGCCACGGGTGGCCCCGAGCGCACGCCGGATGCCGATCTGCTTGCTGCGCTGCTGCACCCAGAAGCTGGCCAGGCCGACGATCCCGAGCGCGGTGATCAGCAGCAGCGCGACGCAGACCACTCCGAGCAGCCAGACCATCGAGCGCTGCTGCTGGTAGTACTCGTCGCGCAGCTCGCGGAACGTCTTCGTGTTCTCGTCGATGATGATGCGCTTCGGGCCATTGGCGCGCAGCGCCTCGCTGGCGCTTGCGATCACTTCCTGGCGGCGTTCGGGCGCGGTGCGCAGGACGTACTGCCCGCCGAGGTCGTAGTTGGCGCGCACCGGCACGATCAGGGTGTGTTCGCGACCCTCCGGCCCTCCCATGGTGCCGGGGCGGACCAGGTGCGCGACCACGCCGATGATGCGCGTGGGCTCGTCGCCCCAGACGTAGATCGCCTTGCCCAGCGGGTCCTCCCCGGGAAACAGGCGTTCGGCGAGCGCGCGGGTCACGACCACGCCGGGAATCGTGACCTCCTGCTCCGGGTCGTTGAGCACGTCGGAGGGAATCAGCTCGTCGCCGGTGAAATAACGTCCGGCCACCAGTTCGATCCCGAAGGTGTCGAGGAAGTGCTCGTCGCCCATGTAGGTCGTCCCCACCACGGTGGGCTGCTGCTGCTGGGGCGCGAGGTTGATCCCCGAGTTCCAGGATGAATTCACGAACGGCACCTGGTTGGTGGTGGTGGCGGCCGTGACGCCGGCCAGCCCGCGCAGCAACTGCAGGTCCGAGCGCGTCTGCGCGGCCGCATCGGCGTCGTTGCCCACGGGGATGATCTGGATGCGCACCAGCTCGTCGACCGCGATGCCGCTGGGCTCGCGCATCTCGGTCAGGCGTTCGCCGACCAGGAACAGCGCATTGCAGATGATCGCGCAGGTCAGTGCGATCTCCAGCACGATCAGCGCTGCGGCGGTCCGGTGGCGCAGGAGGGTGGAAAGGATCGGTCGGATGTCCATCAGTCGTTCCTCGTGGTCACTGCGACTTCAGCTGGATCGCGGGCGTCACGTCCATGGCGCGCCACGCGGGGAGGAGGCCGGCGATGATGCTGGCGGCCACGGCGAGCACGAACGTCGTCAGCAGCATCGGCAGGTCGAGGTGTGCGAGCTCCGCGTAACTCGATGGCTGCTGGCGCACCGCCCACAGGCCAAGCAGCGCCATGCCGAGGCCGAGGATCCCGCCGGCCAGGCCGACCGCGCCCGCCTCGACCAGGCACTGCTTGAAGATCTCCGTGCGCGAGGCGCCGAGTGCGCGGCGCACGCCGATCTCGCCGCTGCGACGCAGGAACTTCGCCAGCAGCAGGCCCACCGTATTGAGCAGGCAGACCAGGAGGAAGCCGAAGCCGAGCCAGAGCTGCATCATCACGTCGCGCGGCACCACGCGATTGAAGTCCAGCCACTCCATGACGTTGCGCAGGCGCACGTTCGGTTCGCGCTCGAAGCGGCCGGCGGCCTTCTGCTGCGCCGAGTAGTTCACCAGGTACGCCCGGAAGTCGTCGGCCCGGGAGGCGTCCTCGAGCTCGACCCAGTACTGGACCCACACGCAGGGCGCGTTGAGCCCGGTCTCGTCCCCGCCCGAGTCTCCCCAGCAGTCCATGCTGCCGCTGCGCCCCATCTCCAGCTGGCGCGACGTGGAGAACGGCAGGAAGACATCCTCGAGTTCGCCGTAGCGGTCGGTGTTCATGTCGTAGAAGCGCGGCGTGGGCCGCCAGTCGTCGAGCACGCCGGCGATGCGGAACTCGTTGCCGCCGACCACCAGCGGGCGGCCGACGCTGTTGGCGCCACCGAACAGGCGATCGTTGAGCGACTTCGAGATCACCACCACGCGCGCGCTGGCGTCGTCGTCCGCCGCGGTCCAGCCGGTCCCGTGCAGGAATGGTGCGCTGAACATCGAAAAGAAATCGGCGCTCGCGTAGCGCGCGTCGGAAAAGAACGGCGGCAGCTCGGGCCTGTCCGGCGTGATCGAGACCGCGCCGCCGGTCATCATCGCCTGGCGCAGGCCGCGCCGCTCGCGCAGCAGGGTCTCGGCATCGAAGCGGGTGACCTGGGCCGCGGGTTCCTCGCCGGGCACGAAGCCACGCATGGAGGCCGCGTCCAGCTGCACGTAGAACAGGCGGTCGCTCTTTTCCGGGATGGGGTCGCCCGACAGCACGCGGAACACGGTCAGCGTGGTCATGCAGGCACCGATGCCCAGCGCGATCGCCAGCACCATCAGCGCCGTCAGCACCCTGTTGCGGCGGAAGCTGCGCAGGGCGAGTCTCGAGTAGTAGGCAAGCATGGCAGCCTCCTCAGCGGCCGGATGCGGTGGCGGTGGCCTCGGCCTCGGCCTCGATCCGGCCGGCCCGCGCGGCGCGCGTCAGGCTCGGCTCCACCGACAGGTCGGTCGCCATGCCGTCGACGATGTGCACGTTGCGGTGCGCGCGCGCGGCGAGCTCGGGGTCGTGGGTCACCATCACGATCGTGGTGCCCTGCTGGTTGATGTCCTCCAGCAGCTCCAGGACGCTGCGTGCCATCTGGCTGTCGAGGTTGCCGGTGGGCTCGTCGGCGAGCAGCAGGCGCGGGCTTCCGGCGATGGCGCGTGCGATCGCCGCGCGCTGCTGCTGGCCGCCCGAGAGCTCGGCCGGGAAGTGCTTCATGCGCGAGCCCAGGCCCACCATCCCCAGCGCGTCCTCGATCCGCAGCTTGCGCTCGTTGGCCGGCATGCCGCGGTAGCGCAGTGGCACGTCGACGTTGTCGAAGAGGTTCAGGTCCGGGATCAGGTTGAAGCCCTGGAAGATGAAGCCGATCTTCTGGTTGCGCAGGCGGCTGCGCTGGTTGTCGTTGAGCCCGCGCACGTCCTCGCCGTCGAGATGGAACTCCCCGCCGGTGAACGTTTCCAGCAGGCCCGCGATGTTGAGGAAGGTGGTCTTGCCGGAGCCCGACGGCCCGGTGACCGCGACGAACTCGCCTTCCTTCACCCGGAGGTCGAGCGAACGCAGCGCATGCGTCTCGACCAGCTCGGTGCGGTAGACCTTGGTGACCTGGCGCATGTCCAGCATGGCGTTGCTTCCTTGTGCGGTAGTGGCGATGGCGTCCATCAGTCGACCTGGAAGCGGCCGGGCAGGGACGAGGAGGGCAGGTAGGGACGGGCGCCGCGCGTCCGGCGCGCGCCGCCATCGACCGGCGCGGCGGGAACGGCGTGCGAACGCACGATGTCGAAGTGGTACAGCTCGCTCAGGCGACGCGGCACGGCCTCGGCCAGCTGGAAGGAATCCCAGTGGACGACGTGGGGGAAACCGGTGGTGGCTTGCATGGTCATTCTCCGGAGATGCGGACACGGTCCGCCTGCTGGAACTGGTCGCTGCCCGACACGACGATGTGTTCGCCGGCCTGCAGCCCCGAGACGATCTCGACCGCGGACAGGCTCGAGGCGCCGGCCTGGATCGGGCGCCGCTGCGCACTGCCACCCTGGACGACGTAGGCGAAGCTGCCGCCCTCCTGCTCGAGGAAGGGACCGCGCTCCACCATCAGGACGTCCTGGCGGGTGTCGAGTACGATGCGCGCCGACAGCCTCTGGTTCTGCCGCAGTCCGGGCGGCTGCCTGCCATCGGCGAAGCGCAGGCGCGCGTTCACTTCACCGCTGACGACTTCGGGCGACACGGCCGAGATCTCGGCGGGCCACTGCTTGCCGACGCTGGTCACCTCGGCCGGCATGCCGATGCCGAGGTCGCGTGCAAAGCTCTCCGGCACCCTGATCTCGACCTCGAACTGCGACAGGTCGACCACGCTCAGGACCGGGGCGTTCGCGGCCACGTTCGTGCCCTGCGCGATCTGCACCTGGCCGACCTGGCCGTCGAAGGGCGCGCGCAGTGTCAGCGCATCGACCTGCCGGCGCAGTTCGTCGACCACCGCCTTCTGGCGCTCGGCCAGGAGGCGCTTGTTGCTGGCATCGATGCCGGCGCCCTGGCCCTGCAGCTCGAAGTCCTGGCGCGCCGAAGCGACGCCGATCTCGGCCTTCTTCAGCCCGTCGAGCGCGCGATCGTAATCGTTGCGCGAGACCGCGCCGCCCTCGAACGCGCGCTTGTAGCGCTCGACGTCGCGCTCGGCCGCCACGCGGTCGATCAGGGCCTGGTCGAGCAGCTTCTGCGCATCCGAACGCGTCAGGCGGGCATCAAGCATGGCGCGGTTGGCCTCGCCCTGCAGGTTGGCCAGCGTGGACTCCTCCTGCACCAGGCGGCTGCGCAGTTCGGGGCTGTCGATGACCGCCAGCTCCTGGCCCTGTTCCACCGCGTCGCCGGCCACGACCTTCAGGCTGACCGTGCCGCCGGCGATGGCGTAGAGGGTGGGGCTGTTGGCGGCGATCACGCGGCCGTCGGCGGCGATGTCGCGGACAAGGTCGCCGCGGACCACTTCGGCGATGCGGATGCGCGAGGCATCGTGCGACCGGCCGCCACTGCTCCAGCCCTCGGCGATCCAGGCCGCCGCGCCCAGGATGGCCAGGCCGGCCAGGACAGGCCAGGTCCAGCGGCGCGGCCGGCGGGGGCTGCCTGCCGCCGCACGCGGGGCGTCCTGGGCGGAGGTGTCACGGATGGGGCGTGGGCTGGACATGGGCGCTCCGGGTGGCGTTCACCCGTTGCTTACGCATGACCCGTGCCAATCCCCATGTTGCTGATCTGAAAGGACTTCCGGCCCGGCGCCGGTGTCCGCGGGACGCGCGGCGGACGTCCGCCGGTGTCCGCCCGGGTGGCGGGAAGGCCCATGGACGGTCCGGCGTTGGCCATCCACCGGGTTAACCATATGTTCATTTTGGGCGCAAGTGTGCTTAGTATCGATCCGCCCCATCGCGCGGTGGGGTCCAGCCGGGGCCAAAGGGGGCGTACGCGCGGCCACGGCCGGTCCTTGTTCCATCAATCCGGAGAGATAGATGAACCCGAGAAGCACGAAGCTGCGGGAGGCGATCGTGATCGCGCTTGCCGTGGGCACAGCAGGTCTCGCAGGAAGCGGTACCGCCTTCGCACAGGACCAGGGGAGCAACGACACACCCGACACGGCGGCCACGCTCGACGCGATCCGCGTCACCGGCACCCGCATCCGCAGCCAGACCATGACCGCCTCGAGCCCGGTCACCGAGATCTCGCAGGAGGAGTTCAAGTACGCCGGCGCCACCACGGTCGAGGACCTCGTCAACCAGTACCCGCAGCTCGCGCTGGACTTCGACAACTTCCTCAACAACGGCTCCCAGGGCTACGCCACCGTCGACCTTCGCGGCATGGGGCCCAACCGGACGCTTGCGCTGGTCAACGGCCGCCGCATCCCGAAGGGCCTTGGCGAGACCCCCGACATCAGCATCGTCCCGGCGGCGCTCCTGCAACGGGTGGACGTCCTGACCGGCGGCGCGTCCGCGGTCTACGGCTCGGACGCGATCGCCGGCGTCGTCAACTTCATCCTCGACGACACCTTCGAAGGCGTCAGCGTCAACCTGGGCTATTCGGGCTACCAGCACGACAACGACAACCGTTACATGCAGGGGTTGATGGACGAGGCCGGCTTCGAATATCCCACCGGGGATTCGGGCCTGGACGGTGTCACGCGCAACATCGACGTCGCCATCGGCGGCGCCTTCGGCGAAAGCGGCCATGCCATGGCCTGGGCGACATGGCGCAAGGGCAATGCACTGCTGCAGGGCCAGCGCGACTATTCGTCCTGCGCGCTGAACGGCACGGGCACCGCCTGCGGTGGCTCGCCCACCGCCGATCCCGCCAACTTCTACATCGTGGCGCCGGGTTCGGGCCTGTACACCTACGTGGCGCCTTCGGCCTCGGGCTGGGCGATCCCCGACGGCCCGTACATCTACAACTACGCGCCGGTGAACTATTACCAGCGTCCCGACTCGCGCTTCACCGCCGGCGCCAGCGTCAGCTACGAGGTCAACGAGTACTTCCGGCCCTACGTCGAGACCATGTTCGTGAACCGCCGCAGCGGCACGCAGATCGCGCCGTCGGGGGCCTTCTTCACCGACATCGTCGTGGACTGCGATACCGCCGTCATCGGCACCATGTGCGACGACGTCGGCATCACCGATGACGAGTTCGTGGTCTACGTCGCCAAGCGCAACGTGGAAGGCGGGCCACGCATGTCGGACGACGAGTCGACCAACTACAGCATCGTCACCGGTGCCACCGGCGCGCTGTTCGATTCCGGGTGGACCTGGGACGCTTCGCTGCAGTACGCGCGCACCACGGTGAAGTCCGAGAACCACAATGACTTCGTCACCACGCGCGTGCGCGATGCGCTGCTGGGATGCCCGGCCGGTGCGTTCGACGGCTGCGTCCCCTACGAGGTGTGGACCGACAGCGTCACGCCGGAGCAGGCGCAGGCGCTGCAGGGCGTGGGCATCGTCAACTACTCCACCGACATGAAGGTGCTCAATGCCTTCGCCACCGGTGACCTGGGCTTCGGCTTCGTGGCCGACATGCCGATCAGTGCCGTGCTCGGTTTCGAGAAGCGCAACGAACGCTACAAGCGCGTGGCCGACACCAACATGCAGACCGGCAACTTCACCGGCCTGGGCGGCCCGACCACCAACCTTACCGGTGGATACGAGGTCGACGAGATCTTCATGGAAGCCAACGTGCCGCTGGTGGCCGAGCTGGGCAGCCTCGACAGCGCCGACCTGCAGCTGGGCTATCGCAACACCCACTACAGCACCTCCGGTTCGGTCGATACCTGGAAGGTGGGCCTGGGCGCCAGCTTCGCCGACAACCGCTACCGCTTCCGTGCCGGCTTCAACCGCGCCATCCGCGGTGCCAACGTCAACGAGCTGTTCGCCGACCAGCAGATCGCGCTGTGGGTCGGTGACGACCCGTGCGCGGGGCCGACGCCCGAGTTCAGTGCCGAGCAGTGCGCCCGGACCGGGGTCAGCGCGGCCCAGTACGGGAACGTCGCCGCCAACCCCGCCGGCCAGAACAACCAGTTCATTGGTGGAAATCCCAACCTCGAGCCGGAAATCGCCAACACCTGGACCGTCGGCTTCGCGGCCAGCCCGATCGACAACCTCGAACTCAGCATCGATTACTACGACATCGAGCTGGAGAACGTCATCGGCACCGTCGGCGCGCGCACCATCCTCAACCTCTGCGCCAATGGCCAGGAGGCGATGTGCTCGCTGATCCGCCGCAATGCGGTCACCGGCGACCTGTTCCGCGGCAGCGACCCGGAGACCTCGGGCCTGGTCATCAACACCAACGGCAACTTCGGCACCCGCCGCTACCGTGGCATCGACCTGACCGCGGGCTACGGCTTCCAGGCCGGGCCCGGGCGCCTGACGACGTCCTTCGTCGGCAGCCGCATCCTCGAGCGTTCGTTCCAGCCGGTGCCCGGCGACAGCTCGGCGGACTATGCCTGCGAAGGCCTGATCAACAGCCAGTGCTCGACGCCCGAATGGCGGCACATCGCGAACGTCCGCTACGCCATCGACCGCTACACCGTGGGCCTGCGCTGGCGCTATATCGGAGAGATGGACTACCGCAACACCGATGGTTCGACCCCGGGCCGCGACGAGTTCCTCAGCGATCCCGGAAGGCTGAAGGCCTACAACTACATCGACCTGTCGGGCTCGGTGCAGCTGGGCAACAACGTCACCTGGACGATGGGCGTGAACAACATCGCCGACAGGGAACCGCCGATGATCGGTGGCAACCTCGGCCCCATCAACGGCAATTCCGTCACCGGCTACGACCAGGCCGGCCGTTACGCGTTCACCAGCATCACGTTCGACTTCTGACCGCAGCTGCATCGACTCTCATCTCCAACGGCAGCATTTGGCGGCGGGCCCCGGCCCGCCGCCTTTTTGTCCCGCCCTTGCCGCTAGACTCGGCGCAGGGATCGCATGGAGTCGGGGATGGCAGGCAACGGAGAGGGCCGGGCCGGGGTGGTGCACGGCTATGCGCTGCTGCGCGCGGGGCGGGTGGAGGAGGCCACGCGGCATGCCGCGGACCTGCTGCACGCGCGACCGCAGGATGTCGATGCGCTGGTGCTGGCCGGGGAGGCCGCCGTGGCCGCGGGCGTGCCCGACCACGCGGTCGCCTGCATGCAACGGGCCATCGCCGCCAGCCCGGGCAACCACGCGCTCATGCTCAAGCAGGCAAGCCTGCTGCTTCACCTGCGCCGCCGGCGCGAAGCGCTCGCCCTCGCGCAGTCCGTGGCCGCCACGGCGCAGGCGCGCGGGGACGGCCAGGCGCTGTGGCAGGCGGCCACCATCGTGACCAACTGCAACCGGCCCGCCGACGCCGAGCCGCTCTACCGGAAGGCGGTGGACATCATGGGGCCACACCCGGGGCTGCTCTACGACCTCGGCGTAGCGCAGTTCTTCACCGGTGACTTCGAGGCCGCCGAATCCAATCTCGACCGGATGCTCGCGATCGCGCCGCAGGCCGGCCATGCGCTGTACCTGCGCAGCACGCTGCGCCGGCAGTCGCCCGGGCGCAACCACGTCGATGAGCTGCGACAGCGGATCGACGCCGGGCTGGGCCGTCCCGACCAGGATGCGGCGGCCTGGTACGCGCTGGCCAAGGAGCTCGAGGACCTGGGGGAACATGAGGCGGCCTTCGACGCCCTCGACACCGGCGCGCGCCTGCGGCGCCAGACCCTGCAACATGACGTCGCCGGCGAGTGCGACGCCCTGGCCAGCATCCGCGCCGCCTACGACCAGCAGGCGATGGCGGCACCGGCGCGCGGCCATGCCGGCGCCGCGCCGATCTTCATCGTGGGCATGCCGCGCACCGGCACCACGCTGGCCGAACGCATCCTGGTGCACGGCGGCGAGGTCCGCTCGGCGGGCGAGCCGCTGGACCTGTCGGAGCTGATCGGCGCCCGTGCACGCGAGGCCATGCAGGCACGACCGGGGCTATCTCCTGCGCAGGCGTCGCTGCATATCGACTTCGAGGCGCTGGGCCGCGAGTACGTACGCGGCGTGGCCGAAGCGGCGGGCGGCGGACGCTTCATCGACAAGATGCCGGCCAACTACATGTACTGCGGATTGATCCGCAAGGCCCTGCCTGACGCGCGCATCATCCACCTGCAACGCGATCCGCTGGACAGCTGCCACGCCGTCTACAAGACGCTCTTCTTCAGCGCCTACCATTTCTCCTACGACCTCGATGAACTGGCGCGTTACTACGTCGCCTACCGCCAGACCATGGACCACTGGCACACGGTGATGCCGGGGGGGATCCTGGATGTCCGCTACGAGGACCTGGTGGCCGATCCGGATGGACAGGCGCGCCGCATCCTCGAATGGTGCGGGCTGCCTTGGGACCCCGGCGTCCGCTACGGCGAAGCACCGGCACGGGCCGCGTTCACCACCGCCAGCGCCGCGCAGGTGCGCGAGCCGGTGCATGCGCGTTCGGTGGGCGGTGCCAGGCGCCATCGTCAGCGCCTGGCACCGCTGGTGCGCAGGCTTGCCGAGGCCGGCATCGCCGTCGACTGACGCCGGCGCTCAGGGCGCGGGCTGCATGTCGAAGGCCACGGTCACGCGTGGTTGGGGATCCTCGAAGGGCACCGTGCCGTGCCAGAGGTAGGAGGGGAACACGACCAGGGTCCCGGGCCGCGGCTGGACGAGGCGCCGCGGACCCAGGTCGAGGCCCAGCGAGGCCATCGGCTGCCCGAGCCGCAGCCAGCCGGGATGGGCGGACGCGTCGGGCCCGACCGCCGCGCGGACCGGGGGCGGCAGCGCGACGTAGAACGCCGAGCTGAGCCAACCCTCGTCGTGGATGTGGTCGGCATGGTGGCCGGCACTGTGCAGCCGCACCGACCACGAGCCCACGAAGCGGATGCCGCGCCGGCGGTGCGCGAGGAAAGGGTGTCGCGGATCGTCCGGAAGCCCCGCCAGCCAGTGCTCGACCCCGGCGCGGAGCGCCGCGGCCGTCCCGCGGATCAGGGGATCGTCGCGACCGAACAGCCGGCCCGGGGTCTGGGTGCCACCGCGTACGCTCTGCGCACGCGGCGCGCGCGACGCCAGGTGCAGGGCGCCGAGATTTGCGTCGAGCGCCTGCAGGAAGCCGGCCAGGTCGCCGTGTCCCGCGGGGGGCGCAATCTCCAGTTCGCCGACCAGCCGGTCGTAGCCGAACAGCCACTCTTCGCGCGGATCGCCGGCAAGTCGCCAGGCCGTGCCAAGCAGGCTCCAGGCCTCCTGGTTGCGAGGGTCGCGGCGCGTGGCGCGTTCGGCGCAGTCGCGGGCCAGGCCGATCCTGCCGCTGCGGAAGGCGTGGCGCGCGTAGGCATTGAGGAAGTCGGGGCGCTGGTCACCAAGCTGCGCGGCGACGCGGGCGTAGAGCACGGACGCTTCGCCCGCCCGGTCCAGCCGGTCCAGCGCGTCCGCGGCCATCCAGTCCAGGGCCGGCTGCCCCGGGGAGGCGCTACGCAGTGGCTGCAGCCATTCAAAGGCGTCGGCCGCCCGTCCCGCTTCCAGCAGTGCGCGCACGCAGGCCAGTTGCAGCGGCATGTTGGCGCGCTGGCCGCGGGCGGCGGCGCACAGCGGCGCCAGGGGATCCTCGCCCGGTGCCAACGCGTCGCCGTGCTCCCAGAGCAGATGGGCGAGCGATTCGTGCCCGCCGGCGAAGCCGGGATCCCGCGCCACCAGGGCACGGGCCTCGGACAGGGCCTGGGCCGGTTGGCCCATGTCCTGCAGCAGGCCGAGCAGCGCGTTGCGCACTTCGGGGGTGTCGTGGCCGAGCGCCCGGGCCTGCAGCAGGCAGTCGCGGGCCTCCTGCAATCGGCCGAGCCGCCGCAGCACGGCGCCGCGGTTGACCCATGCCGCGGCGGACTCCGGCGCCAGGGCGATCGCGCGCTGCAGGGCCGCGTCCGCGGCCTCGAGCTCGTCGAGCGCCTGCAGTGCACTGCCCAGGCCATGCCAGGCCTGC
>DATBUS010000123.1:0-2630 GCA_036515815.1 Luteimonas sp.
CAGTGGTGGCCGGCATATGCCACCACGTCTCCCAAACCTACTGGCCGACGCTGACTGCCGAGCAGATCAAGAGCATGGCCGACGCAATGGTGGAACCCGCATGAGCGTAGTGAGCCCCCGATTTTTCAGCGCCTTCGCCGGTGATGCCTTCGCTCGCGAGCGAAACGGTGCAACGCCTGTCTTCCGCCGGCCCAAGCCCGGGACCGCGCACTGCGAGGGCTGCGCGATGCCGAAGCCCATCAAGGGCGTGAGCCGGAAAGGGTGGCGATGCGACGACTGCAAGCAAGCCCGGAAAACGGCGCAGAAAACCGCCTGAATCGGCAAACTTTACCTTGACAGATACCCGCAGGTATCCAATACTTTCCCCGGTGATCCGTGATGCGGATCAGCAAAGGGTTTTGGCGATTGGTTGCCGCCTTTTTCGCCGATTACGGCGCCTTTGAGACACCGGGATCATGACAGACGAGTACGAGCGCGCCAGCGGCTACGAGCAGCACGAGCGGGAAACCGTGGTGCGCACGCACGCGGCGATGATGGCGACGCTGAAGCCGGCCGACGACTGCAAGCACTGCGGCGTCGAGCTGGAAGATCACCGCAAGCCGTGGGCGAGCTGCATCTACTGCGCGACCCGCGAAGAGCAGCGCCTGCGGAGCTTCCGCAGGTGATCGTGGACGTGCCGCGGCGCAGCGTGGTCCCGCGCTGCTACAACCGCCCGGACATGGCGCCAGCGCGCCCGCTGCACGGCATCGACCAGCAGACCGGCGAGCGCATCGTGACCGAGGTGCGTAGCGACTGGTGCCTCCCGGGCTGCAAGACGTGGGACGGCGTAGGCATCGGGCAACCGACGCCCGAGTTTCCCGCCGGCACCCCGTACCCCGTGGCCCACGGCTTCGACTGCCGCGGCTGCCGGCACCTGCCGGCCGAGTTCAAGGACTTCGCGTGAACGACGGCGAGCGCGCCATACGCTTCGACGGCATCAAGCAAATCGGCTGCATCTGCTGCCGGCTGGATGGCTTCGACTGGACGTATGCCGAGGTGCATCACCAGCTCACGACCGGCTTCCACGGAAACGGGAAGCGGCTGGGCGACGAGTTCACCATCGGGCTCTGCATTTACCACCACCGCGGCATTCGCGACGACTCGTGCCGATGGGCCGAGGGCCCGAGCTACTTCGGCAATGCCGGGGACTTCCGCCAGCGCTATGGCAATGACGCCGAGCTGCTGGTGATCCAGAACGAGTTTCTCCGCGCCATGGAGTTCAAGCCGTGGGCGGCGTGACCGCGCCCATGGTCTGGGCCCGCGATGGCGCCGACGCCATCACCTGCCCGCCGTGGACGATCCGAAAGGGCGGGTGGCTCGGCGGCGTGGTGTACCGCCTCTTCCATGGCGGGCGGCTGATCGCCGTCTGCCCGACTGCCGACAGCGCCAAGGCGCGCGCCGAGAAAGGACTGCCTGCATGAGCACCGCGAACGAACGGAAGGCCCTGAAGGGCGGCCGATGGGAAGCCACCGGGAACAAGCGGCGCTGCCGCGTCTGCAAGGAATTCAAGCCGGTGAAGGGCAGTAGCTTCCGGATCGTGTCCGGTCGCGGCACCAGCACCTGCGCGGACTGCATCGCCAAGCGCGGCGAGAGCACCCCGAAGGTGGACGCATGACGCCGGAGGCAATGGCCGCCGCCGCGCGCGCCGCGGCCAAGGAGGGCGCCCGCTGGGTCTATCGCCGCAGGTACGTCACGGGCGACCAGACCATCGCATGCCGGGAACCGGGCGAGCACCAGCTGCACCTCACGACCATCCTGTCGTGGGATTACGCGCGGGAGGCTGGCGTCTCGACTGCCACGGCGCGCGCGCACCTGCGCAGACTGGCCGCCGCCGGCGTGCTCGTGGAGCACCGCCACCATCGCGTGAGCGGTGTGTGCCGGTTCGCTTTCCCGAACGAGGTGAACGAGGCGATCGGGCGCGAGCTGATCGCGGAGCTGGTGGCCGAGGGGCTGCCGTTCGATGACGACTGGCGGGCGTCGCGCGCATGAGCCCGTGCATCTTCGCGATCGACCCCGGCACCGTGCAGTCGGGCTGGGCCGTGTACGAGGACGGCCGAGTGCTGCGCTCCGGCGTGTCGGCCAACACCGACGTGATGGAAATGATCGAGGACGCCGCGCGCGAGGCCGACATCGACGTGCTCGCGATCGAAATGGTCGCCAGCTACGGCATGGGCGTCGGCGCCGAGGTGTTCCGCACCGTGTGGTGGACGGGCCGCTTCGCCGAGGCGTGGCTGCGCGGCCGCGGCCAGCTGCCCATGGAGGTCTTCCGCAAGGAGGTCTGCCTGCACCTGTGCCACTCCGCGCGCGCGAAGGACGGCAACGTGCGGCTCGCGCTGATCGACCTGCTGGGTGCGCCCGGCAGGAAGGCGGAGCCGGGCCCGACCTACGGCGTCGCATCGCACGCGTGGCAGGCGCTCGGCGTCGCGGTGACTGCTGCAAACAAACTCCAGAATCCCGGCGCGTAAAGGGGAAAAACGTGGCAAGTCACGACGACCAGAAGCGGATAATGGCTCGCAAGGAACAGGCGGCGATGGTTCGCACCATCGGCGAGCGCATGCGTCACGCGCGCGAGCTGTGCAACCTGTCCCAGT
>DATBUS010000124.1:0-5042 GCA_036515815.1 Luteimonas sp.
GGCTTGCGCAGCAGCTCGCGATAGAGCTGCGGGCGCCCGGATGGGCGCACGCTGCCATCGGCGTTGTGGCCGCCGTCGCCGAAAGCCATGTGCGTGATGGGGGCGACCTGAGCGCCACCGCCGCGCATGCCAGCGGCAAGCGCTTCGCGGTAGGCGGTCACGGCAATTTCGTTGGCCATTCGTGCGGTCTGGCTGGGCTGATGGCGCTATGTTGGGCGCCTGCCAAACCCTGAATCGCTTGATTTTCCGCGGCGGTCAGCGGACGTGGCGAATCTTGAAGTCGCCGCTGATACCGGCCACCACCAGCTTCTTTGCCGCCTGCGGTTCGGCGTTGAGCCCGAGGAAGAACTGCCGTTCGGTGTTGTCGGTGACGTAGAGCTGCGTCAGGCCGCCGAGCGAGGTCGTCACCGACTTGGAGATGCGGATTGAGCTGCTGCCGGTGATCCGCATTTCCACGACGTGCTTCAGCCAGAACCGGAAGACGGGCACAAGCCGCGCCGGCAGCACGGAGCCGATCACGCTCGCGAGCTTGCGGATGCTCTGCGTGTCGGACTCGAACGACATGGCGATCATGACGCGGCTGGTCAGCCAGTAGTCCAGCTCGTCATCGGCGAACGGGACATCCTCGCCGCCATCGGAGCTTTCGATCGCGCGCCCCACGTTCCACGAGCCGTCGAGGTCGAGCTGGCCGTCGAGCGCGGGATAGCGAACGTAGGTGCCCGGTCGCGTGCCGAAGCCGCCGTCGGGATAGTCCGCCTCGCGGTCCTGCCACAGCTGCTCCACGCGGCACTGATTCGGGAACAGCAGCTGCAGGTAGGTCCGCAGGAAGTGCAGGCCACGGCCTTGCGTGTTGCCGCTCTTCCACGCGCGGTAGAGGTAGCGCGTGGCCGCCTCTTCGCGGTCGCCCTGCAGCAGCATGAGCCCGTCCGTGTTGACCGCGCGCCGCACCAGCTCGGAGCTTCCGAGGTGCGGCGTGCCGAGCACGTTCACGTCGAACAGCTGGGTCGCCAGCAGCGTGTCGAACATGGACAGGAACAGCGCCTTCAGCTCGGCCTCAACCTCGTTTTCGGCAAAGCTCGCTTCCAGCGGCAGCAGCCGGGGGAGCTGGGCGTTCGGGAAGTCGAAGGCCATGCGTCACCCGTTCCACGAAGGCGCGGTGATGTTCGCGGTCTGCACCTCGACGGTCAGGCTGTCCGGGGACACGAAGCGCCACAGCTCGGGGCGGTTGAGCACCTCGGGCTGCGCCGCGATGCTCACCTGCAGGTCCGCAGAACCGACGTTGAGCGCCTGCACCCGCTGGCGCAGCAGTGCGTAGACGCTCTGGTACAGCGGCTGGTTCCTGCCGCGCCGCGCCGCCGCCGACTGCTCGCCGTACTCGGCAAGGATGGCCTCGATGATCTTCTGGCGAACGTCGCCGGCGATGTAGGACGTGGGCACGGTGGCGTTGATCGTGACCGCGATCGGCACGCGCACCGGCGTGACGAAGTGGACG
Source organism: Luteimonas sp. (assembly GCA_036515815.1). Taxonomy (GTDB): domain Bacteria; phylum Pseudomonadota; class Gammaproteobacteria; order Xanthomonadales; family Xanthomonadaceae; genus Luteimonas. Next base: position 1,493 of record DATBUS010000124.1, read on the forward strand.
CGGTAGCTGTCGTCGGCCGCGCGAATCAGCTCGCGGATGGCGCGCTGCGTCGCCGTCCATTCCGCCACTGGCACGCGCACCGGCGCCGGGATGTTGTCCGGGTCTTCAGCCGTCTCGACCGGCTCCTGCGACGACTGGGACAGGCACGCGACGAAAATCGCGTTCATGTTGCTGATGTGCGGGCCGCGGGCCGCCTCTTCCGCCGCCTCGTTCCAGACGGACAGGAAGCGCAGCGTCGGGTAGTTGCGGCGCACGAGGAAGTCGAACTCGCCGAGGAAGACGGCGTTGCTGTCGTAGACCGACGGGTAGCGCGCGAGGTCGCGCAGGACCGACATCGGGATCGGGTTCTGGCCGGCGACCAGCATCGCCTCCATCTTCAGCTCGATATTCGATTCGGCCGGGGAGTTCAGGTACTCGAACGAGAACGGCGTGCCGGCCGGGAGCTGGATGCGGCCGGCGGTGGTGCCGATCGTGAGCGTGATCGTCGCGCCATCCGCGGGCTGCACGCCCACGACGCCCTGATAGCCGAATCGGACGTAGATGCGCTGGCGATCGTCCGCCTCGACGTGGAAGACGCGCTCGTCGGGCGCCGTGTTGACGTAGCGGTCGCGATGCACGAAGGCGCCGGCGGCGTCGCTCACGGCGATGCTGCAGAGGAAGCTGTCGTCTTCCGCCGGGGGAACCTCGACGGCGTAGAACGGCTCGCTGCCGGCGACGGTGTGCGGGATCGCGGCATAGCGCACCTGCGTGGCGTCGAACGTCGCGCTGCCACCGGCCGGCACGACGACGGCAGTCTCCACGCGGTATGCGCGGCCGCTGGAATCCAGCAGCGTGCGCCCGGACGCCAGCGAGTACGGCATGCCGCCCTTGTTGTCTGCACGCAGTCGCACGCGAGCCGGCGCGCCCTTGCGCACGATGCCGCGCATGGCGGCGTCGGCGAGCACGGTGGAGTCGCGCGTTTTCTCGAAGGGCTCGGCCTGCGCCACTTCGGCCTGCGCGGAGAACATGGCCAGCATGGTGGCCATCGCGTCCATGTGCTGCAGGATGCGCGGGTCACCGGCCTGATACAGCGCGGCGATCGCGGGGAATCCGGCGATGCTGTCGCGGATGGCCTGCTGGAAGTCCGCCTTGGTCAGCATGTCAGCCCCCTACCTCGATCGGCTGGCCGGCGATGTCCAGCACAAGTTCCAGACGGTCCGCGCCGACGGGTTGCCCGTAGAGGTTCAGCGAGCCGGCGGGGAGCACTTGCAGCACCGGGACATCCCGGCGGAGCTTGGCCAGAAACGCATCGGCCGCGGTGTCCATGTGCGGGCGCTGCAGCAGCGACTTGGCATCCTGCCCGTAGTCAGAGCCGAGATAGGCGCCGCCCGGCGTGTTGAGCCAGTGGCGGGCCATGTCGTGGATGTCCGTGGGCGTGATTTTGGCCATGGCCCATTGTCGGGCGCATGGCCAGCGGGCCCGCCGCCCGTTTTCCCGCTACGGCGCGGCGGCCGGGTCTTCCATGTCGGCATCCCACAGGGCGTAGTGCTCGGCCGTCGAGGGATCGAGGTGGAAACGGGCGCTGCCGATGAACTGCGTGGCCATGTACCAGTTGCGGAAGCTGTCGGCCGCCACCAGCGTCTCGGTGTCGTCCGGGAAGCCGTAGGCGCGGCGCACGAGCGGATCGGACTGCGTGCCGTAGTCGTGGCCGGCGCGGCGGAGCACCTCCTTCAGCGACCACCACCACGGCCCGTACCAGCGGTACGAGGTGCGGTCGCGCGCCAGCCGGTCGGCGATGACGCCGGTGGCGAATTCGAGGAAGTCCACGGGGCCGCGCTTGGCCTGCAGGTTGGCCGCAAGCTGCGCTGCGACCTCCTTGACCTGCTCCCGGCTAAAGCGGTGTTCGGTGAATGCCATGGCGACCTCAGAACTTGAAGATGGTGGGCTTGGTCAGCGACAGCTCGCTTCCCGCTTCGGGATAGTTTGCCACCAGCTGGGTCCATGCGCTGCGGTAGACATTCCACACCAGCGCGGTGCCGTCCCAGCGGAAGCGGCCATTGCCGTGAGACTGCGCGGCGGCCTTGATGCGGTCCTTCCACTTCCGGGTGTTGCCGGTGATGGCGACGATGTCGTTGTCGGCCACTGCCGCCACCGAAGCCGGGGCCGCGGGCGGCGCGGCGCCGCCGGCGGGCACCGCGTTCTGGGCCGTGATGGCAGCCAGATGCAGCGCCCGGTTGAGCGCGTCACGCAGCTCGCCATAAGGCAGGCTGTTGAGCGGGTCCATGCTGCCCCAGTCGAACCACGGCATGCTCGCGCGGATCACGCCGGCGGCCGCTGTGCGAATGTCGGTCGCGGTGGTGCCGCGGAGCGCCGCGGCGAACGCCGCCGGGTCAACGTCCCGAGCGATGCGGCGCATCATGATGGAGCCGAAGCCGTAGCCCATGTCGCCGGGAGTCAGGCGCTGGCCGTTGGCGCGCGCGTAGTCGATCAGCGCGGCCAGCATGTCGTCTTCATCCCAGCTCTGCGCGATCACGGTCTGGCCTTCCTCCACGAGGAACGCCGCCGGGTAGCCGTAGCTGGTGGAGCGCACGATGGCAGCCTGTTCGCGAAGGATCGCCGACTTCAGCAGCGAGTCGCGCGCCTCGCTCTGCGTGACGACGAACGGGAAGTACGGCGCCGGCAGTCGGCTGGCGCGGATTTCGTAAGCCACGACGCCCTTGACCTTGCGGCGCTCGGACACGGCCGGGACCACGTCGCTGAGCGGCGTGCCGGGGCGACCCGTCTTCGCCAGCTCGTCCTCGATCGCCGCGGCGATCGTCAGGCAGTCGTCGTACTCGGCCGTGCCGGGCAGGATCGGCTCCAAGTCCAGCAGCTGGCGCTCGGTCATGTTGTACGCGATGCCCTCCTTGCTGAAGCCGTGGGCCTTGCCGTAGGCGTAGAACAGCACCAGCTCCGCATCGGGGTCGCGCGCGAAGCTGCCCACGGTGAAGATGCGGCCGTTCCACACCCAGCCGGCGCCAGACGCCAGCGCCTTCGCGACCTCGGCCGGATAGCCGCCCGCTTCCTTCGACTGGCGCGTGAAGTTTTCCGCAGCCTCGCGCGCCATGCTCTTGGCCATGTCCACTTCGGACTGCCACTCCTGATGCAGGTCGGAGCCCTCGACCACGTCGATGATGTACGCCTTCAGGTGCTCGATCAGGCGGTCGGCCGGGGTCTGGCCGCGGCGCTTGTAGCTGTTGTCTGCGCGCTGGAACAGCTCATGCACGGTCACCTGCTTCTGGGGCCAGCCTCCGGTGATGGTGCAAGCGGCCTCGATGTCGCGCTCCATGCCGTTGGCCGTGGCCTCGATGTCGTCAATGCGGGCGCGGTTCTTGGCCCTCGCCGACTCGGTGGCGCCCTTGGACTCGACGCGAGCCCAGAGCTTCACGACCTCGTTGCGCAGGCCGTAGAGCATCACCAGCTTGTCCTTGATGAAGTCGGCCGGCTTGCCCATCTTCTGCGCCAGTCGCAGGTTCTTGATGACCGTCTCGGCATTGATGACCTGATTTGCCCGCGTGCGCACCACGCGCTC
>DATBUS010000125.1:0-7229 GCA_036515815.1 Luteimonas sp.
ATCGCGGGCGGCGCCTTCGCCTGCGGCATGCGCACGGCGCCCGTCGAGGTGGTGGCCGGCGCGTCGATGCGCACCGCTTCCGCGTCGATGAAGTGCTTGCCTTCCATTTCGTCGGCCGTCGGCTGCGAGCCCACCGCCTCGGGGAACGCCTTGCGCAGCGCCTGCGCCTCGGTGCATTTCGCCAGCTGGCCGAACGGGCGCTTCCTCCACATGGAGTTGGGCATGTCGCTGTCATTTCCCGCAGTGGCGTAGTTCTCGATCCAGTATTCGGTGGCCGAGAATTCGCGCGCGACGCCGTCCACGATGCGCGTCACCGTGATGCGGCACCACTCCGGATAGCTGAACTCGCCGCCGTCGATGGTCTTCTTCTGGCGCTTGCCGTTGGGGCCGTCGGTCCAGATGTCCTTCGTCACCTGCATGGTCTTCATCGGCCCGAATTCCGGGTCGCTGCAGCCCGCGTAGGCGCCGGTGCGCGCGGCGTTGATCCGGTAGAGCCCGATGCCGGGCATCACCACGTCGCGCATTTCCTTGATCGGATAGCCGCGCTGGTCTTTGCCCACGGTCACGCTCATGGGGACGATGTGGACCGGCTTGGTCATAGGGTCCAAGCCGCTGGCGCGGCAGTACGCGAGCACCATATCGACGGAGTCGTCGGTGGCGCCCGGGTACAGGCTGGTCTTCATGGCTTGCCGGACGGCATCCATGTCGCGGGCGGTGGCCAGAGCGCCGCCGCTGTGGATCGGGGAAACCATTGCGTTCATCGCATGTCCTCGGATGGCGGGTGGAAGGAACCCGCCCGGCGCCTCGGTCTGGGTTGCGGCGCCGGGCGGGCAGGGGTCAGTTGCGCGCGGTGATGGCGACCAGCTCGGCAAAGGCCGGGGAGCTGGTGACGTGCGCGCGGATGAAGGGCGCCAGCAGCGCCAGCGCCACGATGTAGCAGGCGATCAGGGCGGCGTCGGCAGCGGCCGACGCGCGGCGACGGCTGCGCTCGCGGTCGGCCAGTCGGCCAATTTCGGAGTCGGTACGGATGGCGGTGAAGTCGTGCATCGGATGCCTCGGGTGGCGGTGGCGGGCCGGCTGGCCGCCTGCAGGTATCCAATTCTGCACGTTCCGCTCCCTCGCGCAATACCCAGAGGTAAAATTGAGCAGAAATTTTTATCAGGCGCCGCTAAGCACCTGATCTGAAAGGGTCGGGGCCGCTGGCCCGGCTAGAGGTATCCGGCCATCGAATGATCGTCGGGCAGCTCGATCGCCCACTTTGCGCGGGATCGTGCCACTCCAAGCGCTGCGGCAATGGCGGCCAAGGGCTCGCCGGCGGCGTCGAGGGCCTTCGCGTCGCGTGGGAGCACGCCGAATTCCCAGAGGTTGCGCGCGCGCAGGGCGATTTCGCTCACATGCCAGTCCGTTGCGGCCGCGTCGTACCAGTCGAGAACGTAGGGGCGGGCGAAGACATCCCGGAACGCCGGCTTGCGCGCGACCACGGCGAAGCCCGTCGCCTGCGCGATGCGGGACGCCGTGCGGTTGGCGCGATCGGCGTCCAGCGTGTATTCGGGCGCCTCGATCCGCGCGAAGGCTTCGGCATCGCGATCGAAGTCGTCGGGATCGGCTGGCCCGTCCGAAGCGCCCTGCGGCGTGGCCAGCAGCCACGTCTCGGTTTCTCCGAGCCGGACCATGACCGCCTCGGCCGCCCGGTCAACGATCGCCAGCGACCCCGCACCCATGAGCGGCCGGTACTGGTCGAACTGGTCGATGCGCACGAGGACCACGGTGCCTGCCCGCTGCGACACCTCGCCCTCGATCACCGGAATACCGAGCGCGCTCGACAGTCGCGCGACGGAAAGGTCGCAGCTGCTGGCAATGGCGAGGTGGCCGGTCATGGAGGGTCAATCCTTCAGGTGCTGCGCAGCGAGCCGCGCATGACAACCCTGCCGTGGATGGTGATGTCGGCCTCGTCGGCGACGCGCCACGCGGGGAAGTCCGGGTTCTGGCTGACGACCCAGAGTTCCGGGCCGCGACGCTGCAGCAGCTTAACCTGCACGTCCCCACCCATCCCGATCAGGTAGCAGTCGTCCCCGGTCAGCGCGGTGACGCTCGTGTCGATGAAGGCAACGTCGCCCTCTTCGAGCATCGGCCGCATGGATGGCCCCAGCTGCGTAAAGAGCTGGATGCGTCCGGGCTCCGGCAGGAAGCCCATTCGCCGCTGCACCTCCCACGTCGCCAGCTCTAAGCGCCGAGCAACGTCGGGCAGGGCCTTCGCCGTGGCGCCATCGGGAGCAATGAAGGCGTCGAACGCGATGTATGCGCCTGCCGGTGCAGCGGCTGCGGCGGGCAAGAGCCCGGGAAGGTCGCGCGCCCGGCGCCCGCGATCCAGCCAGTCGGGGTACGCCTTTGTGATGGCCTCGACCAGCTCGTCGCCAATGTTCTTGGCGCCGTCCTTTGTTGGCGGGTAGAGCAGTCGCGACACATAGCTCGCGCTGCGCCCGATCTTGTTGGCGACTTCAACGCGCCCACCGCGGCCAATCTCGTCAACGATTACCCGCAGGGCACGGCGGCGCTCGGCGTACCTGTCCAAAATTGTCATTCCTGTACCTAAATGCGTGACAAAGGTTCGCACTGCGGCCCCTTGGGGTAAACGTCCCCCGGGTAACTTTCGGCATCACGCCGCTTGCACGGTCGGTTACCCGCAGGTATTCTTTGGGCATGAACCCCAACCTTCAGAAGCTCAAAGCCTTCGTCCGGGGCCTCCCGGACCCCGCCGCCCGCGAGGCGTTCGCCACCTCGTGCGGCACGACCATCAATTACTTGCGGAAGGTGCTGTCCAAGCAGCACTTCGTTCCCGACGCCGCCCTCTGCATCGCGATCGAGCGCGAGTCGAAGGGCGCCGTCCGGTGCGAAGACCTGCGCCCGGACGTGGATTGGAGCTACCTGCGCAAGACCGACTGCCCCGTTCCCATGGAGAAAGCCGCTTGAAGATGACCCTGCTTGCCTACGCGATCCATATCGCCATCAGCGAAATGAGAACTCGCGCCGCCGCGGCCGAGCCCGTCACCGGCACCAACGACGCCGAGGGTTGAGGCGCCCGCAGCCCGGCACACCGATAGAGCGGCAGGACACGCCGCTCTTTTCGCGCCCTGCGATTGCCGCTGCAGTCGCCCATCACTGATACCCCGAGGGAGTGAACACCGACACAGCATCCGCGCTGCCACGCGCAATGTCCCGCAATTTACCCGCAGGTATCTTGCGAGGTATTGCAGACCGCAACCCATTGGCCACAAAGCCCCTTTACCCGTCACCAGCAGGCACCCAGTGGAAATACCGCACATGACCGAATCCCGACAAGTTGAGGCTGCGATCCTTCGCGCGCTCGCCGACAAGGGCCAGTCCAAGGTCGCCGAGGCGACCGGCATCTCCGAAACGAAAATCTCCCGGTTCAAGTCCGACGGCGGCCTGTCGTTGCACGAAATCGCCGGGCTCCTGAGCGGCCTCGGGCTCGCGATCATCGACACCGGCAATACCGAGGTGGCGACGATCCCGCGCGAAGAGTTCGACGCGTTGCGCGTGCTCGCGCGCCGGGCGCTGCTGCAATGAGCGAGCAGACGCCCCTGCAAGGCTCCACCTACGCGCTGGCGTCCGAGCACGCCGGCGTCTTCCGCACCGGCTTCCTGCCGTGGCTCGCCGACAACATGCACGTCTGGGCGGCGTTCCAGCGCGAGGCGAATCGAATATGGGCCCGCGGTCGCCGGCACTACTCCGCCCGAACGATCGGCGAGGTGCTGCGCCATGAGTCCGCGCTGGCCGAGAAGGGCGGCGAGTGGAAGTTGAACAACAGCCACTTCCCCGACCTCGCACGCCTCTACCTGCTGGTGCATCCGGAGCGCGATGGCTTTTTCGAGCTGCGCTACCAGTCCAACACACCGAGAGCGGCCGCATGAACCTGAGCAACCACGAGTACAGCCAGAAGCTGCGCACGGCGTTCGACGCCATCTTCAATCCCCGCCCCATCACCGATGCCGACGTGCGCGAGCACGAGCGGCTGGTCGCCCGCCAGCGTGCGCGCGACGAGGCGCGCCTGCGCGCGCCGCAGCAGGACGCGCTCCCGCTGCGCTAACCGAACACCGCATCCCCTTACCGCCGGGTAGCTCCCGGCGGGACAGGCCGAACCTTCGACGGTTTGGGGATGTGGCTCTTTCTCGAAGGTGGAATCGAAGACCGATGGCAGCTTGGATCAAGATGCGCGGCAACCTCTGGGATGACCCTCGGGTGGCCGCGATTGTAGACGCGACCGACACCAGCGAGGCGACCGTCATAGGCGCGCTCTACTGGTTGTGGGCGACCGCTGACGACCACACCGAAGACGGCATGCTGCAGGGCATGACTGTCCGGCAGGTGGACAGGAAGACCGGGATACCGGGGTTTGCGCAGGCCGTGGCCGACATCGGCTGGATCGAGGTCGAGGCGACTGGTGTGCGCATCGTCCGCTTTGACGAGCACAACGGTGCGTCCGCGAAGCGCCGCGCGTCCGAATCCCGGCGCAAAGTGTCCGCACGCGATGCGGACAAGATGCGGACCAGTGGCGGACATGATGAGGACGCTGGGCGGAACGGGTGCGGAAGTTCTGCGCACCTAGAGGAAGAGAGAGAGGAAGAGGTAGAAGGATCAAGAGCTGAATCAGCTATCGCTGATTCGTCGCCGCAGGCTGACGCCTTCGCCGACGACACGGGGAAGGTCGAGGGCAATGGGGTTCCCCGGTGCCCGCAGAAGGCCATCGTGGCGCTCTACCACGAAATCCTCCCGGAGCTGGCGCCGGTGCGCGAGTGGACGGATGCCCGAGCGCGCGCCCTTGGGGCCCGTTGGCGCGAGAAGGCCGAGCGCCAGTCGCTGACGTGGTGGCGGGAATACTTCGAGTACGTCAAGACCAGCGACTTCCTGATGGGCAAGGTCGCCGGCCGCAGCGGCAGGCCGTTCATGGGCTGCAATCTGGAATGGCTGGTCACGCCGTCCAAGATGACCAACGTCATCGAAGGCCGCTATGAGAACTCGGCGCCGGGCGGTGCCGCATGAACGTCCGCGACAGCGATAGCCGCATGGACCGCCTCCGCACGCCGCCGCACTCCGTGGATGCCGAGCAGGCCGTGCTCGGTGGCGTCATGCTGTCCCCGTCCGCGTGGAACATCATCGAGGACAGGCTGGTCGAGGAAGACTTCTACACCCGCTGCCACCAGCTCATTTTCAGGGCGATCAGCGAGCTGGCCGACAAGCGCCGGCCGTTCGACGCGGTGACGCTGGGCGAATGGTTCGAGGCGCAGGGCGAGTCTGAAACCGTCGCCGGCGGCGCCTACCTGATCGAGCTGGCCAGCACCACGCCGAGTGCGGCGAACGTGCGCGCCTATGCCGACATCGTCAAGGACAAGGCGCAGCTCCGCGCTCTGATCGAGGCCGGAACCGCGATCGTGTCGTCGGGCTTCGATCCCGAGGGGCGTGATGCTGCCGAGGTCATCGCCGAGGCCAGCGGCGCGCTGATGCAGCTCGGCGCTGACCAGACCGCGGCGGGCGCCAAGTCCATGAAGGAGGTTGCCAACGACTGGTTCGAGGCGCTGCAGGACCGCTACTACAACCCGGACGTGATCCATGGCATCACCACGCCGTGGAGCACGCTGAATCGGCGCGTCACCGCGCTCGAAGATGGCCACCTCGTGATCGTGGCCGGCCGCCCCAGCATGGGCAAGTCGGCATGGGCGGTGAATCTCGCCACGCACTGCGTCGAGGGTGATAGCCCCGAGGGCGTGATGTACGTTGACCTCGAAAGCACCTCGCGCGCGATCTTCAACCGCGCCGTCGCGTCCACCGCGCGCGTGCCGTTGAACTTTTTGCGCAGCCCCAAGCGCTACGAGGAAGAGCAGTCCGAGCGCGAGAAGGCGGTGCGCGACATCGGCGGGCGCTGGGAGGAAGAGGGCACGGAAACCTACTGGTCCCGGATCACCGCGGCCGTCGGTGCGCTGAAGGCCGCGCCGCTGAAGATTGACGACACCCCGGGTCTGAGCATCCAGCGCATCATCGCCCGCGCGCGCGCCGCGCACCGGCAAAAGCCGTTCCGGGCGTTGGTGGTCGATCACCTGCACCTGATACCGCTGCCGGGCAAGACCCGCGAAACGGTGGAAATCGGCCACATCACCGCGGCGCTAAAGAAGCTCGCGAAAGAGCTGAAGATCGTCGTCATCCTGCTGTCGCAGCTCAATCGCTCGCTGGAATCGCGCGCGGACAAGCGTCCGACCATGGCCGACCTGCGCGAGTCCGGCAATATCGAGCAGGACGCCGATGTCATCATCTTCCTGTACCGCGATGACTACTATGCGGAACGCGAGAACCGGCCAAGCAAGGCTCCGGGCCTGCTGGAAATGTTCGTGGCCAAGCAGCGCGAGGGCGAGGTGGGCTCGGCCTACGCGAAGACCGACCTTGCCTATGCGCTGCTGACCGACATCGACAAGGAAGAGGTCGAGCGGGTGCTCGCCAGCGGGCAGGCCGCCCAGATGGACGACTTCGGCAACGCCAAGGGTCCGCCGAAGCCAAGGGCGCGTGGCATGGGTGCTCAGAAGACCGCTGCGGTGCCGGCGTGACCGCGCGCGCGCCGATGCCGCGGCAGCGCCCCGAGCGCTTCGCCCTCCGGGTGGTGAAGGGCGGATTCCAGCCCGCCGACGCCTCGACGGTGTCCCGCCTGCGCGCTCGCAAGATGAACGTCGGCGAGCTGGTGTTCGCCGAGCTGAAGCGCCCGCGCAATCCCGGCTTCCACCGGCTTGCGCACGCACTGGGGACGCTGTTCGTCCAGAACATCGAGGCGCTCGACGCGCTCGACTCGCACACGGTGCTGAAGCGGCTGCAGCTGGAATCCGGCATCGGCTGCGACGAGGTGATGGTGCCCGCGCACACGGTCTGGCCGCGCGTCGTGGAGTGGGTGGGCCAGAACATCGGCGAGCCCTTCGCCGTGGTGCTGCGCGCCGGGCTCGACGCCATCGGCGCCAAGGCGACGCTGATACCCGTGCGCGTGCCGCGGTCCCTGTCCTTCGAGTCGATGGATCAGGGCGAATTCAACGCAGTGGTGGCCGGCATATGCCACCACGTCTCCCAAACCTACTGGCCGACGCTGACTGCCGAGCAGATCAAGAGCATGGCCGACGCAATGGTGGAACCCGCATGAGCGTAGTGAGCCCCCGATTTTTCAGCGCCTTCGCCGG
>DATBUS010000126.1:0-24358 GCA_036515815.1 Luteimonas sp.
CAAGCAGCTGCGCGACGTCATGACCTCGATCAAGAACCACGAGCGCCGCGTGCTGCACTTGGCGACCGTGACCGCGCGCATGCCGCGCAAGGACTTCATCCGTTCCTGGGAAGGCAACCAGACCAACCTGGAGTGGGTCGAGGACGCACTGAAGCGCAAGCAGAAGTGGTCTTCTGCGCTGCGCGAGGTCAAGGACCAGATCATCAGCGAGCAGCAGGCCACCATCGACGTCGAGAAGACGACGATGCTCAGCCTCGAGGACCTCAAGGAACTCAGCCGCGCGATGGCCTATGGCGAAGCCAAGGCACGCAAGGCCAAGAAGGAGATGGTCGAGGCCAACCTGCGTCTGGTGATCTCCATCGCCAAGAAGTACACCAACCGCGGCCTGCAGTTCCTGGACCTGATCCAGGAGGGCAACATCGGCCTGATGAAGGCGGTGGACAAGTTCGAATACCGCCGCGGCTACAAGTTCTCGACGTATGCCACCTGGTGGATCCGCCAGGCGATCACCCGTTCGATCGCCGACCAGGCACGCACCATCCGCATCCCGGTGCACATGATCGAGACGATCAACAAGTTGAACCGCATTTCCCGCCAGATGCTCCAGCAGTTCGGCCGCGAGGCCACGCCGGAGGAGCTGGCCAAGGAAATGGACATGCCCGAGGACAAGATCCGCAAGGTCATGAAGATCGCCAAGGAGCCGATCTCCATGGAGACCCCGATCGGCGACGACGAGGACTCGCACCTGGGCGACTTCATCGAGGACACCAACGTGGAGTCCCCGATCGAGGCCACCACCAACACCAACCTGCAGGAGACCGTGCACGAGGTGCTGGCCGGCCTGACCCCCAGGGAGGCGAAGGTGCTGCGCATGCGCTTCGGCATCGACATGAACACCGACCACACCCTCGAGGAGGTGGGCAAGCAGTTCGATGTCACCCGCGAGCGCATCCGCCAGATCGAGGCCAAGGCGCTGCGCAAGCTGCGCCACCCGAGCCGCTCGGAGCAGCTGCGGAGCTTCCTCGACATCGACTGACGGCGGGACGCCCAGGGTCGTAGGCAAAAGGCGCACTCCGGTGCGCCTTTTGTTTTTTGCGGACCGGGGCGATGCCCGGTGCGCCGGCATGATCGGAACCTGAATGGACGCCCGCCCGACCGCGGCGCCTTCGCGCCGCGCCCACGCCGCCCGGTGCATCTTTCCGCCCCACGGCGCACCAAGGCGCCAGCACAGGAGATTCCATGAACACTGCCAAGACCCTCATTGCCGTCGGCTTCGCTGCCGCCCTTGCCGCCTGCAGCAACACCGACCAGGCCGCCAACTCCGCGCAGGAAGCCGCCAACTCGGCGACCGAGGCTCACGAGGCCGCTGCCAACGCATCGATGACCGGTGACATGGCCGCGACCCAGTCGGCCCAGGCGGCCGCCGAGGCCGCGGACGCTGCCGCCGACGCGGCCGCGCAGATCGCCGGCCAGGTCGACACCGGCGACGAGATGACCCGCCGCGAGGACCTCGCCGACTCCGCCGAGAAGGCCGCCGACGCCGCCGAGCAGGCGCAGGACGCCGCGGAAGAGGCCAATGCGGCCGCCGACGGCGAGAACAATACCGACGGGATGTAATCCGTCAGGCGCTCGATCGCGCGGCGGGCCTCCGCCGCGCGACCGGATCGCGTGGTCGTGGCCAGTCACTCGTCGTCTGGTCGCGGCTGCGCGATTTTTTTGCCCGCGTCGAAGTGCTGCCCCGGCGCCGCGCCGACTACAATCCTTCGCGCGGGCCTATAGCTCAATGGTCAGAGCAGAGGACTCATAATCCTTTGGTTCCAGGTTCGAGTCCTGGTGGGCCCACCATCTCGCCAGGTCACGACATCGGCTCCGGCTCGCGCAGCCTGCCGATCTTCGGCGGCAGCGGAATGAACTCCCCGCTGTCGAGATCCGGCAGCTTCATCCGTCCGGCGACCCAGTCCGCGCGGGCCTGGTCGATGCGTTCCTTCGACGACGACACGAAGTTCCAGTCGATCCAGCGCGGCCCGACCGGCTCGCCGCCCAGCGCCATCACCACCGCGCCACCGAGCGCGCGCAACGTGGCCGCCTTGCCTGGAACCAGCACCGCCATCGCGCCTGCTCCGATCCGCTGGCCGTCGATCTCCACCGCGCCCTCCACCACGTACACCGCGCGCTCCGTGTACTCGGCCGGAAGCGGCACCCGCGCGCCATCACGCAACTGCCAGTGCACGTAGAACTGCGGGGAGTCGATGCGCACCGGCGAACGCAGGCCCGCGAGGCTGCCCGCGATCAGCCGTCCGGTCGCGCCGTCCTCGTCGAACACAGGCAGCGCCGCACTTTCGTAATGCCAGAATCCCGGGTCCGTCTCCTCGCGCTCCGCGGGCAGGGCAACCCAGGCCTGGATGCCATCGAGCAGCCCGCCCTCGCGACGGTGGCGCTCGAAACGCTCGGAGTGGGTGATGCCCCGACCGGCGGTCATCCAGTTGACCTCGCCCGGCCGCACCGGCTGCTCCGAACCCACGCTGTCGCGGTGCATGATCTCGCCCGCGAACAGGTAGGTGATCGTCGACAGCCCGATATGCGGATGCGGGCGCACGTCCGCTTCGCGCGGCAGGCCCGGCGCCAGGTCCTTGGGGCCCATGCGATCGAAAAAGATGTAGGGGCCGACCATCCGCCGCTTGCTGAACGGGAGCACGCGACCGACTTCGAAACTGCCGAGGTCGCGGCTGCGCTGGGTGATGACGAGTTCGATCATCGGGATCCTCCGGAAAGGGGCGGCCTCGACACGCACTATCGCACCGCCGGCGGAAAGGGCGCTGGACGTGCGCCTTCCGGGGGGCGCGGGAGCGGGGGGCTTGGGCTGGCGGCGCGCCCGGATGGCACAATGGCGGTCTTTTCCGGCGCCTGCGCCGCAACGACCCGGGAGTCCCATGACGCGTCCTTCTTCGCTCGACCGCGAACAGCTGCTGGCCTGCGGCCGCGGCGAAATGTTCGGCGAGGGCAATGCCCGCCTGCCGGCGCCGCCCATGCTGATGATGGACCGCATCACCCACATCGCAAGCGAGGGCGGGGCCTACGGCAAGGGCGTGATCCGGGCAGAACTCGACATCACGCCGGAGCTCTGGTTCTTCGGCTGCCACTTCATCGGCGACCCGGTGATGCCGGGCTGCCTTGGCCTTGACGCGATGTTCCAGCTCGCCGGTTTCTACTTGCCCTGGCTGGGCGAGCCGGGTCGCGGGCGCGCGCTGGGTTGCGGCGAACTGAAGTTCTCCGGCCAGGTGCTGCCTTCGGCGAAGCAGGTGGGTTACGAAATCGACATCAAGCGCGTGATGCGCGGCAAGGTCCCGCTGGTGATCGCGGACGGCCGCACCTTCGTCGACGGCAACGAGATCTACGTCGTCAACAGCATGCGCGTGGGACTCTTCCGGAACCTCGAGGACAACTGATGCGCCGCGTAGTCGTGACAGGCATGGGAATCGTGTCGTGCCTTGGCAACAGGCTCGACGACGTCTCGCGCGCGCTGCGCGAAAGCCGCAGCGGGATCACCGCGGTGCCGGAATATGCCGAACTGGGCCTGCGCAGCCAGGTCGCCGGCGTGCCGGCGATCGACCTGGACGCCGAGATCGACCGCAAGCGCAAGCGCTTCATGGGCGATGCCGCGGCCTACGCCTGGGTCGCGATGCGCGATGCGATCGAACACGCGGGCCTCGCGCTCGACCAGATGCGGCATCCGCGCGTGGGCGTGATCGCCGGTTCCGGCGGCGGCTCGGCCGAGTGGCAGGTGGCGACCGCCGACCTGCTGCGCGGCAAGGGCGTGCGCAAGGTCGGCCCGTACATGGTCCCGCGCACGATGTGCTCGACGGTGTCGGCGACGCTCGCCACCGCCTTCGGCATCCTCGGCCTCAGCTATTCGATCTCCGCGGCCTGTGCCACCTCGGCGCATTGCATCGGGGCGGCGGCCGACCTGATCCGCCACGGCGCGCAGGACATCGTGTTCGCCGGCGGCGGCGAGGAGGTGCACTGGGCGATGACCGCGCAGTTCGACGCCATGGGCGCGCTGTCCACCGGTTTCAATGACACGCCTGCGGTCGCTTCGCGGCCCTACGACGCCGGCCGCGACGGCTTCGTCATCGCGGGTGGTGGCGGCATGCTGGTGCTCGAGGAGTACGAGCACGCGAAGGCGCGCGGAGCGACCATCCACGCGGAACTGGTGGGCTACGGCGTCACCTCCGACGGCGCCGACATGGTGGCGCCCAGCGGCGAGGGCGCGGTGCGCTGCATGCAGACCGCCATGGCCTCGGTGGACGCACCGATCGACTACCTCAACACCCATGGCACCTCGACGCCGCTCGGCGACATCGTCGAGCTCGAGGCGGTCCGCAGTGCCTTTGGCGGTGCGGTCCCGCCGCTGTCGTCGACCAAGGCCCTGACCGGGCATTCGCTCGGCGCGGCGAGCGTGCACGAGGCGATCTACAGCCTGTTGATGATGCGCGATGGCTTCATCGCCGGCTCGGCGCACATCGACCAGCTGGACCCGCGGGCCGAAGGCTTCCCGATCGTGGCCGCGAGCCGTGACGCGAAGCTCGACACCGTCATGTCGAACAGCTTCGGCTTCGGCGGCACCAACGCCACGCTGGTGTTCGCGCGCGCCTGAGGCGCCAGGACCTGCCGTGGCGCACCGGTGCGCCGCGGCACGGGCCGTCCGGGATCCAATGTTCCATTGCAGGCGGCGCCGTCGTCGCGCGTGCCACGTAGATTGGACGCATCCCCGGCTGGAGCATCCCCACGTCCATGAGCATCCTGTTCGACCGCCACGAGCTCGGCGGCCTGGCCCTTCGCAACCGCATCGTGATGGCGCCGATGACGCGCTCGCGCGCGGTCGCCACCATTCCCGATGCGCTGACCGCGACCTACTACGCACAGCGTGCCACGGCCGGGCTGATCGTCACCGAGGGCGCCCAGGTGTCCGAACAGGCCCGCGGCTATCTGTTCACGCCGGGCCTGCATACCCGGGCACAGGTCGCAGGCTGGAAGGGAGTTGCGGATGCGGTACATGCCGCAGGCGGCGCGCTGTACGCACAGCTCTGGCACGTGGGCCGTGTCTCGCATGTCTCGCTGCAGCCGGGCGAACGCGCACCTGTTGCCCCGGTCGCCAGGGTGGCCGCAGGCGTGCAGGCATTTGCCTATCGCGAGGACGGCACGCCGGGGCAGGTGCCGGCCAGCACGCCGCGGGCGCTGGCCACGGCCGAGATCCCGGCGATCACCGCGGACTTCGTGGCCGCCGCGCGCAACGCGATCGAAGCGGGCTTCGATGGCGTGGAGATCCACGGCGCCAACGGATACCTGTTCGAACAGTTCATCAACGGTGGGCTCAACACGCGCAGCGACGCCTACGGTGGCCAGCCGATCATCAATCGCCTGCGCTTCGTGCTCGAGACGCTGGATGCGGTGGTGGCCGAGGTCGGCGCGCATCGCGTGGGCATCCGGCTGTCGCCGTTCAACCGCGTCTTCGACATGCCGGCGTTCGAGGGCGAAGCCATGACCTGGCGCGCCATGGCGGGAGAGCTCGCAAGTCGCGGGCTGGCCTACGTCCACCTCAGCAATCGCGCGGCGATCGTGGCCGCGGCCGGCGAAGGGTTCATCCGCGAGTTCCGCGAAACCTGTGGTGGCACCTTCATCCTCGCCGGGAACTACACGCGCCAGGCGGCGGAGTCCGACGTGGCCGGCGGCCTGGCCGACCTGGTCGCGTTCGGTCGCCCCTTCATCGCCAACCCGGACCTGGTGGCACGCCTTCGCCATGGCTGGCCCCTGGCGGAGGCCGACAACGCCACTTTCTATGGTGGGACGGCGGCCGGATATACGGACTACCCGACCTACGGCGCGGAGCCGGCGGAAGCCTGACCCCGGCCCGCCCGACGCGGCTCAACAAGGGATGCCGGGCACCGGTGGCGAGGATGCGGCCGGCGGGGCGGAATCCGTGCTCCGGCCGCGGGCCTCGCGCAGGACCGGCTCCCCGCTGACGTCCGCCAGCGGTCCGAAGCGCCCGAGACCGGCCATCGACGCCTCGACCGGCGTGTCGAGCGCCCGCGCGAGCGGCATCGAGGTCCGGCGCTGGGCAGGGTCGTCGAGCCGGCCCTGGACCAGGAATACATGCGGAGCCGTTCCGGGCCGAGCGTCGCCCACCAGGACATGGTCGACGCGTTCCAGTCCCTGCTCCATGGCCAGGCGCAACAGCGCGCAGGCCGCGCGCTCGCGCCCGCAGCCGTCCAGCCCCGCCGGGCCAATCCCATCGAGGCGGCCAAGGTCGCCCCTGATCCGGTCGAGCAAGCCCTGTCGCTCCGGCGGCAGCTGCGGCGCATCGGTCGCCGGCGGTGGCAATGCGCGCCGCCCCAGCATGCGCTCGAGGGCGGCTTCCCGGGTCGGCGCGTCCACGTCTCCGGACGGTGCCAGGCCGTGGTCTTCCTGGAATTGCAGCAGGGCGCCCTGCATCGACAGGCGATAGACGCCATCGGTCCCGATCGGCGCATCCCCGGCGCCGCGGTATCCGAGGGCCACGAGTGCACGCTGCACCAGGGCGACGCTTTCCCCCGACTCGCCCACGCGCTGGATGCCATCGTCCACCACGGCGCGCGGTGCGATTCCCGCGCGGTGTTCCGCCTGCACGGCCAGGCGGCCTTCCGCCAGATCGCGCATGTAGTTGTCGAAGGCCTGGTAGTGGCGCGTGTCCATCTCGATATGCACGTGCCTGCCGGCCGCAGGCCCGAGACCGGTGTTGTTCTGCGTGCCGAGCGACTCGCCGTAAGCCACGGTATCCCCGGCCTTTACCGCGATCGGGCCAAGGTGGCGGATGCGCGCCACCAACGGGCCGCCTGCGGTCCCGTGCACATCGACCACGCCGTTGGCCGCGTCCACGCGGCCGATGACGCCGGCCAGCGGGGAGGGCACGTCCACGCGGCGCGAATCGCGCGCTGACGGGTCGTCGAGGATGAAGTCCTTGATGATGAGGACCTGGTCCGGCTGCAGGCTGCGGTACTTGTCGACCCGTGCGTCCAGCACTTCCTGGAATTCGCCGCCAATGACGGCATAGGAACGGGTCGTGGTGTTTTCAGCTGCGCGCGGGATGCCTTCGACCAGACCTGCATGGAAGTTCCGCTTCGGATGGTGCGTATGGAGGCTTTCGAGGTCGGCCACCGGCCCGTTGGCCACGAAGGTCCCCGGCGGTGCGCGCCCGGATTGCGTCACGCTGTACGCCCTGGGATGTTGATCTGGCATGGGACGCTCCTTGTCCGGGCCCGGGATCACTGACAGCGGATATAGGTGTCCGAACGCTCGCCGTTCGTGATCGTCAGTGTGTCGTGGTGCAGCACGTAGATGTCGGCCTCCCCCTGGATGTCTTCGGGCGCGATATCCGTGATGGTCACGACCCGCCATGCCATGGGTGATGTGGCGATACGCGCGATCCCGCGGAGCGCGTCATTGTTCCCGTAACCATGCAGTACGTCGGGCGCGATCTGGATCCGGGTGTCGTTGTCCGATGCACCTTCGGCGCTGCACGGCAGCGGGTAGGCGTCCCACACGCCCTGAAGCTCGGCGGGAAATCGCGGCGCATCCGGGGTTTCACCGCCAAAGGCCGGGCCGTGCACCGGCGCAAGCAGGACCAGAAGCAGGGCGAGGGTTGTTGCAGCACGCGGCCATGCACGCATGACGTCCTCCATGACATTCAACCGTGCCCGAGCCTAGCACCGCCCGATACGCGGAGGAATCGGACAATCCCGGCACCCGGCACCCGGCACCCGGCACCCGGCACCGAGCACCGGGCACCGGGCACCCGGCACCGGTTTCACGCGCCACCGCTACCATTTCCCGACCCGAACCCGAGGCCCACCAGCCGATGCCGCGCCGGATCATCCATCTCGCATGCGCCATCCTGCTCCTGGCAGTGGCATCGCCCGGCCTCCGCGCGGCGCCCGGCGACGAGGTCGTTGCGCAGTGCTTCGGATTGCGCGACAGCAATCCGGCCGGGGCCGTCGCCCTGGCGAAGACGGCGCTGGCCTCCGCCGGGATCGCGCCCGACGTGGAGATCAAGCTGCGCACCTGCTTCGGACGCGCGCTGGCGCTCACCGGCGACGCCACGGCGGCAGCGGCCGAAGTCGAGCGGGTCGATGCGCTGCTCGCGCAGCACCCGATGTCCGCCGAAGACCGGTTGCGGGTGTTGTCGAATGCGGGTGCGACGCTGCACACGCTTGGCTGGACCGGTCCGGCACTTGCCTACTACGAGCGTGCCTTCGATGCCGCTGCCGAAGGCGACTCCGACGTCGCGCAGGCGTCGACGCTGGTCAACGTGGCCAGCATCCACAGCGAGGCGCTGGGCGCCTACGGGCGCGCCGAAGAGCTGTATGCCCAGGCGGCGGAGGCGCAGGCGCGTGCCGGCTTCGACGATCCCCTGCTGCCCTACAACCGCGCACTGAACGCCCTGCGCATGGGAGACCGCGGGCGTGCGCTGGCGTTGTTCGGCGAGGCCGAGCGTATCGCGCTCGCCGAGGGGCACCTGCTCGTGGAGCAGCGCGCACGTGCCGAGCGCCTCGCGCTGCGGGCCGCCGACGGGCAGATGGCCCAAGGGTCCGGCGCTGCGGTGGACCTGGCCGCGATTGCCGAGCGCCAGATGGAACTCCGGGATCCTTCAGGCGCCGCGACCACGCTGCTCCGACTCGCGGCACTCGAGATCAGGCAGCAGGATCCGGACGCGGCACTCGAGCATGTCCGCCGCGCCTCGACGCTCGTGGATGGCCCGGCGTTCCGCGGTGAGCAGCGGGAGGCCCGCAGGCTGCGGGTCGAGGCCCTCGCGGCACGGGGCGACTGGCGCGAGGCCTACGAGGACCTGCAGGAATTCCATGCGGCCGGGATCGCGGGCCTGCGCCAGCAGAGGCTGGACGACCTGGCCGGCCTGCAGGCACGCATGCGGGACACCGCGCGCGAGCTCGAATTCCAGCGGCTGCAGGATGCGCAGCGCATCGAAGCGCTGCAGCTGGGGAGTGCGCGACGCCTGCGCAATGTGCTGGTCGCGGCCTTCGTCGCCACCCTCCTGCTGGGTGGCGCGTTCGCCTGGTACCAGCGGCGGGTGAACCGGCGCCTGGGCGAGCTGAGCCGGGTCGACCCGCTCACCGGCCTGCTCAACCGGCGTGCCGCGGCGCGCAGGCTCGAGGACCAGGGCCCGGCCGCCAGCGGTGATGGCCGCCGGGATGCGGTGTTCCTCATCGACATCGACCACTTCAAGGCCCGCAACGACCGTTACGGGCATGCCGCGGGCGATGCCGCGCTGGCCGAGGTGGCCCGGCGCCTGCGCGCATGCTGCCGGCCAAGCGACATCGTCGCGCGCTGGGGCGGCGAGGAATTCCTGGTCGGCTGCCGCCAGGTGGACCTGGCCCGTGCGCAGCAGGTCGCCGAGCGCCTGCGCAACGCGGCCGCCGGCGAGGTGCCATCCGGCGGCGACGGTGAGCCGCTGTCGGTCTCCGTCGGCTTTGCCTGCTTCCCGTTCTTCCCTGGCGGAACGATGCCCGGAAGCTGGCAGGACGCGGTCGCCCTGGCCGACCGTGCGCTTTATGCCGCCAAGCACGCCGGCCGGGATGCCTGGGTCGGGATCTGGGGCGAGCCCGGCGGCGACGCGGCGGTCGCCGCCGTGCTCGAGGACCCCGAGGTGCATGCGGCGCGCGGCGTGATCACGGTCGTGGCGAGCCGCGGTCCGGTGCGCTGGCAGGCTCCGGTGGCCTGACGCCTGCGTCGCGGGCACGCACGCGCGCCGCCTTGCATGGCCGCGATGTCTGCGGCCGCGCGCTCAGGGCTTCGGCTGGAAGCTGACCCTGGTCGAGATCGCGACCTCGTCGGGAATGATCGAGACGTCGCCCCAGTCGCCGGCCCCAACGCCGAAGTCGAGCCGCTTCACGGTGGCGCGCCCGGCCAGGACCGGACGGTCGCCCGGCGTCCAGGTGAAGGTCAGCGCGACCGGCTTCTTCACCCCCCGCAGTTCCAGCGTGCCGTCGGCGACGTAGCGGCCGTCACCCAGGGGGCGGAAGCCGGAGGCGGTGTAACGGGCGGTCGCGAACCTGGCGACGTCGAAGAAGTCGGCGGTCTGCAGCGTGCCGTCGCGGTCGTCGCTCTTGGTGTCGGCCGTGGCCAGGGGGATCGTGACCTCCAGCCGGGCCGCCTGCGGCGCGGCCGGGTCGAAACTGAGCGTGGTGCTGAAATCGGGGAAGAGTCCGGTGAAGGTCTCGCCCTGGTAGGCGCTGGCGAAGCTCAGGGCACCGGAGGACTGCACGTAGTCAGCGGCCGCCGCCGGGGCGGCAAAGGCGGCCAGGGCACCGGCCATGGCCAGCGGGAGAAGGCGGTTGCGGATCGTCATGTCAGTGCTCCGGGGTCTGGTCGGGTGCGCGTCGCCGCAACGTGGGCAGCATGCGGCGCAGGGTGTCGTCGCCCTGGAAGAGGTGGTGGTAGAAGGCGGCGCCGGCATGTGCCAGCACCAGCAGGAGCAGCAGCCAGAAGCCGTATTCGTGCAGCTCGATCGCGGTCCGCGCCAGCCCGTCGCTGCGGTCCGCGATGGCCGGCAGGTTGAATTGCCTGAACCACTGCAGGGGATAGCCCGAGGCGGAATTGAACAGCCAGCCGGTAAGCGGCATGGCGAATAGCAGCAGGTACATCGCCCAGTGGGTGGCCGAGGCGATGCGTGCCTGCCATCCGGGCGTGCCCGGCACGGGGGCGGGCGCACCCGCGAACAGCCGCCATGCAAGCCGCACGGCCACCAGCGCGAGCAGGGTCAGCCCCAGCGACTTGTGCAGCGCGTAGGCGTTGATCTTGGCCGGCGTGGGCGGCATGTCGACCATGGTCAGGCCCAGCCAGGCAAGCCAGCCGACCAGGACGACGATCGTCCAGTGCAGCAGCATGCTGATGGGCCCCCAGCGGGTGGATGAGTTGCGCAGCGGCATCACGTAGCTCCGTCTTGAGGACGCGCCTGGTCGAGGCGCGGCAGGTCGAACACGAGGATCTCGGCATTGTCGCCGCTTCCGATCCCGACGCACGGCTCGTCGGCGTAGAGCAGCGCGTCTCCGGCCGACAGGGCGTGGCCGTCGACCATGGCCGTACCGCGCGCCACGTGTACATAGGCCAGGCGTCCCGGTGCGATATCGAGCGTCGCGGTCTCCCGGCCATCGAACAGGCCGGCATACATGCGCGCATCCTGGTGCAGGCGCACGGAGCCGCCGGCCCCGTCCGGGCTAGCGACCAGCCGCAGGTGCCCGCGCTTCTCGGCCTCCGGATAGGCCTTCTGTTCGTACCCGGGTTCGATCCCCATGGTGTCCGGGATGATCCAGATCTGCAGGAAGTGGGTGCTGCGGTCGCGCTCGTGGTTGTACTCCGAATGCGTGACGCCGCGCCCGGCGCTCATGCGCTGCACCTCGCCCGGAACGATGGTGGCGGTATTGCCCATCGAATCGCGATGGGCAAGGCTGCCATCGAGCACGTAGCTGATGATCTCCATGTCGCGATGGCTGTGCGCGCCGAATCCCTGGCCGGCCTGGACACGGTCTTCGTTGATGACACGCAAGGGACCCCAGTGCACATGGTCGGGGTCGCGGTAGTCTGCAAAGGAAAAGCTGTGCCAGGAGTCGAGCCAGCCGTGGTTGGCGTGGCCGCGCTCGATGGCGGGGCGTCGGGTGATCATCCTGGGCTCCAATGGAGATGGTTCCGCGGGACGCCAGTCTTATTGCCATCGCCGGTGGAATAAATACCTCTCAGCGGCAGGTATCGTTCCATAAGCAGCATCAGTCCGCCGGCGCGCACTCACGCAGCGCTCTTGCGTGGATGTTCTGATTATGTGACTAGTTGTTCTGCTAATTTACTGGAACGTGCAAAACTGGAACGATATCCTCCGCTCGCAGGTCGATTGCCGACCGCCCGAATCGAACGACCCAGCCCTCAACCGGAGTTTTCCCAATGATCGCCAACCCTCTCGCCCGCGGCCTGCTCGCCGCCGCCCTGGTCGCCACCCCCGCGTTCGCGCTCGCCGCGCCGGTGACCTACACCATCGACCCCGCGCATACCGACGTGATCGCGCAGTGGAACCATCTCGGCTTTTCGAACCCCATCGCGCACTTCGGCCAGGTCGAAGGCACCATCACCTACGATCCGGACAACGTCGCGGCCTCGAGCGTCGAGGTGGTGCTGCCGCTGGCCGGCCTGTCCTCGCACGTTCCCGCGTTCGACGACCACCTGCGCAGCGATGATTTCTTCGATGCCGCGAAGTTCCCGCAGGCCACCTTCCGGAGCACGAAGGTGGAAGCCGCCGGCGAAGGCAGGCTGAAGATCACCGGTGACCTCACCATCAAGGGCATTACGAAGCCGGTGGTGCTCGATGCCACCATCAACAAGGTCGGCACCCACCCGATGACCAGCCAGCCCGCCGCCGGCTTCGACGCCGTGGCCACGCTCAAGCGCACCGACTTCGACCTCGGCATGAACGTCCCGCACGTGAGCGACGAGGTGCAGCTGCGCATCACCACCGAGGCGGCGGTTCCGAAGCAGAAGCAGGGCGGGTAAACCACCCGGGGATCCACAGGGCCCCCGCACCGGAAGGTGCGGCGGCACCTGCTCGGGATGGCGCGGCTCGGGTCAGTCCGGGGCGTCGAACTGCGAGGGATCGCGCGCGCTGCCGCGGAGTGCGAGATCGACCGCGGCCATGCCATCCCGCTCGAGATCGATCTCGTCCGGATCGACCAGGTGCATGCGCAGCGCGCCGCCGATGATGAAATGCATCGTGCGCGCGCAGCTGTCCGCGCTCATGTCCTCGCGCAGCTGGCCCAACGCCTCCGCGCGGCGGAATGCGGCCTTGATGCGCGACAGCGTCTGGTGCATGCCGGTCCGGCGCAGCGTGCTCAGCGTGTCGTCGGACGATGGGATCTCGCAGCGCAGTTCCAGCACCTCGAGCGTGGCGCGCACGCGCGGCGTGTGCACCAGGTCCGCGAAGGCCTGGCGCATCGTTTCGCGCAGATCGAGCAGCGGCGTCGTGCCGTCGGCGCGGGATACGCGCTCGAGTCCGTGGAAGAAAGGCAGGCTGACCCGGTTGATCATCGCCTCGAGCACTTCGGCCTTGTTCTTGAAGTGCCAGTAGACGGCGCCGCGGGTCACGCCGGCGCGCGCGGCGATGGCCTCCAGGCTGGTGCCGGAAAGGCCCTTCTCGCGGAAGCATTCCTCGGCCGCGTCGAGGATCCCCTCACGCGTCGCCTGCGCGTCCTCCTTGGTCCTGCGAGCCATTAACCCCTCCTGTCCAGGCGCCAGTCTATGCGCGTTGACCAACATACATTCATGTATGTATATTACGCCCCCAGACCTGAAACGCCCAGCACCGACGCCGCTTCGCCGCGGATCCACCGGTCGCTGGGCGTGTTCTTTCCGCATCCACAAGGCCCCCACCACATGACCACGACCCCACGCCGTGCCCGCCCCCTGCTTGTCCTCGCCGTCGCCGCCCTCGCCGCGTGCAGTGGCGGGCAGGAGGGAGGCGCTCCCCCCAAGCCCGCCGTCACCGTGGCCACCCTGGAGACCCGTCCGGTCACCATCACCCGCGAGCTTCCCGGCCGCACCAACGCCTGGCTGGTGGCCGAGGTCCGGCCGCAGGTCAACGGCATCGTCGCCAAGCGCCTGTTCACCGAGGGCGGCCTGGTCAAGGCCGGCGATCCGCTCTACCAGATCGACGACGCGACCTATCGCGCCGCCGCCAACAGCGCGCGCGCGCAGCTGAAGCGCGCCGAGGCCACCCTCGTCGCGGCCCGGCTGACCGCGAAGCGCACCGGCGAGCTGGTGGAAGTGAGTGCCGTCAGCCGCCAGGACCACGACAACGCCACCGCCGCCCTGGCCCAGGCCGAGGCCGACGTCGGCGCCGCGCGCGCTGCCCTCGAGGCCGCCAACGTGACCCTCGGGCACGCGCGCATCACTTCGCCCATCACCGGCCGCATCGGCCGTTCGAGCGTGACCCAGGGCGCGCTGGTCACGGCCAACCAGCCGCAGCCGCTGGCCACCGTGCAGCAGCTCGACCCGATCCACGTGGACCTGACCCAGTCGAGCGCGGAGCTGCTCGAGCTGCGTCGCTCGCTGGCCGATGGCCGCCTCGAACGCGTCGAGGACATGCCGGTCACCGTCCTGCTCGAGGACGGCAACGAATTCGCGCACCAGGGCCGCCTGAAGTTCTCGGAAGTCGCGGTCGATCCCGGCACCGGCAGCTATGCGCTGCGCGTGGAAGTCCCCAATCCCGACCACGTGCTGATGCCCGGCATGTACGTGCGCGCGCGACTCGGCGCCGGCGTGCGCCAGGACGCGCTGCTCGTGCCGCAGCAGGGCGTGGCGCGCGACCCCAAGGGCAATACGTCGGCGCTCGTGGTCAACGCCCAGGGCGTGGTGGAGCAGCGCCCGGTGGTGGTGAGCCAGACCATCGGCGACCAGTGGCTGGTCGAGTCCGGCCTGTCGGCCGGCGACCGCGTGATCGTGGAAGGCCTGCAGAAAATCGCGCCGGGTGCCGAGGTCGAGGTGACGGCCGAGGCGCGCCCGCCGCGACTGCCGGGCGCGGGTGGCGAGGCCGCTGCTGACGCGGGCGCTGCGCCCGCGGTTGGCAGCGCAGCCGACGCCGTCGATCCTGCCGATGTGGCTGATCGCGCCGATTCCGCCGATGCGGCGGACGCGGCCACCCCGGCCGCGGCGCCGGAAGGCAAGGAGTAAGCGCCGATGGCACGCTTCTTCATCGACCGGCCCATCTTCGCGTGGGTCATCGCGATCATCATCATGCTGGCCGGCACGCTGTCGATCTTCAGCCTGCCGGTGTCGATGTATCCGACGGTGGCCCCGCCCAGCGTCGAGATCCGCGCCAACTATCCGGGTGCTTCGGCGAAGGTCGTCGAGGATTCGGTGACCCAGATCATCGAGCAGAACATGAAGGGCCTCGACGGCCTGATGTACTTCTCGTCGCAGTCGTCGTCCAACGGCATGGCGACCATCACCGTCACCTTCGAAACCGGTACCGACGGCGACATCGCCCAGGTGCAGGTCCAGAACAAGCTGCAGCTGGCCATGCCGCTGCTGCCGCAGGAGGTGCAGCGCCAGGGCGTCAACGTCAGCAAGTCGACGTCGAGCTTCCTGCAGGTCCTGGGCTTCGTGTCCGAGGACGGCAGCATGGACAAGGTCGACATCGCCGACTACGTCGGTGCGAACATCGTCGATCCGCTCAGCCGCGTGCCCGGCGTCGGCACCATCCAGGTGTTCGGCGGCAAGTACGCCATGCGCATCTGGCTGGACCCGAACAAGCTGCACACCTACGCGCTGTCGATCCCCGAGGTGACCGCCGCGATCACGGCGCAGAACGCCCAGGTGGCGATCGGCGCGCTGGGCGGCGCACCGGCGATCGATGGCCAGCAGATCAATGCCACGATCAATGCCCAGGACCGGCTGCAGACGCCGGAGCAGTTCCGCGACATCATCGTGCGCAGCAATCCCGACGGCTCGGCCCTGCGCCTGGGCGACATCGCGCGCGTCGAGATGGGCACCGAGAGCTATGAATTCGACTCGCGCTACAACGGCCAGCAGGCGACCGGCGTCGCCATCTCGCTGGCGACCGGCGCCAATGCGCTGGACACCGCCGAGGGCGTGAAGCAGGCCCTGTCGGAGCTGGAGCCCCACTTTCCACCCGGACTGAAGGCGGTGGTGCCGTTCGACACCACGCCGTTCGTGCAGGTGTCGATCAAGGGCGTGATCAAGACGCTGCTCGAAGCCATCGTGCTGGTGTTCCTGGTGATGTACCTGTTCCTGCAGAACTTCCGCGCCACGCTGATTCCCACGATCGCCGTGCCGGTGGTGCTGCTCGGAACCTTCGGCGTGCTTGCCGCGTTGGGCTTCTCGGTCAACATGCTGACCATGTTCGCGATGGTGCTGGCGATCGGGCTCCTGGTCGACGACGCCATCGTCGTGGTCGAGAACGTCGAGCGCATCATGGCCGAGGAGGGCCTGTCGCCGCTCGAGGCGACGCGCAAATCGATGGACCAGATCACCGGCGCGCTGGTGGGCATCGGCGTGGTGCTGTCGGCGGTGTTCGTGCCGATGGCCTTCATGTCCGGCTCCACCGGCGTCATCTACCGGCAGTTCACGGTGACCATCGTCTCGGCGATGACATTGTCGGTGATCGTCGCCATCGTCCTGACCCCGGCGCTCTGCGCGACCATGCTCAAGCCCCTGAAGAAGGGCGAGCACCACGACGGCGGCACGGGCTGGTTCGCGCGTTTCTTCCGCTGGTTCAACCGCAGCTTCGAGAAGACCAGCAACACCTACCAGCGCGGAGTGCGCGGCATCCTGGGCCGTCCCGTGCGCTTCATGGCGGTGTTCGCGGCGCTTGCGCTGGTGATGGGCCTGCTGTTCGCACGCCTGCCAAGCGCCTTCCTCCCCAACGAGGACCAGGGCGTGCTGATGGTGATGGTGCAGACGCCCGTCGGTGCCACCCAGGAGCGCACGCTGGAGTCGATGGCGGCGCTGGAGAAGCACTTCCTCGAGAACGAAAAGGATGCGATCGAGTCCGTGTTCGCGATCCAGGGCTTCAGCTTCGCGGGCATGGGCCAGAACACGGGTATCGCCTTCGTCAAGCTCAAGGACTGGAGCGAGCGCGGCGACCCCGGGCTCAGCGCGGAGGCGGTCGCTGCGCGTGGCAACGCCGCGCTCAGCGGGATCAAGGACGCCTTCATCTTCGTCATCGCGCCTCCGGCGATGCCCGAACTCGGCATCGCCAGCGGCTATTCCTTCTACCTGCAGGATACCGGCGGGCAGGGCCACGACGCGCTGATCGCGGCGCGCAACCAGCTGCTGGGCATGGCGGGGCAGAGCGCGCTGCTGGCCAACGTGCGCCCCAATGGGCAGGAAGACACGCCGCAGTTGCGCATCGACGTGGATGTCGCGAAGGCCGGCGCGCTGGGCCTGTCGCAGGACATGATCAACGCCACGCTCGCGGCCGCATGGGGCGGGCAGTACATCGACGACTTCATCGACCGCGGCCGGGTCAAGCGCGTCTACATCCAGGCCGATGCACCGTTCCGCATGACGCCGGAGGACTTCAACCTCTGGTCGGTCAAGAACATGCAGGGCGAGATGGTGCCGTTCAGCGCCTTCGGCAGTTCGCACTGGGACTATGGTTCGCCGCGCCTGGAGCGCTACGACGGCCTGCCTTCGGTCGAGATCCAGGGCGAGGCCGCGCCGGGCGTTTCCTCGGGTGAGGCCATGTCCGAGATCGAGCGCCTGGCCGAGCAGCTGCCGCCCGGGTTCGCCATCGAGTGGACGGCCGTCTCCTACCAGGAGCGCGAGGCCGGTTCGCAGACGCCGCTGCTGTACACGCTGTCGCTGCTGATCGTGTTCCTGTGCCTGGCGGCGCTGTACGAGAGCTGGGCGGTGCCGACGGCGGTGCTGCTGGTGGCGCCGCTGGGCATCCTGGGCGCGGTGCTGGCCAACACGCTGCTGGGCATGGAGCGCGACGTGTACTTCCAGGTGGCGATGCTCACCACGGTCGGCCTGACCAGCAAGAACGCGATCCTGATCGTGGAGTTCGCCAAGGCGAACGTGGAGCAGGGCATGGAGGTGATCGCCGCCACCATGCAGGCCGTCCGCGACCGCCTGCGCCCGATCATCATGACCTCGCTGGCCTTCGGCCTGGGCGTGCTGCCGCTGGCATTGGCCACAGGCGCGGGTTCCGGCGCACAGCGTGCCATCGGCACCGGCGTGGTCGGCGGCATGGTTGTGGGCACCCTACTGGGCGTGTTCTTCATCCCGCTGTTCTTCGTCGTGATCCAGAAGCTGTCCGGCCGCAGGCGCGCAAAAGCCGCCGCACAGCCGGCCGCCACGGGAGCCATCGAGTATGAATAAGCACGCACGCCTTGCCCTGGCGCTGGGCGCGGCGCTGGCCGCCGGCGGTTGCGCGACACTGGTGCCGGCCACGCCGGCGGCCAAGGCCGCGATTCCGGCCACCTGGCCGATGCCGGAGACGACACCCGCGGCGCCGGAGGTTGCGGTCGCGGACGGCACCGCATCCCTGCCGATGGCCGACATCGGCTGGCGCGACTTCTTCGCCGACCCGCGGCTGGAGGAAGTCGTCGCGCTGGCGCTCGACAACAACCGCGACCTGCGCGTGGCGATCCTCAACGTCGAGCGCGCGCAGGCGATGTACCGCATCCACCGGGCCGACCGCCTGCCGTCGATCGGCGCCGAGGCCATGCTCGAGCGCACGGGTGGCGACATCCCGGTGACCGAGCAGTACACCGCCGGCATCGGCCTGGCTGCGTTCGAACTCGACCTGTTCGGGCGCGTCCGCAACCTCGGCGAGTCGGCGCTGCAGCAGTACCTGGCCACGGCCGAGGCGCAGCGTGCCGCACAGCTGTCGCTGGTGGCCGAGGTGGCCGGCGCCTGGCTGGCGCTGGCCGCGGACCAGGAGCAGCTGCGCCTGTCCGAAGCGGCGCTGGAGACCTACCGCCAGACGCTGGACCTGAGCACGAAGCGCTTCGAGCACGGCGCCACCTCGGCGCTGGAGCTCGAGCAGGTGCGCACCCAGGTGGCGATGGCCGAGGCCGACGTCGCGCGGCTCACCGGCCAGGTCCAGCAGGACCGCAATGCGCTCGACCTCTTGGCCGGCGCGCAGGTGCCTGCCTCGCTGCTGCCCGACGCCAGCGTCGGCGCGGTCACCGGGCTCGCCCCGGTGCCGGCCGGACTCGATGCCGGCCTGCTGCTGCGGCGCCCGGACGTGATCGCCGCCGAACACCGGCTGCGCGCGGCCAGTGCCGACATCGGGGCCGCGCGGGCGGCGTTCTTCCCGTCGATCTCGCTGACCGGCAGCGTGGGTTCGGCCAGCAGCGAGCTGTCGGGCCTGTTCGACAGCGGCACACGGGTGTGGAGCTTCGTCCCGCGCATCAACCTGCCGATCTTCCAGGGCGGCCGCCTGCGCGCCGCGCTGGGCGTCGCCACCGCCGACCGCGACATCGCACTGGCGCAGTACGAGCAGGCGATCCAGGCCGGCTTCCGCGAGGTGGCCGACGCGCTGGTGCTGTCGGAGACGCTGGCCCGGCAGGTCGCGGCGCAGGAGGACCTGGTGGAAGCGGCGACCCGTGCCGAATCCCTGGCCCGCGCGCGCTTCGAGGCCGGCTTCGACAGCTACCTCGCGCAGCTCGACGCGCAGCGCACGCTGTACTCGGCGCAGCAGGCGCTGGTGGCCACGCGCCTGGCCGAGCAGGCCAACCGCGTGACCCTCTACCGCGTACTGGGCGGTGGCTGGCGCGAGGAGAGCGCGCCGGTCGCGGCTGCGTCCGCGACGGAATGATCAGCCGCCAGTGCCGCCGTCCGCGTCGGGCGGCGGCATCGGCAGGTCCAGTGCGCAGTCCGCCAGCGGCACGCCCGTCGCCCTGGCATGCGTGTCGCAGGCGCGGTGCAGGTCGGCCTGCAGGACGTCGGGGCGCTTCACCATGGCCTTGAAGCGCGGCTCCAGCGCGTCCACCCGCGACCAGGCCGCGCGCAGCTCGCGGAAGGACTGCTCGCGCAGCGCCGCCGGAGCTATGGGCGGGAGATCCAGGTAGGCCGCCACGCGGTTGCGCAGGCCCGAGACGGCCACTTTCGCCTTGCCCTTCGGGCTCGAAAGCGAGGCGATCACAGTGACCGCCAGGATGCCCACGATGACCACCAGCGAGGTCCAGGTGCTGATCTCGATCACCGGCACCGGCTGGCCGCCGTTGATGAAGGGCAGGCTGTTCTCGTGCAGTGCATGCAGCACCAGCTTCACCCCGATGAAACCGAGGATGGCCGCCAGGCCCAGCGACAGGTAGACCAGCCGCTCGAGCAGGCCGCCGACCAGGAAGTAGAGCTGGCGCAGGCCAAGCAACGAGAACGCGGTGGCCGTGAACACGATGAAGACGTTCTGGGTCAGGCCGAAGATCGCCGGGATGGAGTCGAAGGCGAACAGGATGTCGGTGCCGCCGATGGCCAGCATCACCAGCAGCATCGGCGTGAGCGCACGCCGGCCCTGGTAGGTGGTGAAGAGCCGGTCGCCGTCGTAGTGCGGGCTGGAGTGGAACATCCGGCGCACCAGGCGCACGACGATGTTGGGCCGGTCCTCGTCGTGGTCGTCCGGCGCCAGCAGGTTGCCGGCGGTGACCAGCAGCGCCAGGCCGAACAGGTAGAACACCCACGAGAAGCGCTCGATCAGGGCCGCGCCCAGCAGGATGAACACCGTGCGCGCGATCAGCGCAAAGGTGATGCCGAACAGCAGGACCTTCTGCTGGTCCTCGCGCGGCACCTTGAAGCTCGACATGATCACCAGGAACACGAAGACGTTGTCGATCGACAGGGCCTTCTCGGTGATGTAGCCCGAGAAGTACTCGGCGCCCATGTCGGCGCCGCCCCAGGTCCACACCGCCACGCCGAACAGCAGCGCGATGCCGACGTACAGCGCGGACCAGATCGCGGCCTCGCGCAGGCTGGGGGCGTGCGCCTTGCGGACGTGGAAGAAGTAGTCGAAGGCCAGCAGGCCGATGATCAGCGCGATCGTGGCTTCCCAGACGAGCGGCGTGGTGGTCGGCATGCGCGTGCGCGGAAGAGGGGGCGCGGCAGGATGGCACGCGGGATGTCGCCCCGATGTCACGCACGCCAGGGAACGTTAGTCAGGCGTGAAGAAACGGGCCCTCCGCGCGCTATATTCCGCCGCCCGTTCCACTGATCCCGGTCCCCACTTGCATCGTCGCCAACTCCTGCTCGCGGGCCTGTCCCTGCCCGTGGCCGCCGCGCTGCCCGGCGGCGTGCGCGCCGCGCGGGACGCCATGGTGGCGTTCGGACCCGATACGGTCCCCGGGCTGGCCGCCGCGCTTGCGCGTGCGCCCTGGAGCGCGCCGTCGCGCGAGCTGCCCCAGGTGCTGACCGGCCTCGGCTACGACCGTTACCGCGACTATCGCTATCGCCCGGAGCGGGCGCTCTGGGCGGGCGAGGGCCGCGGTTTCGAGGCCCAGTTCTTCCACCGCGGCTACATGTTCCTGGACCGCGTGGACATGCACGTGGTGGAAGCTGCGCGTGCGCGGCCGTTTCCCTATGCGCGCGAGCTGTTCCGCTTCGACCATGGCGTGCCTTCGCCACCCCCCGGCCGCGACATCGGCTTTGCCGGCTTCCGCCTGCACGGCGAGGTGCACCAGGCCGGACGGCTCGACGAGATCGCCGCCTTCCTCGGTGCGAGCTACTTCCGCGCGATCGCACGCGGGCTGGGCTACGGCCTCTCGGCGCGTGGCCTCGCGCTGGGCAGCGGCGATCCCGGGCCCGAGGAGTTCCCGGTGTTCCGGGCCTTCTGGCTGGAGACGCCGGCCGCCGGGGCCACGCAGGCCGTGGTGCACGCCCTGCTCGATTCACCCAGCGTGGCCGGCGCCTTCCGCTTCGCGATCACTCCCGGCGAAGACACGGTGTTCGAGGTCGATGCCCGCCTGTATCCGCGCGTGGCGCTGGCCAACGCCGGCATCGCGCCACTCACCAGCATGTACGAGTTCGACGCCCACGACCGTGGCGATATCGACGATCCGCGCCCGGCCGTGCATGACTCCGATGGCCTGGCGATGCTGGCCGGGAGCGGCGAGCAGGCGTGGCGGCCACTGCGCAACCCGCGCAACGTCGAACACAGCGGCTTCCAGGACCGCGACCCGCGCGGCTTCGGCCTGATGCAGCGCAAGCGCCGCTTCGAGGACTACCAGGACATCGAGGCGGGCTATGAGAAGCGGCCCGGCTGCTGGGTCGAGCCGCTCGACCCCTGGGGCGAGGGCGAGGTACACCTGGTCGAGATCCCGACCGCGAACGAATACGCCGACAACATCGTCGCCTTCTGGCGCCCGCGTGCGCCGCTGGCGCCGGGACGCGAGCACCGCTGGCGCTACCGGCTGCACTGGTCGCCCGGGCATGACTGGAACCCGGGACTGGCCCGCGTGGTGGCCACGCGCAGTGGCGCGCTGGACGGTGCATCCGGACGCCAGTACCTGGTCGACTTCGCCGGCGGTGCACTGCCGGCGGGTGGTGGCGCGGTGCGCGTGCAGGCGGCGGCGAACGTCGGTGAACTGCGCAATGCGACCGCCTACCCGAATCCCGCCACCGGCGGCTGGCGGGTCGGCCTCGAGCTGCTGCCGGGCGATGCGCCGGCGGTGGAGATGCGGATGTGGCTCGAGGGAGACGCCGGCCGACTGTCGGAAACCTGGTTGTCGCGGTGGACCCCGTGACCCCCGAGGATGTGCCGCCCGGCGCGACCCGGGTCGCGCCGGCGCCGCTGCCGCCGCTGCCGCCGGACGCCCCCATGGCCATGCCGGTGCAGGCACTCGACCGCGGCCGCCTGGCGAATCCGCATCGCCCCACCACGCCGCCGAACATGCGCTGGCGCCGCTTCGGCGTGATCGGCAGCGTGGTGCTGCTCACACTGGTGGCCACCTACCAGATGTGGTGGCTGCTGCGCGGCGACGGCATCGACGTGCTCGAAGGCCTTCTGCTGCTGCTGTTCGTGGCCCTGTTCGCATGGATCGTGCAGGCCTTCGTCGGCGCGATCGCGGGGTTCGTGCTGCTGCTGCAGCGGCGGCCGCTGCGCCTGGGCATGCATGCGCACGGCCCGTTGCCGGAGGTGTCGACGCCGACCGCGCTGCTGATGCCGACCTACAACGAGGACCCGGAGCGCTTGATGGCCGGCCTGCAGGCGATGCATGAATCGCTAGCGGCCACGGGGCAGCTCGGGCGCTTCGACTTCTTCGTGCTGAGCGACACCCGGCGCCCCGACATCCAGGCCGCCGAGGCCACCGCATTCCTGGCGCTGCGCGCGCGTCTCGGACCGGGCGCCCGCGTCCACTACCGGCTGCGCGAGAGCAACCACGAGCGCAAGGCCGGCAATATCGCCGACTGGGTGCGGCGTTGGGGCGCGGCCTGGCCGCAGTTCCTGATCCTCGATGCCGACAGCCTGATGTCCGGCGACACCCTGGTGCGGCTGGCGGCGGCGATGGAGCGTCATCCCGATGTCGCGCTCATCCAGACCCTGCCTGTGATCGTCAACGGCAGCACCCTGTTCGCGCGCATGCAGCAGTTCGCTGGCCGCCTCTACGGGCCTGTGATCGCCTATGGCGTGGCCTGGTGGCATGGCGCGGAGAGCAACTACTGGGGCCACAACGCGATGCTGCGCACGCGTGCGTTCGCCGAATGCGCGGGCCTGCCGGAACTGCGTGGCATCAAGCCCTTTGCCGGCACCGTGCTCAGCCATGACTTCGTCGAGGCCGCGCTGATGCGCCGCGGCGGTTGGGCGCTGCACATGATCCCGGGCCTGGGCGGCAGCTACGAGGAAGGTCCGCCGTCGCTCACCGACATGCTGGTGCGCGACCGCCGCTGGTGCCAGGGCAACCTGCAGCACGGCGCGGTGCTGCCCGGCCGCGGCCTGCATTGGGTCAGCCGCTGGCACCTCATGATCGGCATCGGCCACTACTTCACCGCGCCGATGTGGGCGATGCTGATGATCGTGGGCGTGTCGATCCCGCTGCTGCATGCGGGCTTCACCTGGGGGCAGTTCTCGCTCGAGGGCTTCACGCCCACCGCCTACTGGCGCGAGCAGGACGAGAACCGCTTCATCGCCGTGTTCGTGGTGACGATGTTCATGCTGCTCTCGCCGAAGCTGATGGGCTGGCTGGCCACGATCACCGACCCCGCGATGCGGCGCGGCTGTGGCGGTCCCTTCCGTGCCTTCCTCGGCATGCTGCTGGAAACAGTGCTGGCCGCGCTGATGGCACCGGTGACGATGTGGGTGCAGTCGCGCGGCGTGGCCGAGGTGCTGGCGGGCAAGGATTCCGGCTGGGAAGCGCAGCGCCGCGACGACGGCGTGCTGCCGTTGCGCGAACTGCTGCGCCTGTACGGCGGCCTGACGGTCGCCGGTGCCATCGCCGCGGTGGCCGCGTGGATGATCTCGCCGGCGCTGCTCGCCTGGATGTCGCCGGTGGTGCTGGGGCTGCTGCTCGCGATCCCGATCGTGGCGCTGGGTGCATCGCGCACGGCGGGCGAGTGGCTGCGTCGGCGCCGCATCTTCCTGACGCCCGAAGAGCTCGCGCCACCCCCGGTGCTGGTGCGGGCGGCGGAGCTGCGCGCGGCCGAACCGGCCGCGGCGCCCGCCGGTGCGAAGACTGAC
This sequence comes from Luteimonas sp., assembly GCA_036515815.1. GTDB lineage: Bacteria > Pseudomonadota > Gammaproteobacteria > Xanthomonadales > Xanthomonadaceae > Luteimonas. The sequence goes on from DATBUS010000126.1 coordinate 24,224, forward strand.
CCGGAACCGAAGCCTTAGCGTCATCGATCGCGTCCAGGATGTGTCCCCCGTAGCCACAGGGGGCTGGATGATGAGGCGACACATCGCGGTCGCGGCGCTGGCCGCGGCCCTGGTTGCAACCGCGTGCAGGCCGCA